>NZ_JANMBF010000040.1:0-19714 GCF_031360265.1 Phenylobacterium sp.
GAGGACTTCCTCGACCTCGACCCCGACCAGCTGATCGCCCGGCTCTGCGAAGAGCTCGCGGTGGAAGCCGCCAGGGCCAACGCCGTGCTGGCGCCGCACAAGGCTGTGGCCTCGGCCGCGCCGCCGGAGCCTGGCCCTACCCCGGGCGCGCGCCCCAACGGCCACGACGCCCCGCCGCCGCCCGCCGACACCTCCTGATCGGCGGGTCCCCGCGACCGCGCCTCAGCAACTTCCAGAACTCCCGAACACCAAAACTCTGTCATCCCGGACGGCTGAAAAGCCGATCCGGGAGCCAGAGCCGCTTGCGTTGGCCCCAGGGTCCCGGCTCTCCAACCTGCGGGCGCAGGCTTGCGGCCGGGATGGCAGGGGAATTGTGGGGCATTCCATGCAGAGTTCGGCGCCCCCGGCGACGTCCGCCGAGGGTGGCGTCGGCCGGGTCAGGGCCAGAGGCGTCGGGGTCGCCGGGCTGACTCCAGGCCGCCGGTTCCGTCCGCCGAAGCCTGGCTCGCAGTCTGCGGTTGACGAAAGGAGCGCCTGCCCTCAGACCCTGGCCGTCAAGCAAGATCCCACCCCGAAGGAGGCTTCCATGCGCGTCGGCGTGCCCCGTGAAATCAAGCCGGACGAATATCGCGTCGGCCTCACCCCCACAGCTGTGCGCGAATATGTCAGTCACGGCCACGAGGTGATCGTCGAGAAGACCGCCGGCGCGGGCGCGGGCTATCCCGACGAGGCTTACCGGCGTGCGGGCGCGAAGATCGTCGCCGACGCGGCGGCCGTGTTCTCCGGCGCCGAGCTGATCGTCAAGGTCAAGGAGCCGCAAGCGGTGGAGTGGGCGCGGCTGACCGACAAACACATCCTTTTCACCTATCTGCACCTGGCGCCCGATCCGGCCCAGGCCGACGGCCTGCTGGCGTCGGGCTGCGCGGCCATCGCCTATGAGACGGTGACTGACGCGGCGGGCGGCCTGCCGCTCTTAGCGCCCATGTCCGAAGTGGCCGGCCGGATCGCCGTCTTCTCCGCCGGCGAGACCCTGCTCAAGCACAACGGCGGCATGGGCCTCCTGCTCTCCGGCGTGCCCGGCGTGCCGCCCGCCCGCATCGTCGTGCTGGGCGGCGGGGTGGTCGGCATGAACGCCGCGCGGATGGCCGCGGGCCTGGGCGCCGAGGTGGTGATCGTCGAGCGTTCGATCCCGCGCATGCGCGAGCTCGACAACATGTTCCAGGGCCGCATCCTGACCCGCTATTCCACCCAGGATGCGGTGGACGAGGAGATTCTCAAGGCCGACGTGGTGATCGGCGCGGTGCTGACCGCCGGCGCCTCGGCCCCGAAGATGATCCGTAAGGCCGATCTTGCGAAGATGAAGCCGGGCTCGGTGCTGGTCGACGTCTCCATCGACCAGGGCGGCTGTTTCGAGACCAGCCGGCCGACCACCCATGCGGACCCGACCTACACCGTCGACGGCGTCGTCCACTATTGCGTGGCCAACATGCCAGGCGCCGCGCCCCGCACCTCGTCGGAGGCCCTGGTCCACGCCACCTTGTCGTTCGGCCTGCAGCTGGCCGACCAGGGCCTGGGCGCCCTCACCCGGAACAAGCACCTGGCGCGCGGCCTCAATGTGCTGAAGGGCCAGCTCACCCATCCCGCCGTCGCCGAAGCGCTCGGCAAACCCTTCGTTGACCCTTACGGGGCCTGGACTTAGGGGCTGTCCTTTCGGAAATAACCCCGCAACACTGGCGGCCACCCTTTCGCGGCGAAGAACCGGAGGATCGCGACATGTGCGACGACGACATCCACGTAGGCCTGATTCACGATCCCAGCGTCTCGCGCCGGACCTTTGGCCTGATGACCGCCGCCGTGGCCGGTCTGGGCTCCGCCGCCCACGCGCAGACCGGCGTCACGGAGACCGACGTCACCGTGCAGACCGCCGACGGCGCGGCCGACGCGGCGCTGTTCTATCCCACCGGCAAGGGGACCTGGCCCGCGGTGCTGATCTGTACCGATATCGCCGGTCTGCGACCCGCCTTCCGCGACATGGGTCGCCGGCTGGCCAGCCAGGGCTATGTGGTGCTGGTCCCCAACCCCTTCTACCGCTCGGCGCACGGTGTGGTGGCGACCCCCGGCTTCGACTTCAGCAAGCCTGAGGATCGCGCCCGGGTGATGGGCTATCGCCAGGCAATGACCAATGACGGGATCGACCGTGACGCCGAGGCCTATATCGCCTTCCTCGACGCCCAGCCGCAGACCAATCGCAAGAAGAAGGTGGGCGTGCAGGGCTATTGCATGGGCGGTCCGCTGACCTATCGGACGGCGGCGAAGGTCCCCGGCCGGGTCGGCGCGGCGGCGACGTTCCACGGCGGCGGGCTGGTGATGAAGGACCACGCCGATCCGACCAGCCCGCACAACCTGATCCCGAAGATGAAAGCTGCGGTCTACACTGCCGTCGCCGACAACGACGACAAGGCCCAGCCCGACGCCAAGGATGTGCTGAAGGCGGCCTTCGCCGCGGCCAAGGTTCCCGGCAAGGTCGAGGTCTATGACGGCTGCGCCCACGGCTGGTGCGTCAAGGGCAGCGCCGTCTACAACGAGGCCGGCGCGGAGCGCGCGTGGACCGAGCTGTCGGCGCTCTACAGGACGGCGCTGGTCTAGGCCGCGGCCCAGGCGCGGGGGTCGAGCGCCACGGGGTCATCGAGCGCCATCTCGTCCCAGTCGAGGTCCGGGGGCGGGCTCATGGCGGCGGCGACCACGGCGGACATCTCGGCGGCCGAGGCCACGCCCACCAGCACCTGCGACGCCTCCGGCCGCGACAGCGCAAACCCGAGCGCGGCCTGCAACGGATCGGACCGGCCCTCGGCGATCAGCCGGCGCGCGCGGCTGATCCGGCCGGCGGCGGCCTTCAGATGGTTGGGCGCCCGGTCGGGCGGCAGGAACAGCAGGCCGTTGAGGAAGATCGAACGCAGGTGCACCTCGATTCCCGAACCCGCGAGCTCAGCCAGCGTGCCGTCGATCAGGAGGCGCTGGTCCAGCAATGAGGCCGGGGCCTGCACCACGTCCGGCTTGAACCGCCGCGCCAGGCCCACCGGATCGTCGGAGGCGTAGACCGAGACCCCGATCTTCTTGCACAGCCCCGCGTCCTTGAGCTTGCGCAGGCGGTCCCAGAGCTCGGGGCCATGCGGGCTGAACAGGTCGGTGGCTGAGGGCGCCAGGATCGCATCGACGCTGGCGACGCCCAGCCGGGCGAACTGGGCGCGGATCTCGGCCTCGGCGAAGTCGGCGCCGCGATCGGGGCGCACGGTGGTGACGGTGAGGCGGAACGGATTGGGTTTGGGCAGCACCTGGCCCAGGGTGATTTCGGCGGCGCTCGGGTGGCGACCCACCTCCAGCACGCCAAGGCCGGACCGGGCGGCGATGGCCAGGATTTCGCGGGCTTCGGCGTCGCGCGGGCGGCCACGCGCGCCGACCTGCTGATCGAGGCCGAACTGCCCGGAGCCGAGGCCCAGCTTGTTGATCGGTGAGGTCATGGATGCGGCTGAGGCTTGGAGCAGTCCCTATGAGCCGCCATCTTGGGACAAGGATGCCTAAGAACTCGTATCCAGGGCGTTTCCGAGGGGTTAAATTCCTGACGTGCCAGACTCCGCGAGACGGTCCCTGCCCGAGTGGCCCCTGTTCGGCCTGACCGACGACGTGAGGCCGGCCCTGCGCCAGGCGTGCGAGGCGGGCGTGGCCTGCGCGCTGGCGACCCTGGTGGGGGTGGAGGGCGGCGGTCCCCGGCCGGTCGGGACCCAGATGGTCTTCGCGCCCGGGATCACCGCCGGCTACTTCTCCGGCGGCTGCGTGGAATCCGACGTGGCCGACCACGCCTTCGCCTGCCTGACGGACGGCGTCCCACGCACCCTGGTCTATGGCCAGGGCAGCCCCTGGCCGGATATCCAGCTGCTCTGCGGCGCGCGGATCGAGATCTTCATCGAACGCGTCGCCGCCGACGATCCCGCGCTCAGCCAGCTGCTGGCCGCCCGGCTTGAGCGACGCCCAGTGGTCTGGGTCAGCGACGGCGTGACCCGCCTGTGCGGGACGGAGGTCGAACCCTGGCCCGAAGCGCGGCTGGTGCGCCGGCACGATCCGGTTCCGCGGCTGATCGTGGTCGGTGGCGACCCCACGGCCCTGGCCATCGCCCAGCTGGGCGCGCAAAGCGAGTTCGAAACCACCCTGGTGCGACCCAAGGGGCCCCCGGACGGCCCGCCGATCCCCGGCGTCGGCTACCGCCGCGATGAGCCGAAAGCCGCCTTCGCCGCCGTCGGCGTCGACGCCTGGACCGCCATCGCCATCGCCACCCACGACCTGGAGACCGATCGCGCGGCCCTGCGCGCGGCCCTGCCGTCGGCGGCGAGCTATGTCGGCCTGTTGGGCGCCCGGCGCAGGATCGCCGACCGACTCGCGCCGCTGCGCGCGGAGGGCGCGCCCGAGACCGATTTCACCAAGCTGCGCGCGCCGATCGGCCTCGACATCGGCGGCAAGGCGCCCTGGGAGGTCGCGGTCTCGGTGATCGGTGAGATCATGGCCCTGCGCTATGCGCGCGCCAGCGGCAGCACCTCGACGGCGGTTCCGGCCGACGCGGCTTCCGCCCCCGGCAGCCGGCGCAGCAGGGCGTCGGACAGGGCAAAGACACTGACCAGCGACGAATCCTGATCGCCATAGGGCCGCACGGTCACCGAGCCGTCGGCATAGCTGAGCTTGGCCCGCAGCCAGTGTTCGCGCGGGCCGTTGGCCGCCAGGTCACTGGCCAGCCGCGCGGCGATCGTCGCCGGTGCGCTGGGGGCTCCCTGATAGGCGTTGACGATGGGGTGCAGGAACATCTCGGCGCAGACAAAGGCCGAGGCCGGGTTGCCCGGCAGCCCCAGTAGCCGGCGGCCATCGCCCAGCACTCCGAAGAAGGTCGGCTTGCCCGGCCGCACCGCGACGCTTTCGACGCGCAGCGACAGGCCGAGCGCCTGGGCGGCCGCGCGCACCAGGTCGTGGTCGCCCACCGAAGCCCCGCCCACGGTGACGATCAGATCCGCCTCGGCGGCGCGGAGCGCCTCGATCACCGCGTCGAGGTCGTCGCGCACCGGCCGGGCGCGCAGCGCCAGCCCGCCCCAGCCCTCGATCATCGCGGCGATCGCCGGGACCCCGGAGTCGTAGATCTGATAGCGTCCGGGCGTTGCCGGCGCCTCGACGATCTCCTCGCCGGTGGAGATCAGCGCCACGCGGGGCCGGGCGTGGACCGCCACCTCGGCCAGCCCGGCCGAGGCCGCCAGCGACAGCCGCCAGGGGTCGACCCGCTGGCCCCTCGCCAGCAATGCCGCGCCGGCCTTGAAGTCGCCGCCGGCTGGTCGGACGTAGTGACCCGCCGCAACCCGCGGCACGCGCACCGTGTCGCCCTCCCGCTGGGCGTCCTCCTGGATGACGATGGCGTCGCAGCCGTCCGGCAGGGCCGCGCCGGTGAAGATCCGCACCGCCTCGCCCGCGCCGACCGAGCCCTCATAGCCGTGACCCGCGGCGCTCTCGCCGACGATCCGCAGGGCGCCCGGCGTGTCGGCCCCGCGCATCGCCCAGCCATCCATGGCCGAGGCCGCGAACGGCGGCTGGTCACGCACCGCAGCGACATCCTCGGCCAGCACCCGGCCGATCGACCGCGCCAGCGGCACACGCTGCGCCGGCAGGACCGCGATCTCCGCCAGCATGGCGGCGCGGGCGTCATCGACGGGGAGAAGCTTCATCTCTTATTCCGGTCCATACATTGAGGAGAGGGACAGATCGCGCAGCGATCACGGTGGAGGAATCGCGTCCAAGCACTGACTCAGCACATTGGCCCACGCGGCCCCACCCGTCTCGGCTTCGCTTCGTCACCCTCCCCGAAACGGAGAGGGATGACAGTGAACTTGCATCCTTCTCTCCAGCACGCCACATCTGCCCCATGTTCATCCAGACCGAAGCCACGCCGAACCCGGAAGTGCTGAAATTTCTGCCCGGACGCGATGTCATGGGCGAAGGCACCCGCGACTTCCGCGACCCCGAGGCCGCCGCCGTCTCGCACCTGGCCGTAGAGCTGTTCGATATCGAGGGCGTCACCCGGGTGTTCTTCGGCCCGGACTTCCTGACTGTCGGCAAGGGCGAGGCCCACGACTGGGCGCACCTGAAGGCGCCGATCCTGGCGGCGATCATGGATCACTTCACCTCCGGCCAGCCGCTGTTCGCCGGTGCAGATGACGCGGCCGGAGGCCATGACGAGGGCGTCTATGAGGGCGAGACCGCCCAGGTGGTCGCCGAGATCAAGGATCTGCTCGACACCCGCATCCGCCCGGCCGTGGCCCAGGACGGCGGCGACATCCTGTTCTCGCGCTTCGACGAACGCACCGGGGTGGTCTATCTGAACATGCGCGGCGCCTGCTCGGGCTGCCCGTCCTCCTCGGCGACGCTGAAGGCCGGGGTCGAGAACATGCTCAAGCATTATGTTCCCGAGGTCACCGGGGTCGAACAAGTTCTTTAAGCCGCTATCCGGATCGTGTAGCGCCGCCCGATGATCGTGCTCGGGCTCGACACCTGCCTTTCCAGCTGTTCCGTCGCTGTCCTTGAGGGTGAGCGCATGCTGGGCTCGGCGCGCGAGGTGATGGCGCGCGGCCATCAGGAGCGGCTGGCCCCGATGGCGCGCGACGTGATGGCGCGGGCGGGCATAGGCTTCGACCGGCTGGCCCGGATTGCCGTCACCGTCGGACCGGGATCGTTCACCGGCCTGCGCGTCGGCATCGCCTTCGCCAAGGGCCTGGCCCTGGCGCTCGACCTCCCGGCGGTGGGGATCGGCACGCTGGAGGCCCTGGCCGCCGAGGGCTCCGGCCTGGTGTTCCCGGTGATCGACGCGCGCCGGGGCCAGGTCTATCTGCAGGCGTTCGAGGACGGCCGCGCCCTGATGGCGCCCGACGCCGTCAGCGCCGAGACCGCGGCGGCGCGGATCGCCGAGTTGTCCCTGGGCCGGCCATTCACCCTGGTCGGTTCCGGGGCGCCCCTGCTGGCCGATCTGGCGCGCGGGGCCATGGTGATCGACGCTGAGGGCGCCGACGCGCGGCAGGTCGCGCGCCTGGCCGCCGGCCGCCAGCCCGGTCCCTTGCGGCCGCTCTACCTGCGCGCGCCCGACGCCAGGCTGCCGGCGTGAGGCTGGCCCCATGAGATTGGTGCGCGCCACCGCCGCGGAATGCGAAGCCATGGCTGTCGCCCACGCCCTGGCCTTTGACAGGCCGTGGCGCGAGGACGAGTTCGAGGACCTGCTGGAGGGCGAGGGTATCTATGGCTTCCTCGCCGACGATGCCGACGAGGCCCTGGGCGTGATCCTCTGCCGCATGGCCGGTGGCGAGGTGGAGGTGCTGACGGTAGGCGTCGCCCCGCCGGCGCGGCGGCGCGGCGTCGCCCTGGCCCTGATGCTCGCGGCGCTCGATGTCGCGCGCCAGGCCGGCACGGCGTCGGCCTTCCTCGAGGTCGCGGTGGACAACGACGCCGCCATCACCCTTTACGCACTGATGGGCTTTGCCCGCGCCGGCCTGCGCAAGGCCTATTATGACCGTGGCCCAGCCGGAACCACCGACGCCCTGGTGATGCGCCTCGACCTGACGCGCGCCGCCGCCTAGACCTAGGATTGAACCCAGGAGTTGGAAGCCCGCTCGTGTCGGACCGCATCGAAAAGCTCTGCGTCGAGAAGGGCATGCGCATGACCGAGCAGCGCCGGGTGATCGCGCGCGTACTCTCCGAGGCGCACGATCATCCCGACGTCGAGGAACTGCACCGCCGCGCCCACGCCGTCGATCCGCACATCTCCATCGCCACGGTCTACCGCACCGTCCGCCTGTTTGAGGAAAGCGGCATCATCACCCGCCACGAGTTCCGCGACGGCCGCTCGCGCTATGAGGAGCACCCCGAGACCCATCACGACCACCTGATCGACATGAAGACCGGCCAGGTCGTCGAATTCGTCGACGCCGAGATCGAGGCCCTTCAGGAAGCCATCGCCCGCAAGCTCGGCTACCGCCTGGTGGACCACCGGCTGGAACTCTACGGCATGCCGATCGAAGAGACGTAGAGTTTCAAGTTAGGTATTGCGTTACCTCAGCGGTAACCTTTTCTTTGCTGCCCGTGCGCCTTGGATGGCAACCAAGCACACGCCGCAAACGATGGCCGCTGAGAGCGCGCAACCGAAGGCAACGCTTATCGCCACCGTTACGGACACCACCATGACTTGATCTATCGATCTGCCGATCCAGCCATTGATAGCGTACCCCGCAAAAGCGCCGAACCACCCAAATGTCATGAGCGCCAATCCGGCAAACAGATAGCCGATGACGGTCCCAAGTCCGGAAAGGCAAAGCCGTAGAGCCCTGTTCGACCAGCGCGTTGACCCAACACACCAACCCGCAGCGAGTCCACCCGACAGGCCTGCTGCGAGCGAGAGCAAACTCATCAGATTGGACAGCGGGTTAAGCCACACGGACATTCTCCGAAGCATCGACCTCGGTCGATCTGTAGCATGCGCTAATAGACTGCCGAACTTGCACCGCCCACGCCGCAACCCCATAACCCAGCCATGTCCGCGCCCGCGCTCACCAAGCGCCTCTTCATCAAGACCTACGGCTGTCAGATGAACGTCAATGACAGCGAGCGGATGGCCGATGTGCTGGCCCCGTTGGGCTATGCCATGACCGATACGCCCGACCAGGCCGACCTGGTGGTGCTGAACACCTGCCACATTCGCGAGAAGGCCACCGAGAAGGTCTATTCCGAGCTTGGCAAGCTGAAGGAACTCAAACAGGCCCGGGCCGCCGAGGACGGCTCCGTCATGACCATCGCGGTCGCCGGCTGCGTCGCCCAGGCCGAGGGCGAGGAGATCATGCGCCGCCAGCCGGCCGTGGACCTGGTGGTCGGCCCGCAGGCCTATCACCAGTTGCCCGAGCTGATCGCCCGCACCCACCGCGCCCGGGGCGAGCGGCTGGCCGCCGACTTCGCGCCCCAGGCCAAGTTCGATGCGCTGCCGGAGCGCCGGCCCACCGGCGTCACCGCTTTCCTGACGGTGCAGGAGGGTTGCGACAAGTTCTGCACCTTCTGCGTGGTGCCCTATACGCGCGGCGGCGAATATTCGCGGGCGCCCGACGCCATCGAGGCAGAGGCCCGCGATCTGGCCGCCCAGGGCGTGCGCGAGGTCACCCTGCTGGGCCAGAACGTAAACGCCTATTCGGGAGCAGGCGGGCTGGCCGGGCTGGTCCGGCGTCTGGCGAAGATCCCCGGCCTCGACCGCATCCGCTACACCACCAGCCATCCGCGCGACATGGACGCGGCCCTGATCGCCGCCCACGGCGAGGTGGCCGAGCTGATGCCCTATCTGCACCTGCCGGTGCAGTCCGGCTCGGACCGCATCCTCAAGGCCATGAACCGCGCCCACACGGCTTCGAGTTACCTGACGACCATCGAGGCGATCCGCGCGGCGCGGCCCGACATCGCCATCTCCGGCGACTTTATCGTCGGCTTCCCCGGCGAACGGGACTCGGATTTCGAGGCCACCCTGGCCCTGGTCCGCGAGGTCGGCCACGCCGGGGCCTTCAGCTTCAAATACTCGCGCCGCCCCGGCACGCCCGCCGCCGCCATGCCGGGCCAGGTGGCCGAGGCGGTGAAGGATGAGCGGCTGGCCCGCCTCAACGCCCTGCTGGACGCCCAGGCCCGCGCCTTCAACGAGAGCCAGGTGGGCAGGATCCTGCCGGTGCTGTTCGAGCGCAAGGGCCGCCACCCCGGCCAGCTGATCGGCCGCAGCCCCTATCTGCAGGCCGTCCATGCGCTGGCCCCGGATCGTCTGATCGGCCAGATCGTTCCGGTGCGGATCGAGGCGGCCGCCAGGATGAGCCTGGCCGGCGCGCTCGTGCAGCCACAGTTGGAGCCCGCTTGAGCCGCGCCCCGGAATTCATCACGCTTACCGACGCCGCCGCCCGCGCGGTGGCCGGCGCCAACTCCCGCCACGCCGCCCTGATCGAGGACGCCTTCGGGGTGCTGCTGGAAACCCCCGGCGGCGGGGTCTCGCTGTCCGGCGACGCCAAGAGCCGCGCCCAGGCCAAGCAGGCCGTTCAGGCCATCGCCACGCGCGCCGACCAGGGCCTGGAGATCGCCGAGGCCGACGTCCGCGTGGCCATCGGCAATGCGCGGACCGGCGCGCCCGGCCCTGGAAACCTGCCGGTGGGCCGTCGCGGCCAGGTGGCGCCGAAGACCGCCATGCAGGCCGACTATCTGCAGGCGCTGGCTCGCAACGAACTGGTGTTCGGCCTGGGTCCGGCCGGCACCGGCAAGACCTTCCTGGCGGTGGCGCACGGCGCGGGGTTGCTGCTGCGCGGCGAGGTCGACCGGCTGATCGTCTCGCGCCCCGCCGTCGAGGCGGGCGAGCGGCTGGGCTTCCTGCCCGGCGACCTCGGCGAGAAGGTCGATCCCTATATGGCCCCTGTCTGGGAGGCGCTGACCGACATCCTGGGCGCCGAGCAGCTGCGGCGCCGCCGCGACAAGGGCGAGATCGAGGTCGCCCCGAACGCCTACCTCCGCGGCCGCACGCACAGCCAGGCCTTTGTTATCGTCGACGAGGCGCAGAACACCAGCCGCCTGCAGATGAAGATGGTGCTGACCCGGCTGGGCGAGGGCGCGCGCATGGTGGTCACCGGCGACCCGACCCAGATCGACTTGGTCAATCCGCGCGATTCCGGCCTGGCCCACGCTGTCGGCCTGCTGGAGGGCGTCAAGGGCATCGACATCATCCGCTTCACCGCCGCCGACGTGGTCCGCCACCCCCTGGTGGAGCGCATCGTCCGCGCCTACGACGCCGACGCGGCCAAGACCGTCGGGTCGGAGTCCAGGCGCTCCCTTTGATCGACGTCGAGATCGAGGATCCGGCCTGGACCCGGGCGCTGCCCGACGCCGTGGGGCTGGTGCAGGTGGCAGGCAAAGCTGCGCTCCTGCTCCCCTCCCCCTCGCGGGGAGGGGTCGGGGGTGGGGGCGCCAGCGCCGCGTTCGGGGGCGATCCGCCGACTGCCGGCGTCCGTCCTGCTATCCGGAGCGCACACGCCCACACCCAACCCTCTCCCCGCAAGGGGGAGAGGGCTTTTGAGCGCCATGTCACCATCTTGCTCACCGATGACGAGACCGTGCGTGACCTCAACGCGCGCTTCCGCGGCCAGGACAGGCCGACCAACGTGCTCAGCTTCCCGGCTCCGGCCAACCCGGAACGGTTCCTCGGCGACGTCGCCCTGGCCCACGGCGTCTGCGCCCGCGAGGCCGCCGACCAGGGCAAATCCCTTGCGCATCATCTTCAGCACCTCGTGGCCCATGGGGTCTTGCACCTTCTGGGCTATGATCACATCCGCGACGACGAGGCCGCCGCGATGGAGGGTCTCGAGCGCGCTATCCTGGCCGGACTGGGGATCGCCGATCCCTATGAGGCTGGCTGAGGGAGATCATGGCCGACGCCGCGCCCGCGCCCGGACCCGAAACCCCCCGCAAGGGCTGGGGCGTGCTGTCGCTGTTCGACCGGCTGCGCCAGCGCGCCGCCGCGCCCGACCCGCAGGCGCCGGAGCCGCCGACCGCGGCCACCGGTGAACTGGTCAGCCAGGCCCGCGCCTTCCAGGACCTGCGCGTCGATGACGTCATGCAGCCGCGCGCCGACATCGTCGCCGTGGCCTGCGACTGCCCGTTCTCCGAACTGGTCGCTCGCTTCGTCGAGGCCGAGCACAGTCGCATGCCGGTCTATAAGGAGACCCTCGACGAACCGGTGGGCGTGGTCCACGTCAAGGACGTCTTCAAGCTCCTGGCCCGCAAGGCGCGCAAACCCCAGCCCGCCGACCGGGTGCTGATCGGTCGTCACAACCTTGTCAGGCCGGTGCTCTATGTGCCGGCCTCCATGCGCGCCTCCGAACTCCTGGGCCAGATGCGCGCGCGGCAGACCCACATGGCGCTGGTGATCGATGAGTTCGGCGGCACCGACGGCCTGGTGACGCTGGAGGATCTGCTGGAGACCCTGGTGGGCGCGATCGCCGACGAGCACGACGACGCGGCCGACGACGGATTCTCGCCGATCACCCAGGACGCCGACGGCTGGGTGGTCGATGGGCGCACCCCGCTCCAGGGCCTGGAGGCCGCGCTGGGCGAGGGCGTCGATCTGGCGCCGCCCGACCTGGACGAAGAGATCGACACCGTCGCCGGTCTGGTCAACGCCCTGGCCGGCCATGTGCCTCAGCGGCGCGAGACCATCGTCCATCCGGGCGGCTTCACCCTCGAGGTGCTCGCTGCCGACCCGCGCCGGGTGAAGCGCGTCAGGGTGCGCCGCATGACGGTCGACGCCGCGCCGCCGGCCTGACGCCACCGATGACCGGGTCAAGAGACTGGATGCGGGGATGGACGGGCCGCGCGCTGGCGTTGCTGTCGGGCGCCGCGGCCGGGTTGGCGCACCCGCCGTTCGGGGTCCTGCCCGGGCTGCTGGGCTATGCCCTGCTGCTGGCGCTGATCGACGCCGAGGGCGACAGGCCTGTGTGGTCGGCCCTGCTGCGCGGGTGGCTGGGCGGGGTGGGCTATTTCGCCGTGGCGGTCTGGTGGATCACCGAGCCGTTCATGGTCGACGCGCGTGAACAGGGCTGGATGGCGCCTTTCGCCCTGGTGCTGATGGCCGCAGGCCTGGCGTTGTTCTGGGCGGGCGCGGCGGGGCTCTATCGCTGGCTCAGGCCGCGCGGCGCAGCCTCCGTGCTGCTCTTCGCCGGCTGTCTCGCGGGTTTCGAGTGGCTGCGCGGCCATGTGCTCACCGGCTTTCCCTGGGACCTGCCGGGCGAGACCTGGCGGGCGGGCTCGGCCCCGTCGCAGGCCGCCGCCCTCGTCGGCGCCTATGGCCTGACCTGGATCACCGTGGCCGTCGCCGCCGCCCCTGCCCTGCTGCTGCGCAAGGCGCCCTCGCGGGACCGGCTTGTCGCCCTGGCCTGCGCCGCGCTCGCCCTGGCTGGCCTCTACGGCTTCGGGCTCCACCGTCTGGCCGGCGCGGCGAGGCCGCTCGCCGGCGCGCCGGTCATCCGCGTGGTGCAGGCCAACATCGACCAGAAGGACAAGTGGAAGCCGGAGAACCTCAGCCTGGTTCTGCAGACCTACGTCGACCTGACCCGCCGCCCGGCCGCCACCGCGCCGGCTATCGTCATCTGGCCGGAGGGCGCCCTGCCGGCCGTGATCGACGACCTGCTCGCACCGGGCTCGCCCTATGCCGCGCGGCTCGCCGCCGCCATCGCGCCCGGCCAGACCCTGCTGATGGGCGCCAACCGCGCGCAGGCCGGAGCGGGCGGGCAGACCCGCTACTTCAACAGCCTCGTCGCCTTCCGGCGCGACGCCGACGCGCTGCGGGTCACCGGCGTCTATGACAAGCATCACCTGGTGCCGTTCGGCGAATATATGCCCTCCGGCGACCTGGCGACGAAGGTCGGGTTCCGCAGCCTCGTGCACATGCCCGACGATTTCAGCGCCGGCCCGCCCTCGCGCCCCCTGGCTCTGCCGGGGTTCGCGCCGGTGCAGGTGCTGATCTGCTATGAGGCGCTGTTCCCCGGTGTCACCCGCGCCAGCGCCCGGCGCGCGGGTCGACGTCCGGCCTGGATCCTGAATGTCTCCAACGACGCCTGGTTCGGAGCCGGGTCGGGACCCTGGCAACACCTGAACATCGCCAGCTACCGCGCCATCGAGGAGGGCCTGCCGATCGTCCGCGCCACGCCCACCGGCGTCTCCGCGGTGATCGACGCCTATGGCCGCATCCTTCCCGGCGCACGGATCGGCCTGGGCGGCTTTGGGGTCATTGACGCAGCGTTGCCCGCCGCCCTGCCGCCGACGCCCTTCAGCCGCGGCGGCGATCTCGCCTTGGCCGTCATGCTGCTCTTGTCCGCCCTGGCCGCGGTGGCCTATCGTGTTCGCCGATCTTGATTTGTTGAGGCGGCTTCCGGGCTTTCGGCCTGTCCGGCGGCTTGAGTCTGGGACGGCATGGACAAACTCGTGGACACCGATCAGGGCCCCAATCCGGTGGACCGGCACGTGGGCCTTCGCATCCGGATGCGCCGTAAGGAACTTGGGATCAGTCAGGAGAAGCTGGCCGAGTCCATCGGCCTGACCTTCCAGCAGGTGCAAAAGTACGAGCGGGCGACCAACCGGGTCAGCGCCTCGAAGCTTTGGGAGACCGCGCGCGCGCTTTCCACCGGCATCGCCTATTTCTATGAGGGCCTCAGCGACGCGGTGGAAGCGCCGGGGTCGAACCTGCCGCGCGCGTCGATGCAGGATTTCCTGATGACGCCGGAGGGCATCGAACTGGCCGCCATCTTCCCGAAAATCCCCAGGGGCAAGGTGCGTCGGCGGGTTCTCGACCTGGTGCGCGCCATGGCTGGCGAGCCGGATTTGCCCGAAACCTGAGCAAATACGCCCGAAAAGCGCACGCGCTTGGCGTCACATAAAGAATTCTTTATAGGCTTGCCGCCCTTGTAGAGCGACCGCCCGGACGTCCCCGGCGGTGATCCCATGCCGGAGCCAGCGCCTTGAGCCGTTCCAACTATATCTTCACCTCCGAGAGCGTCTCCGAGGGCCATCCGGACAAGGTCGCCGACCGCATTTCCGATACGGTGGTCGACGCCTTCCTGAGCGTCGAGCCGGAAGCCCGTGTCGCCTGCGAGACCCTGGTCACCACCAACCGCATCGTGCTGGCGGGCGAAGTCCGCGCCGGTCGCCCCGGCGGGTCCAAGGCCGAGAACAAGGCGATCACCCGCGACATCGTCAAATCCCTGGAGCCCAAGGTGCGCCAGGCGATCAAGGACATCGGCTACGAGCAGAAGGGTTTCCACTGGGCCAAGGCGAAATTCGCCTGCCACCTGCACCCGCAGTCGGCCGAGATCGCCATGGGCGTCGACGCCAGCGCCAAGAAGGACGAAGGCGCCGGCGATCAGGGCATCATGTTCGGCTATGCCTGCGACGAGACCCCGGCGTTGATGCCGGCAACCCTGCAGTACAGCCACGAGATCCTGCGCAAGCTGGCCGAGGTCCGCCACTCGGGCGAGTGCGGCGTGCTTGAGCCCGACGCCAAGAGCCAGGTCACCCTGCGCTACGAGGACGGCCGCCCTGTGGAAGTGCTGCAGATCGTTGTCTCCACCCAGCACAAGAAGCGCATCGGCCTGCACATGGCCACGCCCAAGCGCATCGAACAGGCCATTCGCCCCTACGTCGAGGGCGTCTTTCCCTCGGGCCTCCTGACCCGCAAGACCCGGTGGTACGTCAACCCGACCGGCCGCTTCGAGATCGGCGGGCCGGACGGCGACGCGGGCCTTACCGGGCGCAAGATCATCGTCGATACCTATGGCGGCGCGGCCCCGCACGGCGGCGGCGCCTTCTCCGGCAAGGACCCGACCAAGGTCGACCGCTCGGCCGCCTACGCCTGCCGCTATCTCGCCAAGAACGTGGTGGCCGCGGGCCTGGCGCGCAAATGCACCATCCAGATCAGCTACGCGATCGGCGTGGCCCAGCCGCTCAGCTTCTACGTCGACCTGCATGAGACCGGCGAGATCGATCCCGCCAAGCTGGAACTGGCCCTGCCGGAGATGATCGGCGGCGCCACGCCGCGCGCGATCCGCGAGCACCTCAGCCTCAACCGGCCGATCTACGCCCGCACCGCGGCCTATGGCCACTTCGGCCGCCAGCCCGACAACGAAGGCGGCTTCTCCTGGGAACGCACCGACCTGGCCGACGCCCTGAAGGGCCTTGCATAGGGCCTCACGTTCGTCTTGCACGTCATCCCCCGGCTTGTCCGGGGGACCCATGATCTCCGTGTTCGGAGATGGTACCGCAGCGGCGCCGCTCGTGCCGACGCCCGTCGCTGAGATCATGGGTGGCCCGGACAAGCCGGGCCATGACGTTTAGAGGAGGCGTGAGATGCGTCAGTCCCACCCCCCGCTGCGGTCCTACGGCCGGCTGAAGACGCGGACCATCAAGCCGCGCCAGGCGGCGCTGATGGAGACCCTGCTGCCCGCCCTGCGGCCGCCATCAGGGGCCTTCGATCCGCGCGCGCTGATGCCGGGCGCCGCGGGGGTCTGGCTGGAGATCGGGTTCGGCGGCGGCGAACACATGGCCGCCCAGGCGGGGCTTCATCCAGACACTCTGGTCCTCGGCGCCGAGCCCTTTCAGAACGGGGTGGCCAGCGCGCTTCGCCACATCGACGAGGCCG
Source organism: Phenylobacterium sp. (assembly GCF_031360265.1). Taxonomy (GTDB): domain Bacteria; phylum Pseudomonadota; class Alphaproteobacteria; order Caulobacterales; family Caulobacteraceae; genus Phenylobacterium. The sequence goes on from NZ_JANMBF010000040.1 coordinate 16,265, forward strand.
GCCTTACCAACGTCCGCGTCCTCGACGGCGACGTCCGCGAGCTGATGGCCCGGCTGCCGGACGCCAGCCTTGACCGCGTCTTCGTGCTGTTCCCCGACCCATGGCCCAAGACCCGCCACCACAAGCGGCGGATTCTCCAGGCCGACAGCGTGGCGGACCTGGCGCGGTTGCTGAAGCCCGGCGGCCGGCTGCGCTTCGCCAGCGACGTGGCGCACTATGTGGACTGGGCGCTGGCGCTGGTGCTGGCCAACCCGGCCTTCCGGTGGACGGCGGTCCAGGCGTCGGACTGGCGCGCGCCGCCCGCCGACCACATCACCACCCGCTATGAGGAAAAGCGCCTCGGCGACTGCGCGCCGGTATTCCTCGATTTCCTGCGGGGTCAGCCCGCCGTCTTGTAGCGCTGGATCGCCGCGCGGATCAGGTCGGCGGTCTGCTCCGGCTCGGCCCAGCCGCTGATCTTCACCGACTTGCCCTTTTCCAGGTCTTTGTAGTGCTGGAAGAAGTGGGCGATCTGCTCGGTCAGGATGTTGGGCAGGGCGCGCCAGCTGTCGACGCCGGTATAGAACGGGTGCAGCGCGTCCACCGGCACCGCCAGCACCTTCTCGTCGCCCCCGGCCTCGTCGGTCATCATCAGGCAGCCGATCGGCCGCGCCCTGATGATCGCGCCAGGCACGACGGGCGTTTGCCCCACCACGATGATGTCCATCGGGTCGCCATCGTCGGCCAGGGTGTGCGGAATGAAGCCGTAGTTGCCCGGATAGAACATCGCCGTGTGCAGGAACCGGTCGACGAAGAGGGCGCCCGACGCCTTGTCGATCTCATATTTCACCGGCTCGCCGCCCTGCGGGATCTCGATGATCGCATTGACGTCATAGGGCGGGTTCACGCCGACGGGGATCTTGGAGAGGTCCATGGGAGGGCCTTTCAAACACACAAAGAGGATGGCGCGGTCTTTGGACCATTCGATCGACCGACGGAAGTCGCTACATCGGCGCTTCCCGGGGTTGCAGGTGCGCCAGCGGCCCGTCCTCGATGAAGAATTGCGGGAAGAGGTCGTCCCAGTCGGGATTGTCGCGCTCGATGAGGTTGATCTTCCACTCGCGCCTGTACTTCTTCAGTCGTTTTCGCGATGGATCGCCGCCTCGATCCCGTCGTGCCATTCGTACCAGACGAGCCGCTTCACACCGTACTGGCGGGTGAACCCCTCGATGGCGCCCTCGCGGTGCTGACCGGCGCGGTTCAAGAGTTCGCTGGTCACGCCCACATAAAGCGTGCCGTGCTTGCGGCTGGCCATGATGTAGACCGCGTTCACAGCACGCCCCAGTTCCCCAAAAAGCTCGTCATCGCCCGGCCTGTCCGGGCGACCTATGATCTCCGCGATGAAGAAAAAGAACGCGGCGGCGCCACCTTTGGCAATCCCGTTCTCCCGCGATCCTGGGTGGCCCGGACAAGCCGGGCCATGACGAGCAAGAAGAAGGCATGGGGGTGGCGGCGCGAAAGAGAGCACGTCCTTGACACGCCGGGACCCGCAGGCTCGCATCGGACCGTGAGGTTCAAGGAGCGAAGGAGACTCCTGTCTGATATTCGAAATTGATCACATCCCGGTTTGGACCACCGATCGCGACAGCGCGCTCTCGCGGATTTCCGAGACAACCGGCCTGCCGATCCTCGAGGGTTTTGCGCCGGAGGGTTGTCGGGTGGCGCGCGGCGTGCGCTTCTCCAACGGCCCGTTCCTCGACGTGCACCAGGCGCCAGAGGAGGGTCGCGCCTTGCTCGGGCTTGCTGGAAAAATTGGCGATGCCGAGGCGCTGGCCGGGCGGCAGGGCTGGCGGGCGCGGGCGGAGTACCCGCCTGAGAAACCCGACGCCTCGCCTTGGTCGCTGCTCTCATTTCGCCGCGACCAGGGCATTCTATCGGTCATGTTCGTGATCGACTACGCGACCGAGCCGCAGGCTTGGGCCTCGCCTATCTTCAACGGCGGTCTCTATGATCGGCCGGCCGGTCAGGGCGCCGCCCTGCGCCGCGTCTGGCTGACCGCCGCCGATCCAGACGAGGCAGGAAAAGCGCTTCAGGCGCTCGGCTTCGTTCGCGGCGGCGAGGCGCTTTCCCCCGTCGCGCCACATGCCGGATGGATTTATCGCGGCGAGGCGGCTGACATCGTCGTGGCGAGCGGCGAGGATGCCGTTGTGCGCTTCGATGTCGAGGGCGATGGGCCGCCGCAGGCCATCCGGCTCGGGGCGCAACTTACCGCAGTGGTCGGCCGCGAACGGCCTGAGTCGCTTGAGGGCTGACAAACCCCTCGCCCTGGCCTATATCTGCCTCAACATCGTCCGTTAGCGCTGTAAGGCGCCTACGAGCGGCGGGCTCCGGCCCGGCCGCTCTTTTCTTTGCCGGAGGCTAGGCCAAGGCCATGCGCGGGAGAACCGCCGAGGATCTGGGACTGCTGGAGCTGCTCGACCCCGTGGCCGAGGCGGCGGGCTACGCCATCGTGCGCCTGCGCCTGATGGGCGGCGAGCATGCGCGGCGGCTGCAGATCATGGCTGAGCGTCCGTCCGACGGCGACATGAACGTCGAGGACTGCGCCCGCCTCAGCCGCGCCATCTCCGAGATCATGGACGCCGCCGACCCGATCGCCGGCGACTATACGCTGGAGGTCTCCTCTCCCGGCGTCGACCGGCCGCTGACCCGGCTGATCGATTTCGAAACCTATCAGGGCCACGAGGCGCGCCTGGAGCTGGACCGCCTTGCCGAGGGGCGAAAGCGCTTCAAGGGCGTGCTGGCCGGCGTGGATGACGGCCAGGTCGCCGTCGACCTGGAGGGGGAGGCCGAGACCGCGCTGATCCCGTTTTCCTGGATCCTCGAGGCCAAGCTGGTGCTCTCCGATCGACTGATGAAGCGCGGCGCCGACCTGCGCGCGGCGCGACTGCAATCCGACCCGCAAAATTCTCAACAACCGACGTCCGAGTAAGGGAAGACCCCCATGAGCCTCACCGGCATTTCCGCCAATCGGCTTGAGCTGCTGCAGATCGCCGACGCCGTGGCGCGCGAGAAGTCCATCGACCGCGAAATCGTCATCGAGGCGATCGAGGAGGCGATCCAGAAAGGCGCCCGCTCGCGCTACGGCGCCGAGCACGACATCCGGGTGAAGATCGACCAGAAGACCGGCGAGGTCGCCATCATTCGGGTGATCACCGTGGTCGCCGACGACGCCGACTATGGCGTGGTGGTGGGCGAGGACGGCGAGGAGACCCCGGCCGAGGAGCCGCAAGGGATCTTGCGCCTGTCGGACGCCAAGCGCACCGACAAGGAGGCCGTGGTCGGAAAGACCTATGAGGAGACCCTGCCGCCCTTCGAGTTCGGCCGGGTGCAGACCCAGATGGCCCGCCAGGTGGTCACCGGAAAGGTCCGCGAGGCCGAGCGCGAGCGCCAGTACGAGGAGTTCAAGGACCG
>NZ_JANMBF010000123.1:0-23491 GCF_031360265.1 Phenylobacterium sp.
GCCCGGACTGGCGCTGGGCGCGCTGTTGACGCCCTTTGGCCTGGGCGGGCCGCCGCTTCAGGTGGCGGGGTTCGCCATAGACCTGCTGAACCGCGTCGCCCACATCGCCGCCAGCGCGCCCAACGCCCTGATCGTCGTCGCAAGCGGACCCGAATGGACCCTGCCGGCGGCCTTTCTGGGCCTTCTGTGGTTGTGCCTCTGGAAGGGCCCCCTGCGCTGGACCGGCCTGCCGCTCGCGCTCGCGGTGTCCCTCGCGCCGAAGCCGGCAACGCCGGACGCCTGGGTGAGCGCCGACGGCGCGGCCGTGGCGATCAGATCGGACAAGGACGCGATCCTGTTTCGGCCTGACGTCAAGCTGTTCGGGGCAGAGCTCTGGGCGCGTCGCCGCGGCCTCGTTCCCGCGGAAGCCGAGGCGCGGCGGGATGCCGCCTACGAATGCGATGCCTGGAACTGCGCGCCGGGCCCAGCGGCGCCGGTACGCCTGGCGGCGGCGTGGAACGTCCGCCGGCCCTTGAAGCCTGGCCGGCTGGAGGACCTCTGCCGCTCCGCCGAGGTGGTCGTTCTGCGTAACGATTTCCGGCCCGAGTCCTGCGCTGCGCCCCTGGTGCTGACCGGTGCTGACTTCGCACGCGGCGGTTCGGCGGAGCTCTATCGCCAGGGACCGGCTCAGTGGCGGATTATCTGGGCGCAGGACTTGCGGGGTCGACGGCCCTGGACCTGGGGGCCAGACACAAGCTCGGCGCGATGACCGTCGCCCGGTCCGCGGGCCGGCCGGCCGGCCGGCGGAGACTGCGTGTGTCGCCAAGTGGCCACACGATCGATGGGCGAGGGCGCGCTCGGGTCCTGCGCCTGATGCTCAGCCCCTGGAGAGGGCGCGGGTCGCCAGGAGCCCCGACCAACCGGCCGAGGCTCCGGCATTTCGGCTATTTCTTCGCGGCGTCTTTGGCCGCGGACACCGCGGCGCCCCCGGCGTCCTTGGCGGCGTCCGCCGCTTTCTTCGCGTGACCGGCGGCGTCCTTGGCGGCTTCACCGGCCGCCATGGCGGGCGCAGCCGCGGCGGCGGCAGTCGGGGCGGCGGCGGCGGCGGCGGCATCGCTGCTGGCGGTCGAGGCGGCGGAATCGGCTGCCGCGGCTTCGGACTTGGCGGCCCCGGCGGCGTCGGTAGCCTTCTCGGCCGGCTTGCTGCAGGCGACGGCGACGAGGCTCATGGCGGCGACGGCCGCGACGGTGAGGATGCGCATCTGGATATCTCTCCCATAGGACTTTGCGGGGTCGCGAAGTCTTCGAAAGCTCTCAGGTGACAAGATCACCCGGGCCCCGACCCATTTAACGCGGAGTCATGATCGGAGTTGCACAATTTCGTGACTGGGCGACCGCCAGGGCGCTCGCCCTAGTGGTAGCGTCGGATCAGCCCGACAAGCTTGCCCTGAACAGCGACCTGGTCGGGACCGAAGATCCGGGTCTCATAGGCGGGATTGGCGGCCTCGAGCGCAATGGAGGCGCCCTTGCGACGCAGCCGCTTCAATGTGGCTTCTTCGCCCATCACCAGGGCGACGACGATGTCGCCGGACGTCGCCGTGTCGCCGCGGCGGATGACCACGAAGTCCCCGTCGAGGATGCCGGCGTTGATCATCGAGTCACCCTGGATTTCCAGGACGAAGTGCTCGCCGGCGCCCAGCATGCTCTCGGGCACCGGAATCCGGTCGCGTTCCTGCTGGATGGCTTCGATCGGCGTTCCGGCGGCGATCTTTCCAAGGATCGGCAGGTCGCGCGTGTCGTTGGCCGCCACCGGGGTCGCCGGGCCGCCATCCACCAGCTGCGGCTTGAACGGGGCCCGGCCCTTGGGCGGGGCGGCCATCGTCGCCTGCTGCGGCAGCTTCAGGACCTCCAGGGCGCGCGCCCGATGCGGCAGGCGGCGCAGGAAGCCGCGCTCCTCCAGAGCGGTGATCAGGCGATGGATGCCGGATTTTGACGCCAGGTCCAACGCCTCCTTCATCTCGTCGAACGACGGGGAGACGCCGCTCTCCTTGATCCGTTCGTGAATGAACATCAGCAGTTCGTGTTGCTTGCGAGTGAGCATGGGCCTGACCTCGAACAGAGCGCCTGAGAACAAAGCGCAAACGTTGGCGATGTTCTCTAGGCGTTCCGTATTAATGTCAAGTTACGGTCTCGGCATTTGAAATCTTTGGGGAAAAAATCCAGATGTCGCCGTGCGGCGGGCGACTCAGCTGGCCAGCAGGGCGCGAGTCGCCGCGGTGACATCGGTCTGGCGCATCAGACTTTCGCCCACCAGCATGGCCTTCGCGCCGGATCGTTCGAGCCGTGCGGCGTCCGCCGACGTGGATATTCCGCTTTCGGTGACGATCAGCGCGCCCTTCGGCGCCGTGGCCGACAGCCGTTCGGTGTTCGCCAGGTCGACGGAGAATGACCGCAGGTCCCGGTTGTTGATTCCCACCAGGTCGGCTCGCAGACGCGCGGCGCGAACCATCTCGGCGGCGTCATGCACTTCTACGAGGGCATCCATGCCATGCGCCCGGGCGGCCGCCATCAGCTCGGCCGCCAGCGCATTGTCCACCATGGCCAGTATCACCAGGATCGCGTCGGCTCCCAGCGCGCGGCTCTCGGCGACCTGCCAGGGATCGACCAGGAACTCCTTGCGGATGCAGGGCAAGGTCGTCGCCCCGCGCGCCGCCGCCAGATAGCTGTCGGCGCCCTGGAAACTTGGACCATCTGTGAGCACCGACAGGCAGGCCGCGCCGCCAGCCTGATAGGCCCGCGCCAGCGCCGCCGGATCGAAGTCCGCGCGGATCAGACCCTTGGAGGGCGAGGCCTTCTTGATCTCGGCGATCAACGCCAGCCGACCGGGGCCATGCGCCCGTTCGAGCGCGGCCCGAAAGCCCCGCGGCGGCGCGGCGTTGCGCGCGGCCGCCTCGATCTGCGCCAGGGGTCGCGCGGCCTTGCGCGCGACAACCTCTTCGCGCTTGTAAATCGCGATTTCGGCCAGGATGTCGCTCATGCGCCGGCCAGCTTCACCAGGGCGGCGAGCGCACCCTGCGCCCGGCCGTCATCGATCACCGCGGCCGCCAGATCGACCCCTTCACGCAGGGTCTCAACGGTCTCGCCGACCAGGAAGGCGGCGGCGGCGTTCAAGAGTACGATATCGCGATAGGGACCCTTTTGACCGGCCAGCAGCCGGCGCAGGGCCGCGGCATTCTCACGGGGCGCGCCGCCAGTCAGATCGGCGAGCGCCGCGCGGGGCAGGCCGACCGCCTCCGGCGTCACGGTAAACAGGCGGACCTGCCCGTCGCGCAGTTCCGCGACGCGGGTCTCGCCCGTGGTGGTCAGTTCGTCGAGGCCTGCGCCATGCGCCACCCAGGCCCGCTCGGCGCCCAGTGCGCGCAGCGCCTCGGCCAGCGGCGCGACCCACCGCTCGGCGAACACGCCGACGACCTGCCGCTGGGCGCCCGCCGGATTGGTCAGCGGACCCAGAAGATTGAAGATGGTGCGAAACCCCAACTCCGCGCGAATCGGCGAGACGTGGCGCATGGCGCCGTGGTGCGCCTGGGCGAACATGAAGCAGATGCCGGCTTCGTCCAGCGCTCTGAGCTGGGTCTCCGCGGGGGCGGCAATATCGACCCCGAGCTCTGTCAGGACATCCGCCGCCCCGGATTTGGAGGACAGCGCCCGGTTGCCGTGCTTGGCGACCTTGAGCCCACCGCCGGCGGCGACGAAGCCGACCGCGGTGGAGATATTCAGGGTGTGCAGGCCGTCGCCGCCGGTGCCGCAGACGTCGATCGTCGGGTAGGGGGGGGCGATCCGCACGGCGGCGATGCGCATGGCGCGCGCGCAGGCGACAATCTCGCCGAGCGTCTCGCCCCGCATCCGCATGGCGGTGAGCGCCGCGCCGACCTGCGCCGGCGTCGGCTCGCCGCGCAGACAGGCGGTGAAAAACGCCCCGGCATTGTCCTCCGTCAGGGTTCCGCCGTCCGCCAGCAGGCTGAGCAAGGGTTTGAACGCGTCGGACATCGAAGGGTGGTCTAGTGTCCCGATTCCGACGTTCGCAGGCGCTCGTGGCCGGCGCGGTCGAACTTCGGGATCGATAGGGACACTAGCAAGCCTTTGTTTCTTAGTGTTCTTTATGGATCTGGAGTTCGCTGAGAACTTGATCCCTCAAGAAGGCGACCTTCAGATCCAGCACACTAGGCGTCCGCCAGCCGTTTGACGCCGGCGATCTCCAGGAAGTTTGCCAGCAGGTCGTAGCCGCACTCGGTGGCGATAGATTCCGGGTGGAACTGGACGCCGTGCACCGGCCGCGTCCGGTGCTGGACGCCCATGATCTCGCCATCCTCGGTCCAGGCGGTGACTTCGAGCTCCGGCGGCAGGTCGCCGCGTTGCACCGACAGGCTGTGATAGCGCGTGGCGGTAAAGGGGTTTTTCAGGCCCGCGAAGACGCCCCGGCCGTCGTGGCGGATCTGGCTGGTCTTGCCATGCATCAGAGCCTTGGCGTGGATCACCTGGCCGCCATAGGCCTGGCCGATCGCCTGGTGACCCAGGCAGACTCCGAAGATCGGCAGGTCGGCCGGCGCCGCAGCCAGCAGAGCCAGGCAGATCCCGGCCTCGTTCGGAGTCTTGGGCCCGGGCGACAGCAGCACGCCCTGCGGTTTCATCCCCAGCGCCTCGGACACCGAGATGGCGTCGTTGCGCACGACATGGGTCTCCGCGCCCAGCTCGTTCAGGTAATGAACCAGGTTGTAGGTAAAACTGTCGTAGTTATCAATCACCAGGATCATGGCGCGCCGAGCTTTATTCCGCCGTCCAGCCGCCGTCCACCGACAGATTGGCGCCGGTCATCTGCTTGGCAGCGTCGCCGCAGAGGAAGACGGCGATGGCGGCGACCTCATCGACGGTGACGAACTGCTTGGTGGGCTGGCTGTCCAGCAGGACATCGTTGATCACCTGATCGCGGGTCAGCCCTCGGGCCTTCATGGTGTCGGGGATCTGGTTTTCGACGAGCGGCGTCCAGACGTAGCCCGGGCTGATGCAGTTGACGGTCACCCCGTGGGTGGCAAGTTCCAGGGCGACGGTCTTGGTGAGCCCGGCAATGCCGTGCTTGGCCGCCACGTAGGCGGACTTGAACGGCGAGGCGACCAGGCTGTGCGCCGAGGCCGTGGAGATGATCCGGCCCCAGCCGCGCCGCTTCATCCCCGGCACGGCCGCCCGGATCGCGTGGAAGGCCGAGGTCAGGTTGATGGCGATGATCTGGTCCCATTTCTCTATGGGAAAGTCCTCGACCGGAGAGACGAACTGGATACCGGCGTTGTTCACCAGCACGTCCACCGAGCCGAAGGTTGACTCCGCCAGGGCGATCATCGCCGCGATCTCGGCGGGCTTGGTCATGTCGGCGGGGGAATGGATCGCCTTGACGCCAAACTCGGCCTCGATGGCGGCGCGCTCTTTCTCGATGTCCTCGGGCTTGCCAAAGCCGTTGATCAGGATGTTGGCGCCCTCCTTGGCCATGGCGCGGGCGATGGCCAGGCCAATGCCGCTGGTGGAGCCGGTGACGACGGCGGTCTTGGAGGTCAGGATCATGGATGCTCATCCTTCGAGGCGGCGGAAGCGGGGGTGTCGGCGCGGGCGTCCCGGCCGGGGTCGATGGCCAGCGCCTCGCCGGCTCTTGGCCGAGCCGGCTGGCTATCGCGGCGGCGGATGCTCCGATCGCCGTCGGCCAGGCCGGACGCCCAATGGTCGAGCATGGTCTGGCGCGAGAACTCGACGTCCTTGAATGCACCCTCGTAGGCGCGATCGCGGTAGATCAACTGGACGACGACCACGGAGGCCTCCTTGGCGAAGGCGTCCAGAATCCGGACCTCGGGCTCCTCCGCGCGGTCCGCGGGCAAGGTCTTGAGCAGGGCGGCGAGGTTCGCCTTGAGCCGGTGAATACGCAACTGGGCGTCCGTGTTCAGGCGGGTGCGGCTGGAGAACCGGATGTCCTTCTCGCGCTCAGCGGCTTCCTGCAGGGTCTTGGGCATCGGGCCGCGGGCGTTGAAAAGATCTACCTGATAGACGACCAGGTCGTCGGTCTGATCGCGGTCGAGCACATATTCGAGCGGGGTGTTGGAGACCAGGCCGCCGTCCCAGTACCACTCGCCCTCGATCTCAACCGGCGGCAGCCCCGGCGGCAGGGCCCCGGAGGCCATGATGTGCTCGGGCCCGATCTTCTGACGTGCATTGTCGAAGTAGGCGAAGTTGCCGGTGCGGATGTTGACGGCGCCGACACTTAGCCGTGTTTCCCGCGCATTGATCCGATCGAAGTCGACCAGCCGCTCCAGGGTCGCCCTGAGCGGCGTGGAATCGTAGACGCTAAGGGCCTCGGGACCGCCCCCGGTGCGGAGCAGAGGCGAGACCGCGCGCGGCGAGAAGAAGCCCGGCACGCCCGTCGCCATGGCCCAGCCGATGCTTGCGTCGCCCAGCATCGCGCGAAAGGCGTCGGGGCTGCCGGTGGCGCCCGCCGACCAGCCCGACGTCACCAGGTCCCAGAACGCGTGCAGCTTCTCGAGGCGGGCTTGCGGCGCGTTGCCGGCGATGATCGCGGCATTGATCGCCCCGATGGAAATCCCCGCCAGCCAGTCCGGCTGGGCCCCCGCGTGGCTCAGCGCCTCGTAGACGCCGGCCTGATAGGACCCAAGGGCGCCGCCGCCTTGCAGAACCAGGACGTGGCAGGGATGCGATGACGTCACGGCGGTCGGGTCCGGTCGGCTTGAGCGCCGTTGCGCGGGCTGTGCGCCCAGCGGAAGGCGATATTGCGGCGCAGCATGGATGGCGCAAGACCTCAGGCCGGCGGTCAGGCCGTTTACATTGATGCCCGGCCAGGACGATCTTGCCGCATGGTCGCCACCGATTCCCTGCTGGACCCTGCTCAGATGCAGCGGGCCCGCGCCCTGCTGGCGCCGCGCAAGCCGGTTGAGCGCCTGTGGCCCTCGATCGCCGCCGCCGCCCTGCTGGCGGTCAGTGCGCTGGTGTTCGCCACCGCCATGATTCTGGCGCCGCCGCTGCTCGTCGAGCACGCGGCGCAGGAACCGGCCGTCGAATAACCGCGCGAAACCGCTGGCGCTTCCGTTGCGTCACGGCGCAGACTTGTCTGCAGACACAGACTTGTCCGGGGAGGACACGCCATGCACGACCTAGTCATTCGAGGCGGGACCATCGTCGATGGCGCGGGCGGGCAGCCATTCATCGGCGACGTGGCGATCGACGGCGATCGTATTGTCGAGGTCGGCAAGGTCGCGGGCGAGGGGCGGCGCGAGATCGACGCCACCGGTCAGATTGTCACCCCCGGCTGGGTCGACATCCACACCCACTATGACGGCCAGGCGACCTGGGATCCGCTGCTGGCGCCGTCCAGCTGGCACGGGGTGACCACGGCGATCATGGGCAACTGCGGCGTGGGCTTCGCGCCAGTGCGGCCCGACGCGCATAATTTCCTGATCGAGCTGATGGAGGGCGTCGAGGACATTCCCGGCATCGCCCTGCACGAAGGCATCGACTGGAAATGGGAGACCTTCCCCGAGTACCTGGACGCCCTGGAGGCCAAGCCGCGGGCGATCGACGTCGGGACCCACGTGCCGCATGCGCCGGTGCGCGCCTATGTGCTCGGCGACCGCTGCAACACCGACTATCAGCCCAACACCGCCGAGATCGCCGAGATGGCGCGTCTTGTGCGCGAAGGCGTCGAGGCCGGCGCTCTGGGCTTTTCCACCTCGCGCACCCTGCTGCACAAGGATCTGAAGGGGGTGCACATGCCGGGCACCTTCGCCGGCTCCGATGAGATGCTGGCGCTGGGCATGTCCATGAAGGGGCTGCGACACGGCGTGTTCGAGATGGTCTCCGACCACCTGGGCGACGACGACGAATGGATGTGGGTGAAGGGCTTCGCCGAGCAGACCGGGCTTCCGGTGACCCTCGTCGCGACGTCGGCCGGCGCCTACGAAGGCGACAAGATGTACAACATCGCCGAGGAGTCGCGGCGGCACGGCATGGATATCCGCCCGCAGATCGCCGGGCGGCCGACCGGTATCCTCCATGGCCTGACCTCGAATTTCCATGTCTTCCTGGCCAGCCCGACCTTCAAGGAAAAGATCGCACCGCTGGATCTGGAGGGGCGCGTCGCGGCGATGCGCGATCCGCGAGTCCGCGCGGCTCTGCTCGGCGAAGACAGCCCGCTGATCAAGGCGGCGATCGGGGACGGACAGGCGGGCGACCTGGCGGTGGCGTTCGGCGGGAGCCTGCTGTGGCGGATTTTCCCGCTGGGCGAGCGGCCGGATTACGAGCCCGACCGCGAGGGCAGCGTCGCCGGCCTCGCCGAAGCGGCGGGCGTGTCGCCGCTCGAGATGATGTACGATCTGCTGATCCGCGACGAGGGCAAGGAGCTGTTCTACCAGCCGCTGGGCGGCTACGTGACCTACAACTTCGACTTCTTCCGCAAGAATATGCAGCATCCCAATGTGTTGTTTGGACTTTCGGACGGCGGAGCGCACTGCGGCGTGATCGCCGACGCCGGCATGCCGACCTTCATCCTGACCCACTGGGCCCGCGACCGGGCCAAGGGCGACCGGTTCCCGCTTGAGTTCCTGGTCCGCAAGCTCTCCAGCGATACCGCCCAGGCCTATGGCCTGAACGACCGGGGGCAGTTGAAGCCCGGGCTGTTGGCCGACGTGAACGTCATCGACTTCGAGAACCTGAAGCTGTTCCGCCCGGAGGCCGTCAACGACCTGCCGGCCGGCGGCAAGCGGCTGGTGCAGCGGGCCGAAGGCTACCGCTACACGATCAAGTCCGGCCAGGTGACGTTCGAGGACGGGGTGTCCACTGGCGCCTTGCCCGGCGGGCTGGTGCGCGGCGGCCGCGAGGCGGTGATCCTGCCGATGGCGGCGGAGTAGGGTCGCGCCTGCCGCCGTCGGTCCGGACGCGGGTCAGTGGATCTTCACCGCAATGATCCGGGGCTTGCTGAAGGCGCAGCCTGAGATCAGCAGCGCCACCTCCTTGCGGTTGAGAAATGCGCTCAACAGGAGCGTGTGGAACAGGCTGTGCCCAGGGTCGGCGGGGTCCGTCGCGTAGCCGGCGTTGGTGACCGCGCACCCGTCGGGATTGACCATTGGCGCGCTGTGCCGGACCGCCATGGTGTCCTGCGCCCAACCCCCTTCGAGTTCCTGGACGGAGCCCCATTGGCTGTACTGCGGGGCCGCCTGGGCCGGGGTCGCCGTCAGCCAGGCCAAGGTCAGGCCCAGGGCGCAGCCGGCGATCCGGCGAGATGAGATGTTTGTGGCCATGATCGTTCCCTTTGCGGGCCCCTGCGGCGCGGACTAGCGCAGCATGAGCGTCAGGCTGGTGGTCTCGGCTACGGCGCACGCGGCCGAACTGTCGGGGCAGGGGATCCGCCCTTCCTGTATGATGGTGACGATGTCAAAGCGCGCGGTGCTGATCGCGGCGCTGTTGCAACTCGAGATGGCGGTCACCCAGGTCCAGAGCGGGGGGTTTGGCGTGCCGGGCACACGCCCGGCGGCGACGCAGGTCGACTGCACGCCGGCGATCCCCACCAGTATGCCGTTGGGCGCGGTCACCAGGTCCGGCCCCCCGCTATCGCCGCCGTTTCCGACCTGGCTCGATCCGTTGACGGGCAGGGTGTAGCTGGTGGAACTGGCGGCGCTCGGCGTGAACACCGCCGTCCGGTATTGACCATCCTGCTGCGCCGGCGTGGGCGGCGGTCCGGCGCTTGCGTACGCGAAAATCCCCCTGCCAAACTTGGTCAAGGTCATCGACGTGTCGACATCGCCGACAAAGAACAGTTGAACGTTCGATTTTCCGAAGTCGCCCGCGCCGAGAAAGATGAGCGCCACGTCGAGGCCGGCGCCCCCCCAGTTTCGCACGAATCGCGTGGGGGTGACAGATCGGGCCGACCAGGCGGCGGTGATCTGCACATTCGCCAACGGCGCCGAGGGACCGTTGACCGCCCCGTTTGTCGTCACACAATGGTCGGCGGTCAACACCCAGAAGCGGTTCACCAAGGTCCCGCTGCACCCGCTGCCCAGCGTGACCAGGCCCAGGTCCTGCTGGGTTTGAACCGGGACGATGGCGCCGGCCACGATCGGCTGCTGGAGCGTGCAGACGCGTCCCTCGGGCGTATCGCGGCAGACGGTTTGAGCGCCGGCGGCGGATCCGAGGCCGACAAAGGCGGCTGCCAATCCCAGCGCTCGAAACGCCCGACACGACATCGCGAATAGCCCCAATGTTCTACCTAGAATAAGGGCGCGGCGATCCGTCAGTCAACCGACGATAGATACCGACGATGGACGTCGCCCGCCGTCGGGGTCAGGCAAACCGACAGCTTCCTTCCGTGGCCCGAGGTCCTGGCCATGCGGCGTTGTCGCCATCCGGCCCAGGGAGAGGATCCGCCACGGACGAGCGGGCTCAGAACTTGGCCTGCAGCTCCACAAAGACCGTGCGCGGATCGCCCCAGCCCTGGAAGAACACCACGGGCAAGGAGTTGCTCCGGTAAACCTCGTTGGTGAGATTCTTCGCCGACACGGTCAGCCTGTATTGCTTCCAGCTGTAGGAGGCCGAAGCGTTCAACAGGCCGAAGGCAGGCTGGTAGTCGCCAAGACCCGCCAGGGTCGTAAACAGATATTGGTCGGTCCAGTTGTAGGCGGCCGTCACATCGGCCGTGCCGGGTCCCAGGTCAAAGGCGTAGTCGAAGCCGATGCGGTAGTTGTACTTCCCGACGCGCTCAAGCGGCTTGCCGGTGATGTCGGAAACCGTGCCCGGCGCCCCGGCCTGACCGCCGGGGCCGATGGGCGAAACCACACCGGGCAGCTTGCCGTCGGTGATCCTGGCGTTCTGGATCCCACCGGAGGCCGTGAGCGTGAGGCCGGGCGCCTGTTCGGGCCGATAGGTGAACTCGAACTCGGCGCCCTTGATCACGACCCGGGGTATATTGACGATATAGGTGTTGGTTCCGGGGCCATCGCCCGGGGTCGTGACGACCTGGCTGGCCTGGTGGTTGCTGTCAATGTTCCAGAAGCCGGCGACGTTGAGGATCACCTGGCCGTCGAAGAATGTGTTCTTCGCCCCGACCTCATAGGAGACGTCGGTTTCCGGATTGAAGGTCGAATAGTTGGCGCCCGGCGAGAAATTGGTGCTGCCCGGCCGCGATTCCGACAGCGTTCCGCGCGGCGAGAACCCGCCGGATCGGAACCCCTCGCTCCGGCTGACGTAGAGCAGGTTCGCGTCGGTCAGCTTGTAGTCCGCCGAGACCCGGGTGATCACCCTGTTCCATGACGCCGAAGCGCCGAACGGAGCCCCCTGAGGCGTGCTGGTTCCGGGTGGGAAGATGATGTTGAAGGCGTTGTGGAAGGTGGTCGACTCGTCAATGTAGCGCAGGCCGGCGGACACCTTCAGTTTGCTTGTGAGGTTCACGTCGAGGTTGCCGAAGACAGAAATGCTGCTGTTTCGCTCGCCCGAAATCTGATTGGTGATCGGGCTTGTCGGCGGCACCCCGGGGACCTTGGTGCGGGTCAGTTGCAAGGCGTCGATCTGGTGGTGGAAATAGTAGGCCCCGACCATGGCCTTGGCGCTTGAGCCGAAGTCGTGCGAAAGGCGGATTTCCTGAGTGAACTGCTTATATTTTTGCGGGCGGGAGGTGTGCAGAAACCCCAGGATCGGGTTCGGCAGCACCCGGCAGACCTCGCCTCCCAGGACTGACGCGCCGCAACTGCCGTCGAAGTCCTGTTCGGCGTCATCGTTTTGATTGATGTAGGCCGTCACCGAAGCGACCTGGCCGATCGGCGAGGCGTAGTCGATGTTCAGCGCGTAGCGCTGCTGGGTCATCAAGTTGCGGTCCGGAAAGTCGTTGGCGACCTGCAGCGGGCCCAGCGGAACAGTGACGCCGGGAATGTAGGGGGACCCGTACTGGTTGTAGGCGAGGCCGGGGATGACCGCCGGCAGGAAGCTGTAGACCTTGGCCGCCAACGGATTGCCGAGCGCAACGGGGGTGCCTTCGCCATATTGATGGGTGAAGTCGGCCGTGGCCAGCAGGTGAAGATCGGAACTCAGGTTCCAGTCGAGCGCCAGCGTGCCGGTGATCAGCGCATCGCGACCATAGCTCTTCTGCAGGTAGATATTGTCGAGGAAGCCATCGCGCGAACGTTGCGAGAGCCCCAGCTTCACGCCGGCGGTCTGACCCAATGGCGCGTTCAAGATGACTCTTTCGACATTCTGCCCATAGTCGCCGTAGCCGACGCTCAGGTTCGCCCCCCACTCGTGTGTCGGCCGGGTGCGGTGGACGCTGATCGCGCCAGCGGTGGTGTTCTTGCCGAAGAAGATGCCCTGCGGACCTCGGCTGACCTCGACCTGGGCGATGTCGAATGCATCGAGCAGCTGCGCGGTGTTGGTGCCGATCACAACATCGTCGATCAACAGCCCGACCGCCGGGTTCTGGCCCTTCTCGATATCGGAGTAGCCCAGGCCGCGTATGTAGATGGCCGCCGATCCGGCGCCGGCGCCGACCCGGCCGATTTCCACATTGGGGGCGATGCCGTTGAGATCCTCCAGTGTCCGGGGCTTCAGGGTTTCCAGCTGCCTGGCCGTCACCGCCGTCACCGCGATGGGCACTTCCTGAAGCTTTTCGCTGGAGCGGCGGGCCGTGACCACAACCGTTTCGACGTTGGTGGCGTTTGTCGCGGACGCCTTGGCCGCGGCCTCGGCCGCCAGCGCGGGTTGGGCCGCCGCCCCCAGCAGAAGGGCGCCGCAGCCCATCAAGGTGTTCCGTAGGCCCGAGGGCTGGTTGGTCATGGTCTTGCCTCCCCTGGACCGGTGAACACGTCTCGCGCGCGCTTCGGATGATGGTCCCAGGGGTCAAGATTGGGCGCTGGCCAAAATAAAAGTCAAGCCTGATTGTTAAAAGCGTGACGGGTGGCGTGGGGCGGATTCGTCAGCCGCACACGTCCGCGCGACGGGGCCCCGCCATCGCCGAGATTGGCGGGGCCGAGCTATACGAACCGCCAGCTTTCCTCCGCCGCCTGCCGCAGCGCCCTGGCCTTGTGCAGGGTTTCTTCGTACTCGGCGTCGGGGTCTGAATCGGCCACCACCCCGCCGCCGGCCTGGACGTACATCACGCCATCCTTGAAGAGCGCGGTGCGCAAGACAATGCAGGTGTCCACCGAGCCGTCGCAGCCGAAATAGCCGACGCCGCCAGCGTAACCGATGCCGCGCTTTTCGATCTCCAGCTCGTCGATGATCTCCATGGCCCGGACCTTGGGCGCCCCGGACAGCGTGCCGGCGGGCAGGGCGGCCATCACCACGTCCACGGGGTCGAGGCCCTCCGGCGCATCGCCCTCGACGTTGGAGACCAGGTGCATCACATGGCTGTAACGCTCCACGAAAAAGCTGGCGGTGACGCGGACGCGGGGGGCGCCTCGGCGGACCCGCGGCGTCTGCGGAGCTTCGTTCGCACCGTTCGCCTTCAGCATCGCCACCCGGCCAACATCGTTGCGGCCGAGGTCGAGCAGCATCAGATGCTCGGCGCGCTCCTTGGGGTCGGCGATCAAGTCGGCCTCCAGCGCCGCGTCCTCGTCCGGCGTCGCGCCGCGCGGCCGGGTGCCGGCGAGCGGCCGCAGGGTGATCTTGCCGTCGCGCAGGCGCACCAGGATCTCCGGCGACGAGCCCGCCAGCTGGAAGTCACCGAAGTTCAGGTAGAACAGGAAGGGCGACGGATTGGTCCGCCGCAGCGAGCGGTACAGCGCGAAGGGATCGCGCGTGAAGGGGCTGCGGAGGCGATGGCTGGGCACCACCTGGAAGATGTCGCCGGCGCGGATATAGGCCTTGGCCTGCTCGACGATCTCACGATAGCGCGCGCGGCTGACCGGCGAAGTGAAGGCGTCGGGCTCGGCCTGGCCATCGCCCGCCAGCACCGGCGTCGGACGCCGCAGGTCACCCATCACCGCCCGCAGCCGGTCCTGCGCCGAGGCGTAGGCGTCCCGCGGCGCACTGGCGTCCGGACGCACCGGCGTCACCAGGATGATCTCCTGGGCGATGGCGTCGAAGATCGCCACGATCGAGGGCCGGGTCATCACCCCGTCGGGCAGGTCCAGCGGATCGGGGTTGATGTCGGGCAGCCGCTCCACCAGCCGGATCATGTCGTAGCCGATGGCGCCGAACAGGCCCGCCGACGGCGGCGGCAAGGTCTGCGGCCGCTCGATCCTCGAGGCCGCGACCAGGTCGCGCAGGCTGTCCAGCGCGCCGCCCTGCTGGGCGACGAACCGACCGGCGGCGATGTCGGCCCCCTCGGCGATCTCGGCCCGGTCGCCCCGGCATCTCCAGACCAGGTCCGGGTTGAGCGTGATGATCGAATAGCGCGCGCGAAAGGCGCCGCCCTCGACGCTCTCGAAGAGGAAGGCGTAGGGCCGTCCATGGCCAATCTTCAGATAGGCCGAGACCGGAGTCTCCAAGTCGTCGATCAGGCGCGTCCAGACCAGTTGCGGGGCGCCAGCCTGGTACGCCTGCTCGAAAGCCGGATACGCAGGCTCGATGCTCATTTAGCGAGGCCGGGCTTGGCCGCCGGTCCGCCGGGCTTGCCGGTTCCCTTGCCGTCAACGCTCTTGGGGTCGATCGGCTCAAGGCCGATGGCCTCGCGGGCGCGGTTGGGGTCGATCACGACCTTGACCTTCCGGCGCGCCGCGGCGTTGGCGGATTCGCCGAGTTCGCGAACGAAAGACTGGCTCATCTGCGGGCGCAGGTCCTCCGCCATCCGGGCGATTGTCGCGCCGTCGCCGGTGTGGATCGCCTCCAGCTGGCCGACCACGAACCCCAGGCGGGTGAACCCGGCGGTGAAGATCTCACCGGGCCGGGCGGTGAAGATCCTGGCCAGCATGTCCTGCGACAACAGCGGGTTCTGGCCGGCCGTCTGGCGGCTGATCGCCGGGACCTGCACGACCTTGGCGCCGGTCGAGGCGGCCACCGCCGCCAGCGTCTCACCGCCCTTGATCCGCGTGGCCAGGGCGTCGGCGCGGGCCTGCAGCGCCTTGCTCAGTTCCCGCATCTGCCAATACTGCAGCAGCTTCGGCTTGACCTCGGCCAGTTGTGGCAGGGCAGGCGGGATGATCTTCTCCACACGCACGGCGAAATATTCGCCCCCGCCGGCGTCCTCGACTTCGCTCTCGCCGCCGACGGGCAGCGCCCAGGCGGTCTCCATCAACTTCTGCGACAGTCCCGGCACAGGCTGGGCCTGCAGGTCGCGGCCGGTCTGGGTGACCGGACCGATGGTGACCACGGGAACGCCGGCCTTGGCGGCCGAGGCGGCGAGGTTGGCGCCGCCCTGATGGGCGTCGTCGTAGGCCTGGGTAAGGGCATAGACCTTCTCGGACGCGGCATCCTTGCGGATCTCCGCCTCGATCGCCGGGCGCACCTCTTCCAGGGTCACGGCCCGGCCCGGGGTCGCGGAGATGACCTTGACCACCGCGAGTCCCAGGTCGCCGCGCACCGGCGCCACCTGGCCGACAGGCAGGGCAAAGGCGGCCGCGGCGACCTTGTGGTCGGGGATCGCCGTCTGCGGCTTGTTGGCGTAGGTGATGGCCTCCACGCCCAGCGACTTGGCGATGGCCGAAGGAGTCTCGCCCTTGGCCAGACGCTGGCCGATCTGATCCGCCGCGCTCTGATCCTTGGCCGGGATCTGGATGATGGTGCGGGTCTGGGGGGTGGACAGCGTGTCCTTGCGGTAGTCGAAGCGCTTCTTCACATCGGCCTCGTCCACCGCGAGACCGGCGCCGACCAGGGCGGGCGAGAACCGCGCCACCGTCAGGATCCGGAACTCCGGCCGGGTGAGTTGTGAGGCGTTCTGTTTCATCAGTTCGGTGAGCTGGGCGTCCGTCGGCGCGGCCGGTTGCGGCACGCTGCCCGGCTCGACAACGAAATAACCGACGTCACGGCTTTCCAGTCCGTAGATGGCGGCCAGGGCGGAGTAGGCCAGGGGAGCCTGTAGGCCGGCGATCAGGCCCTTGGCGACCTGATCCTGGGTAATCTCGTCGCGCATGCGGCTTTCGAAGACGGCTGGTGTCATGCCGTTCTCGCCCAGCTTCTGCTTGTAGGCTTTTTCGTCGAACCGGCCGGACACCTGATCGAAAAACGCGGGGATCTTCTGAATTTCGGCGGCGATCAAGGTGTCGGCGGGCCTGATGCCGATCTTGGCCAGCAGGGCGGCGAAGGCCTCGCGGGTCGCAACGCCCTCGAGCACCTGGCGGTCGAGGCCGTTGGCCGCGGCGAGTTCGGCGGTGATCGGCCGGCCAGCCTGCTGTTCGACCTGGGCCTTGTAGCCATCGAACGCGCGCTTGTAGTCGGCGGCGCTCACCGTGCGGCCGCCGGCGACGATCACCGCATCGCTGACCTTTGCGCGAAACACGTCGCGGATCCCGAAGACGGCGAAGCTGACGATCAGCAGGGCGATCAGCACCGCGGCGTAGGGAGATTTCGCGAAGGCGCGAATGGCGGAAAGCATATGGTCCCTTTCAGGGGAGCCCGGTCAGGTGGGCAGGCGTGCGCGCCGGTATAGTGGAGGCCGCTCCCGCCCGGCAAGCGCGTGACTTGCGCCGCGGCTTGGCTTAACCGCGCCGATCAGCATTCTGCTCGCGAGGCCGCATGACCGCTCCGACCCCCTTGATCGCCGGAAACTGGAAAATGCACGGCCTTGCCGCATCCCTGGACGAGGCGCGCGCGGTGGCCGCGGCGCTGGCCGGGGGGGTGGGCGCGAAGGCCACGCGCGTGGCGATCTGCCCGGCGGCGCCGCTGATTTCACGGATGGCCCAGGCGCTGGCCGGCTCAAGGGTCGAGACCGGCGGCCAGGACTGTCGCGCCGAGGCGTCGGGCGCGTTCACCGGCGACGTCGCCGCCGAGATGTTGGCTGACGCCGGCGCGACCCTGGTGATTCTCGGCCACTCGGAACGGCGCGCCGGCCACGGCGAGGACGACGCCCTGGTGGCCGCCAAGGTGGGCGCGGCCCTGCGCGCCGGGCTGGAGCCGATCATCTGCGTCGGCGAGGCCCTGGACCAGCGCGAGTCGGGCCATGCGCTGAGCGTGGTGATCGGGCAGGTGAGAGGGTCGCTTCCCGCCGGGCTGGCCGGTAGGCCCTTCTCGGTCGCCTACGAGCCGGTGTGGGCCATTGGCACGGGCCTGACGCCCACCACGCCTGAAATCGAAGAGATGCATCGGGCCATCCGCAGGGTGCTCGGCGAGATGTTCGGACCCGCAGCGGATCGTGCGCCGATCCTCTATGGCGGGTCGGTGAAACCCTCGAACGCCGCGGAGATCCTGCATGCGGCCGAGGTCGGCGGGGCCCTGGTCGGCGGCGCGTCCCTGAAGGCCGACGACTTTCTGGAGATCATCCGCGCCCTAGGCTGAGGGTCCCTTCAGCTCCACCGTGTTGCCCTCAGGGTCTTGGACGTAGAGGGAGAGGCCGTCGCCGTCGGCGCCGTAGCGCTCGCCTTCCTCGAAGATCCGCACGCCATGCGCCGCCAGGTGGGCACGGATCGCCGCCTCGTCGAAGGGCCGGACCTGCAAGGCAAAGTGGTCGAGGTTGCGGCCCTCCTTGCCGGGCGCCGCGCCGCCCAGCTTCCCCAGGGGCCCATCGAGGGTGACCAGGTCAATCATCTGCGGCCCGGCGCGGATATGGGTTAGGCCGAGTTCCGGCCGGTCGCGATCGACGGTGAGGCCCAGGACACCCTGATAGAACCCCAGCATCGCCGCCTTGTCGCGGACCCTCAGCACAATGTGGTCGAAGCAGTTGACTTGGATCGGGTTGGCCATGGGCGCCTCCTGACCTGCAGATGGGAAGGCCCCGGCTACAGCAAAAGCCCGAACAGCCGGCAATCGCGGCGGTCGCCGTCGCGCAGAACGTGGCCGCGCAGCAGACCTTCCTCGACAAACCCCAGCCGTTCCAAAAGGGCGTCGGAGCGGCGGTTGCCCAGGTGGGTGCGGGCCAGCAGACGCCGCAGTCCTTGCGTGGCGGCATAGGACAGCACAGCCTGCATGGCCTCCGAAGCGTAGCCTCGGCCCCAGGCTTCGCGCCCGAGCATGAAGCCGACCTCGGCGCGCCTGTGGCGCCGATCGATCTCGGAGAGGTCGCAGGTCCCGATAAATTGGCCGTCACTGAGACTTCGCATTGTCCAATAGACCGCCCGGCCCTCGTTCATCTCGTCAACCTGGCCCGCGACGATGTTTCCGATGACATCGGGATCGTCGATCTCGCCCACGTCCCAGAAGGCCATGACCTCCGCGTCGGCCATCAGCGGGAATATGTGCCGGGTGTCGTCCGCGACCAGGGGGGTCAACCGCATCCGCTCGGTTTCCAGGATCGGCAGGAAGGATGTGTCTGAACTCATCTTGGGTGGCGTGCTTGTCTGCGGGCTGTGACGCCCTAGCTATGGCCTTGCGGCGGCCTCGGTGATAGAGCGCGGCCTCCAATTCGGCGCGCCATCCCTAGTTTCGACAAGGCTTGTGCCCGCCCGAACCCACGGGACCTCGAAGACCTATGCTGATTGGCATCCTGCTCGCCGCCCAAATCGTTGTCAGCCTGATCCTCGTGGGCGTCGTGCTGCTGCAGCGGTCCGAAGGCGGCGGCTTCGTCGGAGGCGGCAGCCCGTCGGGCATGATGTCGGTGCGCGGCGCGGGCGACCTGTTGACCCGCACGACCTGGATCCTGGGCGCCGCGTTCTTTTCCATCAGCCTGCTGCTGACCATCCTGGCCGGCCGCGAGAAGGGCGCCTCATCGGTGGTCGACCGGCTGAAGATCGACGCCATCGACCCCAGCACGCTCAACCAGCCCAAGCCGGGCCAGCCCCCGGCCGGCACGGCCCAGCCCGGCGCCCCCGCCGGCGCACCGAGCCCGCTGCAGGCGCCGACGCCGACGGTGCGCAATCCGTTCCTTGGCGAGACCCAGGGCCAAGCCGCCCCGGCGTCGCCGCCCGCGAAATAGCCCTGTGTCGTCCCGGGCCTTGGAGGAATTTCACCAAGGCAGAGGCCGAGACCCCGAATCACCGCTAATCTGAACGCCCATGGCCCGGTACATTTTCATCACCGGCGGCGTGGTCTCCTCCTTGGGTAAAGGTCTGGCCTCCGCCGCGCTCGGCGCGCTGCTGCAGGCGCGCGGCTATCGGGTGCGCCTGCGCAAGCTCGACCCCTATCTGAACGTCGATCCGGGGACCATGAGCCCCTATCAGCACGGCGAGGTGTTCGTCACCGACGACGGCGCGGAGACCGACCTCGACCTTGGTCACTACGAGCGGTTCACTGGCGTCAACGCCACGCGGGCCGACAACATCACCACCGGCCAGATCTACAAGACCATCATCGAGAAGGAACGCCGCGGCGACTATCTGGGCGCGACGGTCCAGGTGATCCCCCACGTCACCGACGAGATCAAACAGTTCGTGCTCTCAGATCCGGGCGAGGGCGTCGACTTCGTGCTGGTGGAGATCGGCGGCACGGTGGGCGACATCGAGGGCCTGCCGTTCTTCGAGGCGATCCGCCAGCTGGGCCAGGAACTGCCGCGCGGCCACGCCTGCTTTATCCACCTGACGCTCTTGCCATTCATCAAGACGGCCGGGGAGATGAAGACCAAGCCGACCCAGCACTCGGTCAAGGAACTGCGCTCCATCGGCATCCAGCCGGACATCCTGCTCTGCCGCTGCGAGATGCCGATCCCCGAGAGCGAGCGGAAGAAGCTGGGCCTGTTCTGCAACGTCCGGCCCAGCGCCGTGATCCAGGCTATGGACAGCGACAGCATCTATGCGGTGCCGCTCGACTATCACGCCCAGGGCCTGGACGCCGAGGTGCTGGACGTCTTCGGCCTGACCGACGCCCCGGCGCCTGACCTCGGTCGCTGGCAGTCCATCGCGCGCACGCTCAGCCACCCCGACGGGGAGGTGAACATCGCCATCGTCGGCAAATATACGGCGCTGACCGATGCCTATAAGTCCCTGATCGAGGCCCTGACCCACGGCGGCGTGGCCAACAATGTGCGGGTGAAGTTCGAGTGGATCGAGGGCGAGGCCTTCGAGCGCGACGAACAGATGATCGGCGAGCGGCTGACCGGGGTGCACGGCGTGCTGGTGCCAGGCGCCTTCGGCGAGCGCGGCTCGGAGGGCATGATCCGCGCGGTGAGGTTCGCCCGCGAGCACGAGATCCCCTATTTCGGCATCTGCTTTGGCATGCAGATGGCGATGATCGAGGCGGCCCGGAATCTGGCCGGGATTCGCCAGGCCTCCTCGACCGAATTCGGCCCGACGTCGGAGCCCATCGTCGGGCTGATGACCGAATGGCTGCGCGGCAACGAAAAGGAGCTGCGCGGCGAAGGCGACAACCTCGGCGGCACCATGCGTTGCGGCGCCTATGAGGCGGTGCTGGCGCCCGGCAGCAAGGTGGCGGAGATCTATGGCGCGCCGACCATCTCGGAGCGCCACCGCCACCGCTATGAGGTCAATATCGCCTACCGCGACGCCATCGAGGAGACCGGCCTGAAGTTCACCGGCCTGTCGCCGGACGGGGTGCTGCCGGAACTCTGCGAACGCGCGGACCATCCCTGGTTCATCGGCGTGCAGTTCCATCCGGAGCTGAAGAGCCGGCCCTTCGACCCGCACCCGCTGTTCGCCAGCTTCATCGGCGCGGCGCGCAGCCGCAGCCGGCTGGTCTAGCGCCGTGGCGGCCGCCGCCGACCTCCGCCGGATCGCTTTGGCCCTGCCTGAGGCCTACGAAGACACGCACCGTCGGCGCCCAGCCTTGCGGGTGGCCAAGAAGATCTTCGCCATGCTGGGCGTGGCCGGGAACGGGGCGATGTTTCCGTCCCTGGGCCAAGACGATGTGGCCGTGGTCAAGCTCGACCGCGAAGATCAGTTGAACATGGCCGCAGCCCATCCGCGGGCCATCCAGCCCACCGAGACCTACGGCCACCACGGCTGGACCTATCTGCGGCTGACGAGCCTCGACGAAGCGACTCTGGCGATCATCCTGAGGCTGGCCTGGGCGCATGTCGCCCCCAAGCGACTGACCCGGGCGCCGGCGCCCTAACGCAGGAAGAACAGCGCCCAGTAGGCCATCAGCACCAGGTTGCTGACCGCGAACGGGATCAGGCGGTGCATGACCGTGTTGTAGGTCAGATGGATCGCCGAGTGGATCACCCGCAGGGCGACGTAGGCCCAGGCGACCCCAAGCACGACGGCGTCCACCTTGCCGGCGACGAAGAACATCAGGCTGCCCACATAGAACAGCATCGGCAGCTCGAGCAGGTTCATATAGTTGCGGTTGGGGATCGAGACGTGGCCAGGGACCGCGGCCGATTCGCCGAACTTGAAATCATCGCTGACGATCTGGCCCGCGGCGCCAGCGCGGAACCGGCGCAGCGGGATCTGGCCCAGCACCACGAAGGTCAACAGGGCGAGCACCCCCATCGGCGCGAAGATCAATGACTGGGTCATGCAGCCTCCCCGAAATGCGTACGACGTAAACTAAGCCGGCGTCGCTTGATCGGCGAGGGGGTTTCGGGCATAAGCCCGCGCTCACGTCGGCGACCCTCATCGTCTCCGGCCCCTTTTCCACGCCAGCGAGAGTCTCCGATGGCCGTTCCTAAACGCAAAACATCGCCGTCGAAGCGCAACATGCGCCGCTCGCACCATGCGCTGGGCGCCAATTCCTTCGTCGAGGACAAGGAAACCGGCGAGCTCAAGCGCCCGCACCACGTCGACCTGAAGACCGGCATGTACAAGGGCCGCCAGGTGATGACGCCCAAGGACGACTGACGACCTCGCGTACAGTCGCCAAAGTTCGCCCTATGGCCTCACGCCGGTCGCCTTGCGCGGCCGGCGTTTCGCATTTCCGGAGGGGGGCGAGCGGACTATTGCGTCCGCCCCCGGGCCTGGACGGCCGCGCGCCGCGCCTCGACCATCTGCGGGGTGACGGCGGCGTTGTGGACGACCGAGCGTTGGTGCTCGAGCGCCAGGCCATCATCCAGGCTGAGCCCATAGCCGTCGTCGATCATAGCCTTGTAGGCTGCCAGCATCTCGGCCTCGATGGAGGCCATCTCCCGCGCCAGCTTCAGCGCCGCCGGCATCAGCTCGGCGGGCTCGACCACGCGGTTCACCAGCCCCCAGTCATAGGCCTGCTGGGCGCTGAGGAAATTGCCGGTCAGCGACAGTTCCTTGGCGCGATAGGGGCCGATGGCGCGGCTGAGCTTCTGCGACAGACCCCACCCGGGCGTGATCCCCACCCGCGCATGGGTGTCGGCGAAGCGCGCGTTGGTCGAGCAGATCAGCACGTCGCAGGCCAGCGCCACCTCGAACCCGCCGGTGATCGCCACGCCGTTGATCGCGCCCACGATCGGCTTGGAGCAGGCCAGCACGGCGCGGGCCGGGTTCTCGGACGGATCGACGGCATTGGCCGCGCCCATGCCCAAGGGATCGGTGGAGAGCTCCTTCAGGTCCAGTCCCGCCGTGAAGGCCCGCTCACCCGCGCCGGTCAGCACGATCACTTTCACGCTCGGGTCGGCGTCGAGTTCGGTGAGCGCCTGCTGCAGCGCCGCGCGCAACGCCTTGGAGAGAGCGTTCATCGCCTCGGGTCGGTTCAAGGTGACGACGGCGACGGCGTCCTGGCGTTCGACGAGCAGCATGGGGTTTCTCCGGTTGGCGGCATGAAACCCGAGAGGGCTTAGGGGTCAACGCGGCATCCCGCCGGTTAGGCGTTGTGGCGGCGGTTCGAATTTGTCGCCCGTCGCATAACCCCAAGGTCTGTAGCGGTCAAAGAGCAGACGGCCGATCTCACGATCAATGGGTTTCGGAAGCGCGGAGTGAAGACGCTCGTATGCCGACGCTTCAATGAACTCGGCATAGCCGATGGCTATAAATCTCGGATCCAGCCGGAGCTCATGTACCGCAGTGTCAACCTGTGCGGGCGTATACGTTGGCTCTCCACCATAGGCGCGCGACAAATGGGAGCCGAGGCTACGGGCGTAGGCTCTCGCGGCACGATGCCATCGCCAACGTTCCAGCCAACCCATGCGACCTCTCGCCGTTGAGCTCATGGTGCAGGTTGGAAGGCAGCGACGAGAAGTCAACCGGCGTTGCCGCCCGCCAAGAAGCTGGCTAAGCCTCGCGCGCTCCCAAAACCCTGAGAATCCCCATGACCGAGATCGTCGACATCATCGCCCGCGAAATCCTCGACAGCCGCGGCAACCCGACGGTCGAATGCGACGTCCTTCTCGAGTCCGGGACGATGGGCCGCGCCGCGGTTCCTTCGGGTGCTTCGACCGGTTCGCGCGAAGCGATCGAGCTGCGCGACGGCGACCCGGCGCGTTACCTCGGCAAGGGGGTGCTGCGCGCAATCGAGCATGTCAACACCGAGATCAGCGAAGCCGTGCTCGGCCTCGACGCGAGCGAGCAGGCGTTCCTCGACCGCACCCTGATCGACC
>NZ_JANMBF010000126.1:0-2099 GCF_031360265.1 Phenylobacterium sp.
CTTCAACGCCCGCTACCTGCTCGACATCACCGACCAGATCAGCGGCGAACTGGCCGAACTGCGCTTCGGCGGCCCCAACGACCCGGCCCTGGTCCTCGACCCCCAGGACGTCGACGTCCCGTACATCCTCATGCCGCTGCGGGTTTAGGGGGCCACTAACGCCTCGGGGCCTTTCGGTAGGTGTAGTCGTAGCGTTCGGTCCAGGTCTCGCCGTCGTCTGTCGAGGCGTCGGAATATTGCCGCACGGAACCGTCGGCGTTGGCCGTGAAGATCATCCGCTCGCGCGCCATCTTCGAGGGATCGGCCTGGACGGGGTGGCGCCAGACCAGCACCATCCGGCCGGCCTCGAGCCCGCCCACGAACTCGCGCCACGTGCCCGCCGAGTCGGTCCAGGTCTGGCGCCACTTGCCGGCGGCCGCGTCATAGGTGTTGAGGCTGCCACCCGCATAGCCGGGCTCGCGCCAGTTCTCGCGGATCGCGCAGCCCGCATAGAGGCCCTCGATCAGGCTCTGGCCCGCGGGCTTGCCGGTCTTCGTCTCGGTCACCGTCCAGCGGCCGATCCAGAAGTCGAAGGCGTGGTGGGCGGCGTCGGCGCAGGCGGGTGGCTTGGGCGCCGCCGCCGGCTGGGCGAGGCTGGGGGATGGGGCCAGCAACAGCCCCGCGACGAAAATCATCCGGATCATGGCCCCAGCCTGGGCCGCCCGAGCGCCCACGGCCAACAGCGATGCGACGAAGGCCGCCGGTCCTGCGACCAATGCCCGGGCGGGCGTTCTGTGCTATGCGCCCTGTCCAACAAGCTTTCGACCGGTCCCATGAAATTCCTCGACGAGTGCAAGATCTATATCCGTTCCGGCAACGGGGGCGGCGGGGCCGTGTCGTTCCGCCGCGAGAAGTACATCGAGTACGGCGGCCCCGACGGCGGCGACGGCGGCAAGGGCGGCGATGTCTGGATCGAGGCGGTGGACGGCCTCAACACCCTGATCGACTTTCGCTATCACCAGCACTTCAAGGGCGACACCGGCGTCCATGGCATGGGCCGCAACCGCCATGGCCACAACGGCGAGGACGCCACCCTGCGGGTCCCCGTCGGCACCCAGGTGTTCGCCGAGGACAAGGAAACCCTGCTGCTGGACATGGACCGGGCGGGCCAGCGCGTCCGCCTGCTGAAGGGCGGCAACGGCGGGTTCGGCAACACCCATTTCAAGGGTCCGGTGAACCAGGCGCCGCGCTTCGCCAATCCCGGCCAGGACGGGGTGGAGCAGTGGATCTGGCTGCGCCTGAAACTGATCGCCGACGTGGGGCTGGTGGGCCTGCCCAACGCCGGCAAGTCCACCTTCCTGGCCGCGGCCAGCGCCGCACGGCCAAAAATCGCCGACTATCCGTTCACCACCCTGGCCCCGAACCTGGGGATGGTCGATCTGTCGGTAGGCGAACGGTTCATCCTGGCCGACATCCCGGGCCTGATCGAGGGCGCCTCCGAAGGCGCGGGTCTCGGCGTCCGGTTCCTGGGCCACGTGGAGCGCACGGCCACCCTGATCCACCTGGTCGACGGCGCCCAGGACGATGTCGTGGAGGCCTGGCGCACGGTGCGCCGCGAGCTTGAAGCCTACGGCGAGGAATTGGGCGACAAGACCGAATTCCTGGTGCTGTCCAAGGTTGACGCCCTGGACAAGGAGACCCGCAAGGCCAAGGCCGCTCAGCTCCGCAAGGCGTCGGGCGCCAAGGTGCGGCAGGTTTCCGGCGTCTCCGGCGAGGGGGTCACCGAGCTGCTGCGCGAGGCCTACGCCCTGGTCCGCGCGCGCAAGGGCGAGGCGGTGGCCGAGGCTCTCGCGGCCAGCGGTGAGCCCGCCCCGGACTGGGCGCCGTGAGCGACCTGGCGGCCGCGCGCCGCCTCGTCGTCAAGGTCGGGTCATCGCTGCTGGTGGGTCCAGATGGCGCCGATCGCGCGTGGCTGGCCGCCTTCGCCGCCGATCTGGCGCGGGTGCGCGCCCGTGGCCAGCAGGTGCTGGTGGTGTCGTCCGGGGCGGTGGCCCTGGGCCGCCGACGGCTCAGCCTGCCAAGACGCGCCCTGACCCTGCCCGAGAAACAGGCCGCCGCCG
>NZ_JANMBF010000156.1:0-4609 GCF_031360265.1 Phenylobacterium sp.
AAAACCCGCGCGGCTGGAGAGCACCCGCGCGGGTTCATGGAGAAGATGGGGCGTCGGCTGGCCAGTCCGCCGATCCAGGGGGGCTGGGGGGGCTGTTCAGGATCCGGGACCACCGGGGTCTGACCAACCGACAAATGCAATATGAGAACCTCATCAGGCGCTCGCGGGTCGGGAATAAGGTCATTTCGGGGCGGCGGGATCCTGTCGCGGGCGGCTGGCGTCGCCGCGGGGATTCAGTCTAGGCTGCGTTTCGATGGCATTCGATCCGTCCTACGCCTCGCCCCGCCAGGCGAGCGTCTTCTTCGAGCGGCGCGAGCTGCTCCGGTTGCTTTCCCTCTATGGGCGGATGGTTTCGGCCGGCGAGTGGCGCGACTACGCCATCGATGGCCTGCGCGAATCGGCGGTGTTCTCGGTCTACCGGCGCGCCTCGGAAGCCCCGATCTACCGCATCGAGAAGCGCCCGAGCCTGGCGCGCCGCCAGGGCGCCTGGGCCGTGCTGGGCCAGGGCGGCGTGATCCTGCGCCGCGGTCACGACCTGGAGCAGGTCCTGAGGGTCTTCGACCAGGGCCGCTTCAGGGTCGTCGAATAGGACCCGCGACGGCCCGTCCGGCCTCAGCGCGCGGCGTTGGACAGCGCCCGATAGCGGTGAACCGGCGCCGGCATCGGCGAGTCCGCGCCGCGGACGCTCTTCCAGATGATCTCGTTCAGCCGGCGCATGGGCGCCTCGTCGGCCTCCGCGAAGTTCATGCCGGCGCTCTCGAGGGCGCCATAGGCTTGCGGCGAATTCTTCTCGTTGACGTCCCACTGTGCTGGCAGGCCCTTGAAAGGCGTCAGATCGGCCGTGGTCCCGAACGCAGCGAAATAAGGGGTCGCGGCGGCGTCGTACTGGCTGAGCGGCGGCATCCCGAGCAGCAGCTCGATGGACCGCACCATCGAGCTGGTGGTGTAGAGCGTTGAGTCCACGATCCCGCGCTTGATGTAGGGGCTGATCACCAGGCAGGCGGTGCGCCGCGCATCCACATGATCGGGGCCGTCCTGGGCGTCGTCCTCCATGATGAAGACCGCCATCTGCGGCCAATACCGGCTGTGGGTCAGGCGCTCCAGCATCTGGCCGAGCGCCACGTCCTGGTTGGCGACCATGGCCCTGGGGGTGAACGACTTCGGGTCGGTCCCGTGGGTGTGGTTTTCCTGCATGGACATGACGATGTAGTTCGGCAGGCGCTGGTTCGGGTCCTGGGAGTCGTAGTTGGCCTCATAGCCCGCGAGTTCGTCGAGAAAGACCTTGGCGTTCTCGGTGTCGCGCACGCGGTTCTGCAGGTAGTTGGCGGCGACGTGTCCGATCAGGCCGTTGGCGCCCGGCACGCTCGACATCGGCTCGCCGGTCGAGGCGCGCGTCGCGTACTCGCCGTAGCTCCGGTAGGTCAGGCCCTTGCGGCGCGCGGCGTCCCAAAGATAGCCGGACGACGGCATGTAGGCGAGCGAGCGGTTCTGCGCCTGGCTGTGGCCGCCATAGTTGGCGGGCCAGGACTTCTCGTTCTGGTCGGTGGCATAGGCCGCGTTGGCCCAGGAGTGGCCGTCCTGGCTGACGTCGCCATCGGCGTAGCAGTTGTCGAAGGCCGCGAACTGCTCGGCCATGGCGTGCTGATTGGGCGTGATCTGACGCCCGAAGATCGCCAGCCGGGGATCGCCGTTGGTGTGGGGCAGGTCACCGTAGACCTGATCGTAGGTGCGGTTTTCCTTGATGATGTAGACGATGTGCTTGATCGGCGAGCCTTCGCCCACCTTGCTCGGCAGGATGCTCGGCGACGCCGGCGGGCGGGCCTGCGCCAGCAAGGTGTCATTGTAGGGCGTATTGGCGACGACCTTGCGGGTCCAGGCGGCCAGACGGGTCTTCAGGCCCGCCAACGGCAACCGCTCAACGCTCGATGTCTGAAGCGTCTTGACCGAGTCGTCAGGTCCGTCCTTGGCGCGCAAGGGGCTGTTGGGACCCTTCAGGTTGGCATGCCCGGACTCGCCCTTGCTCGAACCGATGTATAGCGCCTGGCCCGCCTCGCCCAGGGTGATGGCCGAGGGGTACCAGCCCGCCGGGATGAACCCCAGGACATCGCTGTGGGCGCGCGCGGCGATATTCACGACGGCCACGTCGTTGTTGTCGGCGTTGGCCACAAACAGCAGGTGACGCCTGGCGTCCAGCGCCAGCGAATTGGGCGTCGAGCCCTCGGGCGCCTTGGGATAGAGCGCGGTGGAGATGATTTCCAGGACCTCCAGCGTCCGGCTGTCGATCACATAGACGCTGTTCTCGTTGGAGCAGGCCACGAACAGCCGCCCGTCGGCGGCCAGCACCATGTCGTTGGGGTTGAAGCCCACCGGGATGGTCTTGATGACCTTCAGGCTCGCCGCGTCGATGACGCTGACCGACTTGTCGCCCCAGTTGGAGACGAACAACCGCCTTCCGTCCCGGGACAGCGCTAGCTCGTAGGGGCTGACGCCGACGCGAACCCGGCCCTTGATGGCGCCGGTCGCGACGTTGAACTGCACGACGTCGGTGGCCGTCATCGACGTGCCGCGGTTCGCGGCCCAGACGATCCCGCGCTTCGGATCCGCCAGCACGCCCGACCACCAGATCTGGTCCATCGGCAAGCTGTCCGTGAACCGCGCCTTGGGCTTCGGATCGAAGCGGCCCTTGGCGTAGCTCAGCGCGTAGATCGGTGCGGTCGAGGCCTCGACTTTCTTCTCACCGTTGGCGTTGCCGCCGGAAACATAGAGGGTGTGACCGTCGCCGGACCAGCTGAGGCCCAGCCAGGCGGTCTTCAGAGGCACCTCCTGCACCAATTTGTGGGTCTTCGCGTCGATGACGCTGAGGCCGTGCGGCAGGTATCCGCCGTGGCCGGCCACGATCACCTTGCCGTCGGGCGAGGGGAGCATCTTCAGGACCAGGTCGCCGAGGTCGGCGATGGATTTGCCCGCCGGGGTGATCCGCCAGCCGTTGGGCAGGTCAAAGCCGCCGCCCGGAATCGGGCCCGGCAGCGCCTGTGTCGCCTCGCCGATCGGACGCGGGCTGGCCGCGGGTTCGGCGTTCGCGGCGCCGGCGGCGAGACCCGCGACAGTGAGGGCGGCCAGGACGAATGGATGAAATAGACGCATGGGACGACCCCGGGGTTTGGTCTTTGGGTTCAGTAACCGACCAGTGCGCCGGCGACGAGCACGCCGGAACAATCAGCCTCGCCGCCAAGACCAGCGACCGTCAATCCTGCGCGCGCATTGCGACAGTTCTCCCGGCGCCATATCCGCGGCAGCCCTCAGTCCGGGGCGCCCGCCCGCCGCAAACCGCGCGAGCGCCGCCACGCGCCGCAGGCGAACACCGCCGCTCCGCCCCAGATGAACAGGAACGAGATGGCCCGCAGCGGCCCGAACGCCTCGCCCTCGGCCACGCCGATGGCGATGCCGATGGTCGGGCCGATGAACTGCATGAAGCCCATCACCGACAACGGCAGCCGCCGCGCGCACCACGAGAACAGCACCAGCGGCGCCGCGGTGATCGGGCCGGACGCCAGCAGCCACAGCGTCGTACCGGGCGACTGGGTGAAGTGTCCCAGGCCGTGACCGGCGAGCCACAGCGCATAGACCAGGCCCGGGACGGACAGGAACAGGCACTCGATGAACAGCCCGGTCTGGGCGTCGGCCCTCACCTGTTTGCGCACCACGCCATAGCCGCCGAACGAGACGGCCAGCGCCAGCGAGATCAGCGGCAGATGGCCGATGGCCAGGCCCTGGATCACCACCCCGACCGTCGCTAGCCCAATGGCGACCGCCCCGATTCGGTCGATCCGCTCACGAAACAACAGGGCCCCCGCCGCCATGTTGATCAGCGGCGTGATGTAGTAGCCGAGGCTGGATTCCAGCACCCGGCCATGGGTCACCGCCCAGATGAACACGCTCCAGTTGACGGCGATCAGTGTCGACGACAGCGCCAGCCACGCCAGGACCCGGCGGTCGCTGAACACCCTCAGCACCTGTCGCCCCTGCCGCGCCGCGAGCACGAAGGCCAATGCCGTGGGCGTGCCCCAGAGCGTGCGGTGGGCGAGGATTTCCCACGGACCCACGCCGAGGCGCCCGATGGCCTGGAAGACCAGCGGCACGAAGCCCCAGATCAGGTAACAGCCGATCCCCGCCATCAGCGCCAGGCGGGTTTCTCCGCCTTGCGCCCCGGAGGTCATGGCGTCAGGCGAGGGTTTTTTGGCGGATCAGGCCGCGCGCGTGGAGCAGCTCGGCGATCTGCACCGCATTGAGCGCGGCGCCCTTGCGCAGGTTGTCGGCCACCACCCAGATGTTCAGCCCGTGCTCGACGGTCGAGTCGTTGCGGATGCGGCTGACGAAGACCGGGAACTCCCCTTGCGCCTCCTTCGGCGTCATGTAGCCGGTGTCCTCGCGCTTATCGATGACATTGATCCCGGGCGCCTCGCGCAGGATGTCGCGCGCCTCGTCCTCGTCCAGATGGTCGTGGAACTCGATGTTCACCGCTTCGGAATGGCCGACCATGACCGGGACGCGCACGCAGGTGACCGTCAGCTTGATGGCCGGGTCGATCATCTTGTGGGTCTCGTTCCAC
>NZ_JANMBF010000157.1:0-9826 GCF_031360265.1 Phenylobacterium sp.
GGCGCGCGGCCGGTGGACCTGCACCTGAAGGCGCTGGAGGCGCTGGGCGCGCGGATCGACCTGCACGAAGGCTATGTCTACGCCCAGGCGCCGCGCGGCCTGAAGGGCGCGCGGATCGAGTTTCCGTTCAATTCCGTCGGCGCGACGGAACACGCCATGCTGGCCGCGGTGCTGGCGGACGGCGAGACCGTCATTACCAATGCCGCCTGTGAGCCGGAGCTGGACGACCTGGCCGAGTGCCTGAACGCCATGGGGGCCAAGGTCAGCGGGGCGGGGACTCCGGTGATCCGCATCCTGGGGGTCAGCCGGTTGCACGGCGCCAC
The DNA here is from genome assembly GCF_031360265.1 of Phenylobacterium sp. Classification (GTDB taxonomy): domain Bacteria; phylum Pseudomonadota; class Alphaproteobacteria; order Caulobacterales; family Caulobacteraceae; genus Phenylobacterium. The sequence goes on from NZ_JANMBF010000157.1 coordinate 324, forward strand.
CCACGCGGTCATGCCCGACCGGATCGAGACCGGCACCTTCGCGGTCGCCGCCGCCATGGCGGGGGGAGAGGTGCGGCTCACCCGCACCCGCTGCGACTTCATCCAGGCGCTGATCGACAAGATGGTCGAGGCCGGCGTCGAGGTGACGCCGCACAACGACGGGCTGACGGTCAGGCGGAACGGCGGCCTGCTGAAGGCGGTGGAGATCGAGACCGGCGTCTATCCCGGGTTCGCCACCGACCTGCAGGCCCAGTTCATGGCGCTGATGACGCTGGCCGACGGCGAGAGCGTGATCCGGGAAACGATCTTCGAGAACCGTTTCATGCATGCCCCGGAACTGGCGCGACTGGGCGCCGATATCGTGGTGCAGGGGGGCGAGGCGCGGGTGCGCGGCGTTCCCTATCTGGATGGCGCCCAAGTGATGGCCACCGACCTGCGGGCTTCGGTCAGCCTGGTGATCGCCGGCCTGGCGGCGCGCGGCGAGACGATGGTCAACCGAGTCTATCACCTGGACCGCGGGTTCGAACGGCTGGAGGAGAAGCTCAGCGCCTGCGGGGCGCAGATCCGTCGCATCAAGGGCGACGGCGAGGGCGACGAGGACTGATCCGATGACCGCGACCGCGCCGCTCCGCCTGCTGGCCCAGGACCCCGACGATCTGGCGGTGATTTCGGCCGCCATGCAAGACGCCGTGGCCCGGGTCGGCGACATTGCCTACGAGGCCAAGGGACGCGTGCTGACCATCGCGTTCAACCGCTATTGCTGGGAATCGGGCGGCAGCGAGCGGGTTCGCTCGGCCCTGCAGCTGGGCGGGGTGCTGAACGTCCAGGCGCGCAAGATTCGGCGCACGCCGCGCGATGCGGTCGTCGAGGTGCTGGCCGTGACTTTCGAGGCCGGCGAGACCCCGGGCGGGCTGGTGACGATCAGCTGCGCCGGCGGGGGCGATCTGCGCGCGACGGTCGAGTGCGTCGACGCGGTGCTGGCCGATATATCCGAGCCCTGGCCGACGCCGCGTGAGCCGGCGCACCAGGATTAACCGCCGGGGCATGGCGCAGCGCCCGGCGCGCGGCTAAAGAAGCCGCCCATGCGCCGCTTCCGCTTCACCGATCCAGAGTTCACCGCCACGTTCGCGGCCTTTGTCGAAGAGCGCCGCGAGACGCCGCACGAGGTCGACGCCATCGTTGCCGACGTGCTGGCGGCGGTGCGGGCCGAGGGGCTGGCGGCCCTGTTGCGGTTCGGCCGTGAGTTCGACGGCGTCGAGCTTGACGAGGGATCGATCCGGGTCAGCGAGGCGGAGATCGCCGCAGGCGTCGAGGCCTGTCCTCAGGCTGTGCGCGACGCCATCGCCTTCGCCGCCGAGCGCATCCGCAGCTATCATGCCCGCCAACGGCCGGCCGATCTGCGCTTTACCGACGAGGCCGGGGTCGAGCTGGGCTGGCGCTGGACGGCCCTGGACTCGGTCGGGATCTATGTGCCCGGCGGCCGCGCGGCCTATCCCTCGACGGTGCTGATGAACGCTGTTCCCGCAGGCGTCGCGGGAGTGGAGCGGATCGCCATGGTGACGCCGCCCGGGCGGCTGCAACCGGCGGTTCTGGCCGCGGCGCAGGTGGCCGGGGTGACGGAGATCTGGCGGGTCGGCGGCGCCCAGGCGGTGGCCGCCCTGGCCTATGGCGCGGGCCCGATCCGACCGGTCGACAAGATCGTCGGGCCGGGCAACGCTTTCGTGACGGCGGCCAAGCGGCGGGTCTATGGCGTGGTCGGCATCGACGCCCTGGCCGGTCCCTCGGAGATCGTCGTGGTGGCGGACGGGGCCAACAGGCCGGACTGGATCGCCGCCGACCTGCTGTCGCAGGCCGAGCATGATCCCGCCGCCCAGGCGATCCTGATCACCGACGACGCGGCGTTCGCCGCCGAGGTGGAGGCCGCGGTCGCCGATCAGTTGACCAGCCTGTCGACGGGCGCGGACGCCGCCGCATCCTGGCGCGATCATGGCGCGATCGTGATTGCGCCGCTCGACGAGGCGCCGGGACTGGTCGACCTGATCGCGCCGGAGCACGTGGAGTTCGCCATCGACGCGCCCGAGCGTCTGGCCGACCGGGTGCGCCATGCGGGCGCGATCTTCCTGGGCCGTCACGCGCCTGAAGCTATTGGCGACTATGTCGCCGGCTCAAACCATGTCCTGCCGACCAGTCGCGCGGCGCGATTCTCGTCGGGCCTTTCGCTCTATGATTTCCTCAAGCGGACCTCGATCGTGAAATGTGACGAAGCCTCGTTCGCCAAGCTTGCGCCCGCAACCATCGTGCTGGCCGACGCCGAGGGCCTGCCGGCGCACGCGCGATCGGCGGCGATCCGGATGGGGCAGGGCTGAGGGTTCCGCCGCAATGAAACCGCCTTTTCACCCTATGCTGTCGATCTCAAGTCGCCTGAACAGGATCTCTGGCCTTGGTCGTTGAGACAAAGCCTGCTGGTGGATGGTTCAACAGGCTGGCGCCCTATCGCGAGCCGAAGGCCGCGCGCAGCATTCTTGAGATCGTCATTACGGTGGTGCCGTTGTTGGCCATCTGGGCGCTGGCCTGGGCGTTGCTGTCGGGGGGACTGTGGTGGGCGGCCCTGCTGCTGACGGTTCCCGCCGCCGGGTTCCTGCTGCGAATGTTCATGATCCAGCACGATTGCGGCCACGGCGCCTTCTTCGGCCAGCGCCAGGCCAACGACTGGGTGGGCCGGGTCATCGGGGTGTTCACCCTGACGCCCTACGACTATTGGCGCCAGAGCCACGCGATGCATCACGCGACCTCGGGAAATCTGGACCGGCGGGGCGGCCTGGGCGCGATCGAGGTGCTGACGGTCGAGGAATATCGGGCGCTTTCGCCGATGCGCCGGCTGCAATACTGGCTCTATCGCAATCCGATCGTGATGTTCGGCCTGGGACCGGCCTATGTGTTCCTGGTGTTCCAGCGCGTGCCGTTCGGCATGATGCGCCAGGGCTGGCGGCCCTGGGCCAGCGTGCTCGGTAACGCCGTCGGGGTGCTGGCGGGCCTGGGCGGGCTGATCTGGTTGTTCGGGATCGCCCCGGTGCTGATCGTCAACCTGGTGACCATGCTGCTGGCGGCAACGATCGGGGTCTGGCTGTTCTACGTCCAGCACCAGTTCGAAGGCGCGGTGATGATGCGCAACGGCGCTTGGAAACGCGACGAAGCGGCCCTGCACGGAAGTTCACACTATGACCTGCCGCCGGTGCTCCGCTGGTTCACCGCCAATATCGGCATCCATCATGTGCACCACCTGTCCAGCCGCATTCCATTCTATCGGCTGCCCAAGGTCCTGAAGGACCATCCGGAACTGAAGCCGCTCAGCCGCGTCGGCCTTTGGGAAAGCTTTCGTTTCGCGCGACTGGCGCTCTGGGACGAGGCCGCCGGGCGGCTGATCACCTTCCGCGAGGCCCGGCGCGCCGCCTGAACCGGCCGCCCGATCCGACTCTTGCAGACGCCCGGCGCACCCCGCGCCGGGCGTATTTTTGTATTCGCCCCACGGCTGTTGGCCGGTGTGGGATGACGCGGGGGGGCGGAATGCCATAAAGCGGGGGCGACGCCCCCTCGCCCGGACACCCCAACGCTCGACGCAATGGCCGACGATGACCGCCAGATGCACCGCCTGCAGACCGTCGAGCTCGACGAAGAGTCGCTCGCGGCGGTTTCGCGCGACCAGGAGCAGGAACGCCAGATCGCCATCTTCGATCTTCTGGAAGAGAACCATTTTCACCCGGAAGGGGCGGCGCGGGGACCCTATGACCTGAAGATGGCGCTGGTGGAGAACCGCCTGGTGCTGGACGTGCGCGGCCCCGACTATGAGAAGCGTCACATTCTGTCGCTGTCGCCGTTTCGCAGCCTGATCAAGGACTATTTCATGATCTGCGAAAGTTACTATCAGGCGATCCGCAACTCGACGCCCTCGCAGATCGAGGCCTTGGACATGGGGCGGCGCGGCCTGCACAACGAAGGCTCGCAGCTCCTGCAGACACGGCTGGCGGGCAAGGTCGAGACCGACACCGACACAGCGCGGCGGCTGTTCACCCTGATCTGCGCCCTGCATTGGCGGGGCTAGCGCCGATGCCGCCCGATCGCCTGCCCAGGTCGCCCGGCGCGGTTCTGTTCGCCTGCAACTTCAACCGGGTGCGCTCGCCGATGGCCGAAGCGCTGCTGAAGCTGTTGGTCGGCACCCAGGTCTTCGTCGACAGCTGCGGCCTGCAACGCGCGCCGGCGTCGGGCGAGGCGGAGTCTGGAGAGGCGGAGGCGGGCGAGGACCGCGCGGCCGACCCCTTCGCCCAGGCGGTGATGGCGGAACTGGGGGGCGATCTGTCCCAGCACAGGGCAAAGACCTTCGACGACCTGGAAGACAACTCCTTCGATCTGGTCATTTCGCTCACGCCCCAGGCTCAGCACCGCGCCGTGGATTTGGCGCGCGCGCGCGCCGCCGACATCGAGTACTGGCCGACGCCCGACCCGACGCTGACCGAAGGCTCCCGCGAGGCGCGATTGGCCGCCTATCGCCAGGTGCGCGATGCGCTGGCCCAGCGCATCGCCGAGCGCTTCGGACCGTCGGGCGGCGTCCCCATCGACCTCGACCCGCCCTCTGCGCTATAATTTGCGCCCTATCCGCGGCTCGCGACCTGACGTAAAGGCGCGGGCCGTCCTTTTATCCTCCGTCTGGGAGCCTGCATGGCGAAAGAAGAACTGTTGGAATTTCCGGGAACGGTCAGCGAGGTGCTGCCCAACGCGACGTTTCGCGTGAAGCTCGAGAACGACCACGAGATCATCGCCCACACGGCCGGGAAGATGCGCAAGAACCGCATCCGTGTTTCGGCCGGCGACAAGGTGCTGGTCGAGATGACGCCCTACGACCTGTCCAAGGGCCGCATCACCTTCCGCGTCCGATAGCGCGCACGGCCGCCTTGCCGCAGACGCCGCAGCGCCTGGTGCTGGCTTCCGCAAGTCCCCGACGGCTGGCCCTGCTGCGCCAGATCGGGCTGGAGCCCGATGCGATCGAGGCCGCCGAGCTCGATGAAACCCCCCGAAAAGACGAGACCCCGCGCCGGCTTGCCGTGCGCCTGGCCAGGGCGAAGGCCGACTGCGTCGCCGCCGGCCACGCGGGCAGCTATGTCCTGGCCGCCGATACGGTCGTGGCGCTCGGACGCCGGATCCTGCCCAAGGCCGAGACGGGCGAGGCCGTGCGGCGCTGCGTGGAGCTGTTGTCCGGCCGGGCGCACCAGGTGCTGACAGCGCTGTGTGTGCGGGGGCCGGACGGGCGCCTGGCGCAGCGGCTGGTCGAGACGCGGGTGCGTTTCAAGCGGCTCACCGCCGCCGAGGTGGACCGCTATCTCCAATCCGAGGAGGGCCTCGGCAAGGCGGGCGGCTATGCCGTGCAGGGCCGCGCGGGCGGGTTCGTGACCACCTTGCAAGGCTCGTACTCCGGCGTCGTCGGCCTGCCGCTCTACGAGACGGCGAACCTGCTGGCCGGCCTGGGCTATCGCCGACCATGAGCGAGCGGCGGATCTATCTCGACCGAGGTATCGGCGAGACCCGCGGGGTCGTCACTCTGGACGGCCGGCCCGAGCGGCTGCTGATCCGCCGTGACGACGACGATCCGCGGCTGGCGCTCGGCGCGCGGCTGGTGGCGCGGGTGGCGAGCCTGGAGCCGGCGCTGGGAACCGCCTTCCTCGACCTGGGCGGTGGTGTCGAGGCGATCCTGGCCTTCCGACCTGACGCGCGCCCGGTGCGCGGCCAGGCGCTGGAGATCGAGATCCGTGGAGAGCCGCGCCGGGGCAAGCTGGCGGTGGCCCGGGCCTTCGGGCCCGCGGAGGGTGCGCCCAGGCTGACCGCCCAGGCGCCGGATATCACCGCCGAGCTCCACGCCCTGGCCCCGGACGCCAGGCTGGTCGAGGGCCACCGCGCCATCGAGGAGGCCGACGCCGCGGAAGCCGAGGCCCTGGACATTCTGCACCCGTTACCCGGCGGCGGTACTCTGGCCATCGAGCCGACGCGTGCGCTGACCGCCATCGATGTCGACCTGGGCGAGCGCAAGGGCGCCGACGCCAAGCGGGTGACCCGCCAGGCCAACCTCGCCGCCCTGGGCGTGGCCGCGCGCCTGCTGCGGCTCAAGGGCCTGGGCGGCATCGTGGTGATCGATCTGGTCGGGCGCGGCCATGACGGCGTTGCGCTGCTGGCGGCGGCGCGGGCGGCCTTCGCGCCGGACAATCCCGGCGTCTCCATCGGGCCGGTCGGCCGGTTCGGAACCATGGAGCTGTCGTTGCCGCGGCGCAGCCAGCCGCTGCTGGAGCGCCTGTGCCGGCAGGATGGCGCGCCCAGCGACCGCACCTTGGCCCAGCGGCTGATCCGGCGTCTGCAGGCGGAGGGGGCCGTGCAGCCGGGGGCAAGGCTGGCTGCGACCTGCGCGCCAGCGATCTCCGCGGCCGCCGCGCCGCTCGCGGCGCTGTTGGCCCAGCAGATCGGCGCGCGCTTCACCATCCACGCCGATCCCGCCCGTCCACGCGAGCAGTTCGACGTGCGTGCGGCGTGAGCCACGCGCATTGCCCGATCTGCGGCAAGCCGGCGGCCCCTGAGCATCAGCCGTTCTGTTCCGCGCGCTGCGCCGACGTCGATCTGCACCGCTGGCTGAGCGGCCGCTATGTGGTCGCGGGCGCGTCCGAGCCGGACGATACGGACGAGGGCGACGGCTAGCTGTGGCCTTGCTGGACTTCCGAAAGAGCCTCTTCTATAGACGCGGCTCCCCGCAATGCGGCCCTCGCCTGGGTAGCTCAGTTGGTAGAGCAGCGGATTGAAAATCCGCGTGTCGGTGGTTCGAATCCGCCCCCAGGCACCATCATTTCAATAGCTTAGACGAATTCCCCTTCGGGGTGGGAATGCCGGGGACAGAGCTGGGGACGCCCTTTCCGACGACTCAGCAGCCCGAATTGCCGAAAAGCGCGTTTTCGAACCATCGTGGTTTTCGAGTCACGGCCATGAAGACGTGGCCGTCGCGACGCGTGAGGCGTGCTGTTGACATAGGGTAGGGGCCTATCCTTAAAGTCGCCCATGCACACGATCAGAGACAAGGAACGGCTCTTAGCGCGCGTCCGCCGCATCCGCGGCCAGGTTGAGGCGATTGAGAGGGCGCTGGAGACCGAAGCCGGCTGTGAAACGGTCATGCACCAGATAGCGGGCGTGCGGGGCGCAATGGCGGGGTTGATGGCTGAAGTCATTGACGACCACATCCAGACGCACCTCGTCGATCCTCGGAAGCACCCCGGCGCGCTCGATCTCGCCGCCGCGGAAGAGCTGATGGCCGTCATCCGAACCTACCTAAAGTGAAGGCCGAAAGCATGTCGAACGCCGCCGCTCAGCAATCGTCTTGGGACCATAGCCACGTCTTCCTAGGAGAGGCGCACGAGGCGAGCGAGCGCCGCACGTGGGGCGTCATCTGGCTGTGCGGCGCAATGATGGTCGTTGAGATCGTGGGCGGCCTGATCTTCGGGTCGATCGCGCTCGTGGCGGACGGGCTCCACATGTCCACCCATGCAGGCGCGCTCCTGCTGGCCGCTCTCGCCTACACATATTCTCGCAAGCACGCCGAAGACCGGCGCTTCACCTTCGGCACCGGCAAGCTGGGCGATCTTGCTGGGTTCACCAGTGCAATCGTACTGGCGATGATCTCCATTTTGATCGCCTACGAGGCCGCCATTCGGTTCGTGCATCCGGTTGCGATCCATTTCAGTCAGGCGATCCCGATCGCGGTGGTAGGGCTCGGGGTGAACGTGGCAAGCGCGTGGTTGCTAAGCAGCGGCGGACATCACAACCACGGCCATAGTCACGGGCACGACGATGCTGACCATTCGGACGGTCGCGACGAGGCGCTTCCTGTCGCGACGGCTTCTGGCCCGGCCGTCTTAAGCGTCTTTGAGGACGGCGCTCCGCCGCGCTTCCGGATGCAATGGGACGGAGCCAAGCCGCAGCCGGCGGCTTCGGTGAGCATCGAAACTGAGCGCCCGGACGGGACCCGGCAGACCTTCCGTTTTGCGGATCGCGGCTCGTACATCGAGTCGGTCGATGAGATACCCGAACCGCACGCCTTCATTGCCCATCTGCGCGTCAGGGGCGCGCCAGACCACGCGCTGGTCTTTGAGGAACATGAGCACGGCCACTCCGCTCATGACCGCGACAACAACATGCGCGCCGCAGTCATCCACGTGATGGCGGACGCCGCCGTGTCTGTGCTGGTTATCATCGGCCTTGTTCTGGCTCGCTTGTTCGGCTGGCTGTGGATGGACCCCGCGGCGGGCATTATCGGCGCGCTGGTGATTGCCAGTTGGTCCTATGGGCTCATCCGGGACACCGGCGCGATCCTGTTAGACATGAACCCCGATGAACGGCTGGCCGACAAAATTCGCCAGGCGGTGGAGGCATGTGGTGACGCAGTGGCGGACCTCCACTTGTGGCGGCTCGGTCCCGGCCACCTTGGAGCAATCGTTTGCGTCGCAACGGCCTCATCGCGGGAAACGGAGTTCTATCGGAAGGTGCTTGGCCGCTTTCCCTCGCTCTCGCACCTAACGATAGAGACCGTGAGACGAACGGATTAGGCGGGCGACGGCTAGCGAAGCTCCCAAGTCCTGATCGTTGCCGTCATCCTGACCGAGCACGTCGATCATGAGGCGGCCGGTCCTGGCGTTCGGCCCTTGCCGTCACAACGGCGAGTGATATTCGCATGTTGCGCTCCCCAGGACGCGCACGATCAATTCATGCAACCGGGCGTATGTCGAGGCTCCGCGCCGTCGCCGCAGGGCCGCTGGAGCGGCCGCCGACTGGCCTCTTCGCGGGCCGGCGCGCGGCGCCGGACGCCTATTGCAGGGCAGCGGCGCTCGGAAATTTGACGGCCGGCCTCTACCGCAGTGCGGTATGGAAATTCGCCTTGCGACGGAATCTGGTCGCTCGCCCCCCTGGCAGTCAATTGTGCACCGCAATATCGCGCGCAGCGTCACAGATAAATCACTGTTTCTGGAAGCCTTCAGCCCCTTGACGCCTCATTAAGGGGTTGCCAAAGGACCGCAGCCGCACGTCTATGATAGCGGTAAGACCCCGGAGGCCCTCGTGGCCGTTCGGGATCGCATCGCGCCTTCGGAACGCCAACCCGACATCCCGTCGGGACGCGCCACGGGTCGCGGCGCAGCGACAGCGGCCCGCCGTCCTGACCCGAGCAATCGGATCGCGTCGACGGGACAATTTCAACTAGGGTGGAGACGCTCTCGCGCGACGACCCTTTGGCCACTCGTGCTAGACCAACCAGGAACTGGCGACAGATGTTCGACAACAAACTGAAGACCCCATTCATTGCACTCGTCGGCGCGCTCGCGCTCATGGCCAGTGTTCCGGCGTTCGCTCAGACCGCCGCCCCCGCCGCACCTGCGGCTGACGCCGTCGCGGCTCCCGCGCCGGAAGCCGCGGCGCCTGCCGCGCCA
>NZ_JANMBF010000151.1:0-29341 GCF_031360265.1 Phenylobacterium sp.
GCCCCATCGAGGCGCGCAGGTCGCGCAGCGCCATCTGGACCTCGAACAGCGACCCCCGCCGTCCGGTCCGCAGCATGTGAGTGGCGGCTTCCACGAAACTCTCCCGACGCTGGAGCCCTTCCCCCTCAGGTTGCCTCAACCTGGGGGGAGGAGAAGGGCTCCAGATATAGCGACGACCCTGTTCTTTCCCGGCTGACTTGCGTCAAGTCAGCCGGGACAGGGTCTAGCGGGCTCGTAACAGGCAGGGGGGGGCCGGGCAAGGACGCGCCCCCCGCCGGCTGACCGGCTCGGCTTTGCCACCGTCGGGACTTCCGTGTTAGCCGAGCAGTGGGGAGCGCGCCGAAAGACCCATGACGTCCATCGACAAGATCGCCCGCGGCGCGGCCAGGCCCACGGAGGAACGGCGCAAGATGCTGCGCGCCTTCGATCCCAGCCTGGAAGGCGCCGGCGTCTGGCTGGTGATCCCCTGCTTCCGGGTCAAGGCGCACATCCTGGACGTGATCGCCAAGACCCCGGCCTGGATCGACGGCATCGTCTGCGTCGATGACGCCTGCCCGGAACACTCCGGGGACTACATCGAGGCCAACGCCACGGACCCGCGAGTGGTGGTCGTGCGGCTGGCGCAGAACCAGGGGGTCGGCGGGGCGACCATGGCCGGCTATCGCGAAGCCATCGCCCGCGGCGGTCAGGTGCTGGTCAAGGTCGATGGCGACGACCAGATGGACCTGGGCTACATCGCCCACCTGGTGGCCCCGATCCTGCTCGGCGAGGCCGACTACGCTAAGGGCAACCGCTTCACCTCGATCAGCCACCTGACGACGATGCCGCCGGTCCGGGTGTTCGGCAACGCGGCGCTGAGCTTCGCCGCCAAGCTCTCCACCGGCTACTGGAACATCTTCGACCCGACCAACGGCTACACCGCCATCGAGGCTCAGGTGGCCCGCATGGTGATCGAAAAGCGGGTCTCGCAGCGGTTCTTCTTCGAGACCGACCTGCTCTACCACCTGGGCACCCTGCGCGCGGTGGTGCGCGACGTGCCGATGCCGGCGCGCTATGCGGGCGAGGTCTCGAACCTGCGGATCGGCGCCATCGTCGGGCCGTTCGCCTTCAAGCACCTGAAGAACTTCGTCCAGCGGGCGCTCGGCCAGTATTTCGTCCGCGACTTTCACGCCGCCAGCCTGGAACTGGTGTTCGGCCTGCTGTTCGTGATGTTCGGCGTGGGCTATGCGGCGCACTACATGTCCGTGCCCCACACCCGGGCGGCCTCGGCCGGCGTGGTGATGGCCGCCGCCCTGCCGGTGATTCTGGGGGCTCAACTGCTGATGCAGGCGTTGAACTTCGACGTGCTCAACGTGCCGACGCGGCCGATCCACCCCTATCTGCGCACCATCGCGCGGATGGAAGCTCAGGAGGCCGGCAAGTGATCCTCAAGGATGCCCTACTGTGCGCGGGGTTCTCGCTGGCCCTGCCGGTGGGCCAGACCCTGTTCAAGTTCGCCGCGGAGAACAACGCCCGGCTGCAGGGACCGCTGATCGTCAAGCTAGCCACCAACGTCCCGCTGATCGGCGCCTTCGCTTGGTACGGAATGACCGCGCTGTTCTGGTTCTACATCCTGACGCGGGTGCCACTGTCCACGGCCTACGCCTTCTCCATCGTCGGTTCGGGCCTGGTGCCGCTGATCGCCTGGCTGGTGTTCAAGGAGCCGCTCGGCTGGCGGTTCGCGGTGGGCTACGCCTTGATGCTCAGCGGCTTCGCCGTGATCATGCAGGGGCAGCGCGGATAACCCCTCAAAACGCGTCGAAGTCCAGGAAGCTGAAGAGGATCCGGTCGGGGTCGAGGCGGTCGCCAGGCCGGTCGTGGTTCAGCCAGATCATCCGCAGCGGCGAGGGGCGCAGGCGCTCGGGAATTGGCAGGGCGAGGCGGCGGCGCGACGTTCCCGCGGGCGTCAGGCCCAGCACAACGCCCGGTCCCACGGCCAGACCATGTCCCCGCGCGGTCAGTCCCTCGCGCGGGATCGCGCCGCGCGCCCGGACAAAGGGCAGGCTCGAAGCGCCCTCGACGATCAAGCTGTCAGCCGTCTCCGCGACGATCTTCAGGGGATTGGCGGGGTTCTTCAGACGCCAGCCCAGCGTGTCGTCGGTCCAGCGGTGGGCGAAGTCAGCGGTGGCCAGGGCGCGGGCCATGTCGGTCCGCTGTGGCAGGAACTCGACGTGCGCCTCCAGGCCCGCGACGTTCTGAAAACTCAGCCGTGTCTCATAGGCGCGGATGGTCTGGGCGTTGGCGACGCCAACGACGCCCGCATGGCCCCGCGCCGCCGACATCTCCGCCACGCGCCGGACAAGCTCCAGGAAAAGACCTCGCCCGCGAAAATCCGGATGGGTGGCGACGTTCATGATCAGCGTCACCGTCACCGGCTGGCCGCGGCGGCGGACGTTCAGCGGGATGCCCATCAGGTGGCCCACCAGGCGCGCGCCATCGTCGATGTTGCAGCCAAGCGGGGGGCCGGCCGGATTGTCGTAATACTGCCATTGCAGGAAACCCCGGCTGAACTTGTGGGCGACGGGAAAGCCCAGGCCCATCAGCTCGACGGTGCGGTCGAGGTCGGCGGGCTCGGCCGCGCGGAAGACCAGCTCGCTCACATCCCGACCCCGGTCGTGAACCACGGCGCCTTGCCGTCCGCCGCCAGCCTGTCGACAGCCGCGCGGACCGTTTCGTAGGGCGTCGCGAACATCCGTTCGTACAACAGGCCGCCGGCGTGCGGGCGTTCGCCGATGCGCCGGGGGTCGAGGCTCTGATAGCGAAAGCCGCCCTGGCGCGCGAAGGTCATGGCCATGGCGGGCAGCAGGCCGGACCAGGCCTTAAGTTGCGAGGGAAAGGCCGCGACCGCCGCCAGCCAGTGCAGCCATTCGCCGGCGCTGAGGCCGATCTCCCGCGCCGGCCCGTTCTCGGCCAGTGGCGAGGACGCCCGATAGAGGATCCAGGGCAGGCCTTTGCCCTGATAGAGGCTGATCTGGTCGACCGCGGCGCCGCGTTCGGCCGCCAGCTTGGCCCCCAGGGCCGCGCAGATGTCGTGGTCCGGATGGCCGCCCTCCCAGGCGGGGACCACCACCCGCTCCACGAGTCCGGGAACCGCCGATGCCAGCGCGGCATAGGCCGCCTCGGCATGGCGGTGAAGCTGCCCGTCGAGCCAGCCGGTCTCGGCGCCCAGATGCAGCACGGCCTCGGCCGGGATTCCCTGGTTTTCCAGGAAGGCCACGGTCTCGCGCCGCCGCCGCGCGGCCAGATCCGGGCTCCTGTAGTCGACCACATGGATGAACCGCTGCGCCTGGCCCTGGGCCAGGTCCCGCCTGATCAGTGGCAGAGCGCAGTACTCGTCGTCGAAATGGGCGAGGACATAGACGGTGGTCATGCCGTTTTCCGGGGGTCTCGCCGGGTGTCGGGGGGTCGCGCAGGATCGCCGTGGGCCATGGCAAGGCAACTCACCACGATTGCCGCGCCCCGCCAAGCGTCGGCGTTTTGCGCTTCTCATCGACGCGCGCGCGCCGTACCAACCTGAATAGCCGGGAGTTTTGGCGGGCGCATGACGGGTCTGGCATCGAAGATCACGCCGAGGGCGGCCCTGCGTGCGGTGCTGGTCGTCGGCCTGTTGGTGATGCTGGGCGCGAACCTGCCCGGGCACCTGTCCTACGATTCGGTGGCTCAGTTGCACGAAGGCCACTTCCACGTACGCGAGACCTGGGGTCCGGCGCTCTATGCCTGGATCCTGGGCTTTTTCGACGCGATCGTGCCCGGGACCGCGCTCTATGTGACGGCCAGCGGCCTCTTGCTGTTCGCCAGCCTGGCCTCCTTCACCAACCTGCGGCCCCGGACCCGCTGGCTGGCGGCGCCGGTGGCGGCGCTGATCCTGTTGACCCCTCAGCTGCTGATCTACCAGGCGATCGTCTGGAAGGACGTGATGTTCGCCAACTGCGCGGTCTCGGGCCTGATCTGCCTGGCCCACGCGGGCCGTGTCTGGCCGAACGCGCCTCGGCGCTGGCTCTTCCTCCTGGCGGCCCTGGCGCTGCTGGCGGCGGGGAGCCAGGTCCGCCAGAATGGCATCATCGCGGCGTTGTTCGCCGCCCTGGCGCTGGGCTGGATCGCCGGCGGCCAGCCCGGTGTCGGACGCTGGCGGCGCGGTCTGGGCTGGGCGACCGGCGGCCTTGCGGCCGTGGCGCTGCTGGGTCCGGCGATGACCCGGCTTTCGCTGCCCGCGCACGCGCCGCCCGACACCGGCGTCAAGACCGGTATCCACATCCTGCAGTCCTACGACCTGATCGGGGCCGTGGCGCTCGATCGGACCTATCGATTGCCGATCCTGGCCGCCGTCGAGCCCTCGGCCACCGCGGTGCTGCTGGCCCGCGCGCCCTTCGACTATTCCGGCCGCCGGGTCGATTTCATCGACCGCGACCCCGCCATCAGCGCCGCCGTCAACCAGATGCCCGACGCCGCGACCGGCCAGCAGTGGCTCGACCTGGTCTTCAAGCACCCCGGCCTCTATCTGCGGGTGCGCTGGGAGGATTTTCGCTGGGTGTTCGCGTCGCCGGTGATCGACTGGTGCCTGCCGATCTATGTGGGGGTCGACGCACCGGCCGAAAAGATGGCGCCGCTGAGGCTTGTCCGTCGATTTGTGGAGTCCGACGCCCAGCTCAACAACTATGCGAGTTGGTTCATCGACACGCCGGCCTATCGGCACTGGTTCTATGCGGGGATCTCCCTGCTGCTGGCGGGGCTGCTGCTCTGGCGGCGGCAGCCGGGCGATATCGCCATCGCCGCCCTGCAACTGGCCGGGGTGGCCTTCGCCGCGAGCTTCTTCCTGATCTCCATCGCCTGCGATTACCGCTACCTCTACTTCACCGACCTGGCGGCCCTGGCCGGCCTGATCTACGCCGCCGTCGACCCGCCGACGCCCTGGCGGCGCCAGGCGGTTTAGTCGGCGGGAGCAGCCGGGGCCAAGGCCTGCTCCACCGCCGGTCGTAACGACCGCGCGATTGACGGCAGGATCGCCCGCCGTGTTGCGCGCAATGGAGCCGACGGCCGGTTCAGGCGTTTGGCAGGGACTGCGGCCCCGCTTGTTGCACGCCGCCTCATTCCGGAGACCTCAATGCGCCCTGCCCTGATCCTCACCACCGCCGTCGCCGCCCTGGCGCTCGGCGCCTGCTCCAACAAGACCCAGGGTGAAGCCACCGCCGCCGGCGACCATGCCGCGGCTGCCGCCGGTCACGCGGGCGAGGCCACCGTTTCGGCTGCGCAGGACGCCGCCGCCAACACCTCGGCCGCCGTCGATAAGGCCGCGGCCAGCACCGCCGCCGCCGCCGCCAAGGCCGACCGCAAGATCGACGCCGCGGCCGACGCAGCCGCCAAGCAGAAGTAGGTTCCCACGCCGAAACAGGCCCGTGTTCGCAGCCGCCGCCTCAAAGCGGCGGCTGCGTCGTGGACAACATGCCGGGCTGTCCGGCGCCGACAGGTTATTTCTTGGCGGCCGGCTTAGCGTCTGGCTTGGCGGCGGCGGCTTCGGCCTTGTCGGCGGCCGCATCGTCCTTTTTCATCATGTGATGCTTCATCTTGTGATGATGCTTCATCATCACCGGCTTTTCCGGCGGATTGGGAATGGGCGCCATGGCGGCCAGAGCAGAGGTGGCCGCAAAGCCGCTGGCCAGCAGCGCCACGCCGATCATCTTGAGGTTCATCGAGGTCTCTCCCTGTTGGAGCCTGCCGATGGCGGCCAGACTCACTGCGGCAAGCCTAGTCCCAAGCGGGCCGGCTGGGGAGATGGCGCGCGCGGCGCCTGGGTCGCGATTCGCAGGTTCGCAACGATCAGGTTCCCCTGCCGCCGCCGCCGGGCTGTTCCGGCGAAGACTGTCGCGATCCTGCTGTGCCCAAAGCCTTAGCACTCTTGCGCCGCGGGCGCGGACGTGGCCCCTTAACCTCCAGTCACCTTGGGGTGGGCCAGACGCTGATGTTGGCGTCCCGCACGCCCGAACAATCGGCGGGGGCCGGCAAGGGTCAATGGGCGACAGGCGGGGCGTGAACGGGGCATGACGGAACCACCCTCCACTGGCGATGACGGTCCGCGCCCGCCCACCCGGCTGGCGCGCGTCCTGGGGCTGCTGGCGGCCGTGGGCTTTTCGCTGGCCATCTGGGCGTTTATCGCCCTCGCCGTCCTGGGCCTGGTGCTGAAAGTGCTGGGTTAGGGATGGACGACCTGACCGGCGGCCAGCTCGAAGCGTTGAACGAACTGGCGCGCAAGAAAGCGGGGCAGCACGTCCCCTTCGTCAACATCTCCGCGGCCCGTGCGCTCACCAATCTGGGCCTGGCCGAGCGCAGCCGCGAGGGCTGGGACATCACCGCGGCCGGGGCGGCGCACCTGGCGCGCCTGGCCGGTCCTCCCAGCTGACCTCGGCACAGGCCGTCAACAGACCGCCGTTCAACGAACGCGGCACGGGTCTTGAAACCCTCTCCCCAGTTGAGCCGTAACAGAACAGTCGGCTCGTTGAACGCCGGAGAGACAAAGAGATGGCCTTCGCCGCAGTTGTCGCACGCACCAGCCAGAACGGCCTGGAATACCTCGTCCGCGATCAGGGCCCGACAGAATGGGCGATGAACGCCGCCGTGGCCGCCAGGTTCGAGAACCTGCGCGAGGCCACCCGGGCGGCCATGCGTCTGCCCGGCGCGCTGCGCGCCTACGCCATGCCGGCCGAGATTTCCGCCGAAGCCTGAGATCGCCAAGATGTGAGATCGCGAGAGCCGGTCCAGCGTTTTGGTTTGCCGCCGGACCCCGCGATAGGCGAGGATCGTCCCAGGTCGCCCGATGAGCGGCGCGCCGGGAGTGATCCGAATGGCCGAACCGATTCTCGATCCCGATCTGCCGATCATCGATCCGCACCATCACCTGTGGGACCAGCGCAGCTATGCGGCGCGCCCGGTCGTCCCGGGCGCGCCCCCCGAACACCCCTTCATGACCGCCATCGCCAGCGCCCGGCGCTATCTGCTGGACGAACTGCTGGCCGACACAGGGTCCGGGCACAAGGTTGTCGCCACCGTGTTCGTGGAGTGCGGGTCCTTCTACAACGCCGGCGCCAGCGCTGCGATGAGCCCGGTGGGCGAGACCGAGTTCGTCAACGGCGTCGCGGCGATGAGCGCCAGCGGCCTCTATGGCGAGACCCGGGTCTGCGCCGGCATCGTCGGCAAGGTCGACCTGTTGCTGGGCGATGCGGTCAAGCCCGTGCTGGAGGCGCACATTCTTGCAGGTGGAGGGGGGCAGGCCGGCGGCGGGCGCTTCAAGGGCATCCGCAACTCCGCCTCCTTCGACGCCGACAAGGCGGTGCTGGGACCGCTCAACCGGATGGAGGCGGGGCTCTATCTGCGCGAGGATTTCCGCGGCGGGTTTAAGCACCTGGCCCCGATGGGTCTGTCGTTCGACGCCTGGCTGCTGGAGCCGCAGCTTCCCGACCTGATCGATCTGGCGCGCGCCTTCCCCGAGACGACGATCATCCTGGACCATGTGGGCACGCCGCTCGGCCGGGGTGGCTATGAGGGCCGGCTGGCCGAACGCTTCGACGGCTGGCGGGCCAATATCGTGGAACTGGCCAAGTCGCCCAATGTGCGGGTCAAGCTGGGCGGGCTGGCCATGGCCTTCTGCAACTTCCCCTCGTTCCTGGCCGAGCCCCGGGCGTCCTCGCAACAGCTGGCGGCCGAGTGGGCGCCCTATATCGAGACCTGCATCGAGGCCTTCGGGGCGCATCGGTGCATGTTCGAGAGCAACTTCCCGGTGGACATGGGGGCCTGCGACTATCCGACCCTGTGGAACGCCTTCAAGCGGATCGCGGCGGGCTGTTCGGCGGCGGAGAAGACCGCGCTGTTCAGCGGCACGGCGGCCAAGACCTACCGGCTCGACCTGTGAGACCTGGCGTCGGCGGTAACCTGGAGATGAGCCTGATGCGTGCGATCCTGCTGGCGGCCGCTCTGGCGCTGGGCGCCGCGCCCGGGCTGGCGACGGGCAAATCAGCCCCTCCGCGGCCGATTCCGGCGGCGATCTTCACCGACCCGGCGGCGGACAAGGCCCATCCCCCGCGCATGGAAGTGCTGCACATCCCTAGCGGCGGGGTGGAGATCAACGGCGTCGCCTATCTGGCCGGAGGCGCGGGACCACACCCGACCGTGGTGCTGCTGCACGGCCTGCCCGGCAACGAGAAGAACCTCGATCTGGCCCAGGCGATCCGGCGCGCCGGCTGGAACGTCCTGACTTTCAACTATCGCGGCTCCTGGGGGAGTCCGGGGACCTATAGTTTCGAGGGCAACCTGGCCGACGCCCGCGCGGCGCTGGCCTTTGCGCGCAACCCCGGCAACGCCCGCACGCTGCAAATCGACACCCGCAGACTGGTGCTGGCCGGTCACAGCATGGGCGGGTGGGTGACGGCCCTGACGGCCGCGCAGGATCCGCAGCTGGCCGGCGCGGTGATGATCTCGGCGGCCGACATGGGCGGGCGCGGCGCGACGCCGGGCGCCCGGCCGATCGTGGTCAAGGCCATGGCGGCAGACATGGAAAGCCTGGCCGGAACATCGCCGGAGATGATGGCCGACGAGATCATCGGGTTTTCCCCCCGCCTCTCGTTCAACGCCACCGTGGCCAAGGGCCTGGTCGGCAAGCCGCTGCTGGTGCTGACTTCCGACGACGGCCTGGCGTCCGGCTCCGACCAGCTGGTCAAGGCGATCCGCGGCGACGGCGGCAAGCTGGTCACCGCGCGTCACGAGGCCACCGATCACAGCTGGAGCGGCAAACGCATCGCGCTGGAGGCGGTGGTGATCACCTGGCTGCAAGGTCTGCCGTCGGCGCCGGCGCGCTGAGCGTCTCGCGCCCGCGGCGGCGGTAGGGGCGGGTGTCGCCCTGGGCCAACTGGCGGCGACGGGCGATGTAGATCGGCAGGGCGGCCATCGCCACCCCGGCCATGTGGGCAAACATGTGCGCCGCGGAGAGCTCGCGGCCGACGATGCTGGGCGCCACGCCCACCGCCAGCACCAGCCACATGGCGACCATGGCGATGTCGCCGCGCCGCACGAACGGCAGGATGGCGTAGGCGCCCGCGGTCGCCCCGTAGAACACCAGGGCGTCGACCACCACGGCGTCGGGGAACAGGGTCCCCGGGATCGCCAGCGGCGCGACCAGCGCCATCGCCCCGGCCAGCACCCCAAGGGTGGCCGTCAGGCGCAGCATCCTCAACTGGACGGTGGCGAACACGTCGGCGCGATCCCATCGGCGAAAACCGGTCATCGTCTTAAGGCCAAGGCCGTCAAGTCGCGGTGAACATTCTTGGTTAGCCGCGACTGAAGCGTCGGCCCGGCGAGCGCGGCGGGCATTTGCCAAGGCCGCAAGCGGCTGTAGGGGTGAGGGCGATGAGCGAGGTCAGCGATATTGCGGTCTACCAGAAGCTTTCGGCGGTGGCCGACGAGCTGGATCAGCTGGCGTCGCAAGGCGCGAGCCTGATCGGCGATGCGGCGCTGAACACCGCGGCGCGCACGGTGCGCGGCATGGCCAGCGCCGTCTACGAACACATCATGGCCGACCGCGAACCGGGTTCCGACAACTGAGGCCGGCCGCGGCCAGCCCTTGCCAGCGCCCGCGAACCCGCCAGGATGGACGACAGAACTCAGGGGACGCGAGCATGACCAGATTTTCGAGGGCCGCCCGGGCGGTCAAACTTGCCGTCGGACTCGCGGGAGGACTCGCCGTGGGTCTGGGCGGAGCGGCGCGAGCGGAGGGGCCGCCCGCCAGCCTGAAGCCGGCCCACGTCGCCGGGCCTGGGCTGAACGTCGCGGACCTGGAGGGTCAGAAGGCCTGGTACATGGGCAAGCTCGGCATGACGGTGGCCAACACCTACCGGCGCGAGGGCAAGCCGTTCGAATATATCATGGGGCTGGGCGACGGGGCGGGCGCGGCGATCATCGCCCTGCTGGCCGCGCCGCAGCGGCCGACCGGCCCGAATGGATTTGGCCGGATTATCCTGGCCGTGCCCGACGCCAAGGGGCTGGCCGAGTGGCTCAAGACTCAGGGCGTCGAAAACCGCGAGGTGATCGCCAACGTGGCCTATGTCATCCGCGACCCCGAGGGCAACGCCATCGAGCTCTATACCGCGCCGAAACCCTGAGCCGCCGCCGGCGGTGACGCCTGGCCGAGCGAGCGGGCCCACATGAACCGGACCCAGCGCCTGGTTCCCTTGGTCTGGTGACAGGGTCTTCGCCCCTTCCCGATCGCGGGAAGGGCTTCCCGCTGCGGCGACGACGACTAAGCTACGCCTCCCGACACGCCGGAGGACGCCATGCGCCGCCTGACCCTCGCCCTGACGGCCACCGCCCTCTGCGTCCTGGCCGCCTTCGCCCTGCCCGCCTTCGCCCTGCCCGCCTTCGCCCAGACCCCGCCGGCGCCCAAGCCTGCCCCGGCCGAGCCGCGACGGACCCTGCTGTCGGTGAAAGACGTGATGCGGCACATCGTCAATCCGGCGGCGGAGATCTACTGGGCCCATTCCGGCGAGGTTGACGACGAAAAGGGCGCCAACGACCGCGTGCCCACCGCCCAGGCCGACTGGAACATCAACATCGACACCGCCGCCCAGATCGCCGAGGCAGGGAACCTCTTGATGATGGACGGCCGGGCGCGCGATCCGAACGGGCCCTGGAAGACCTATGCCCTGGCGCTCAACGCCGCCGGCATCGCCGGGATGGCGGCGGCCACGGCGCATGACCACGACAAGACCAACGACGCCGGCAGCGCCATGTACGACGCCTGTTTCCAGTGCCACGGGCGCTATATCCCCCGGCCGAAGGACAGCCTCTACAGGCACGACATCGACAAGGACCTGAAAGCGGCCGGTAAACCGCAGAAGTAGCGCCCCCTCAAGGCGTCTCGACCGCCAGCAGTTCACCGCTGGCGGTGTCGGCGTGCAGTTCGCCCATGAATCTATAGGTCCCGGGCTTGAGCGGCCCGACGGTGAACCGCGCCCGGCCGTGCGGGGTGACGTCCCTTTCGACGCGCAGATCCTCGCTGTCGAACTCCTCGCTGGCGGCGTCGAGGTTGATCAGGTCGATGCGGATCAACCGGCCGGCCGGCACGGTGACGCTGGACGGGGTGAAGCGATGACCCCGCAGGGTCAGCACCACATCGACGGCCTCCGCGGCGTCACGCGTCGGGGGGACGGCCAGGGCGGGTGGGGCGGCCAGGCTGGCGGCGAGGACAAGGGTCATAAGGCGCATGAGAGGCTCCATATCCGAGGCCCGACTTATGCTGCAATTGACAATCGTTCGCAACTGTTTATGCGAATGACTATCAACTGCAAGGATCTGACATGTGTGGATGGCGATGGGTGGCGGCGGCGATGGTGCTGAGCCTGGCGAGCCCGGCGGCGGCCCAGGGGCTCTCCAGCAAGGTCTACAGCCCCTATGTGCACAAGGGCGTGACCGAGCTGGAACTGCGCGGCGGGCGGCTGAACGGCGGCCCGTTGGACGGGGAGCAGGCCGCGATCGTCGAGCTTGAGCAGGGTCTCAACGACCGAGTGAGCGTGGCGGCGATCGCCGAGTTCGAGCAGCATGCCGGCCAGGCCGGGAGGCTGGACGGGGTGGCCGTCGAGGCGGTGGTCTATGTGGGACAAATTCCGGGGATCGGCGTCGATGTCGGCGGCTATCTGGAATACGAGCAGCGGATCCACAACGAGTCCGGGGTTCTGGAAGGCAAGATCCTGCTGGCCAAACAGGCGGGCGGGTTCGAGGCGCTGGTCAACCTGATCGCCAAGCGCGCTCTGACCGAGCGCCCGGGCGAGGACGACACCCGGTTCGGCTATGCCGCCGAGGCGACCTTCGACGTCGGCCACCGGCTGAAACTGGGCGCCCAGGCCTTCGGCGACATGGGAACCAACCGGGCCTTCGGGGGGCGACGGGCGCACTATGTCGGACCGGTGGCGCGCTGGGCGGTCAAGCCTGGCTGGATGTCGGGCGGCGAACTGGAGCTGGAGGCGGCGTGGCTTCTGCCGCTGGGAACCGCGCGCGCCGACAGCGATAGCCAACTGCGCTTCGTCATGGCGTTCGAGCGCCGGTTCTGACGCAACGGACTGGCCGCGGCGCGACAAAGGCGTAGGCTGCGCCGATGCTCTACCTGATCCTGAAGGCCGCGATTTCCGGCGTCATCGTCGCCATCGTCTCGGAGGTCGCCAAGCGGTCGCCCGGGGCGGGCGCGCTGATCGCCTCCCTGCCGCTGGTCTCGGTGCTCGGGATGATCTGGCTATGGCGCGACACCGGTGATCGCGAGCGCATGGCGAGCCACGCAGGGGCGACCTTCTGGTACGTTCTGCCCTCCCTGCCCATGTTCCTTTTGATCCCGGCGCTGCTGAAGCGTGGCGTTCCGTTCTGGGCAGCTCTGGCCGCGGGCTGCGCCCTGACCGTCGGCCTCTACCTGACGATGACCGCCGTGGGCCCGCGGATCGGGCTGAAACTCTGAACGGAGCGACAAGATGAAGGGTCCTTGGATCGACCGCCGCCTGCTGTTGGGCGGCATCGCGCTGGCGGGAGGCGCCGCGACCGCGGCCGCCGCGGCGGCGCAAGCCTCGCCGCCGGCAGCCGGCTTCGCACCGCAGCCCCTGCCCTTCGATCCAAAGGCCGTGCCGGGCCTGTCTGAAAGGCTGCTGACCAGCCATCACGACAACAACTACGTGGGCGCTGTGAAACGGCTGGGCGCGATCCGGGGCGAATTCGCCAAGCTCGACATGGGCTCGGCGCCCGGGTTTCAGATCAACGGCCTGAAGCGGGAGGAACTGATCGCCTGGAACTCGATGATCCTGCACGAGATCTATTTCGCGGGTTTCACCGCGGCCCAGCCGCCCAGCGCGGCGCTGGCCCAGGCGGTGGAGCGCGACTTCGGCAGCCTGGATCGCTGGGCCGCGGAATTCGCCGCCATGGGCAAGGCGCTGGGCGGCGGATCGGGCTGGGTGTTGCTGACCTGGAGCCCGCATGACCGTCGGCTGGTCAACAGCTGGGCCTCGGACCACACCCAGACGCTGGCGGGTGGCGCGCCGCTGCTGGCGCTCGACATGTACGAGCACGCCTATCAGATGGACTACGGCGCCAAGGCCGCTGCCTACGTGGACGCGTTCATGAAGATCGTCTCCTGGAATCACGCCAACGAGACGTTCCGGCGGGCGATCGCGGCTTGACCCCTCCTGGACGGCAGCGCGCAACCTAGCCCCTGAATCTGCGTTATGGCCGCGGCTGTGCGTTCGACATACCGGAGGTGAGAGTGTCTGAGAGATGGCTGGCCAGGCGCGGCGCGCTGCTGGCCTCGGTTGCGCTGAGCTTCGCGGGGGCGGCCGCCGCCCAGGAGGCCACGCCAAGGCAGGAATCCCCAGCCCAGGCGACGCAGGCGAAGCACCCGCCGGTGGAGCCCGAACACTGGGCGCTGCATCTGCAGGCGACCGACATCCTGCAGTATTACCCGGCGTTCCACAGCGCCTTCGAGGGGCCCAACAGCTTCAGGCCGCGGGCGACCTGGGGGAACACCTTCGACGCCACGCTCTACGCCGGGGTACGGCCCTGGGCCGGGGGCGAAATCTGGGGGAACCTGGAGATGTACCAGGGCTTCGCACCGTCAGACACGCTGGGCGCCGCGGGCTATGTGAACGGCGATGGGGCGAAGGTCGGGCGCGGTCATCCCTATGCGCGCATCGCGCGCCTTTTCGTGCGCCAGACCGTCAACCTGGGCGGCGCGGCCGACGACCAGGATGCCGACCTCAACATGCTGGCCTCGCAACGCACCAGGGACCGGCTGGTGTTCACCGCCGGCAAGCTCAACACCACCGACATCTTCGACACCAACCGATACGCCCACGACCCGCGTCACGACTTCCTGAACTGGAGCCTGATCACCGCGGGCAGTTTTGACTACGCCGCCGACGCCTGGGGCTATACCTACGGGGCCGCGGCGGAATGGTATCGCGGCGACTGGACCTGGCGGGCCGGGGTGTTCGACCTGTCCCTCGTGCCGAACAACGCGACCCTAACCTCCGACCTCAGCCAGTTCCAGCTGGTCGGCGAGGTCGAGCGCCGGATGACCATCGGCGGACGCCTCGGGGCCGTCCGGCTGGGTGGTTTCGTCACACGCGGACGGATGGGGCGCTACGACGATGCGACGCGGCTGGCGTTGGCCACGGGCCAGCTGGCCGACACCGGAAGGGTTCGCCATTACCGAAGCCGGCCTGGCGTCTATCTCAACATCGAGCAGGAGGTTGCCGACGGCGTCGGGGTGTTCGGCCGCCTGGGCTGGGCCGACGGGGACTACGAGTCCTATGAATACACCGATATCGACCGAACCGCCCAGGCCGGCGTCTCGGTCAACGGCGCGCGCTGGGGGCGCAAGGACGACACGGTGGCCGCCGCCTTCGTGATCAACCAGCTCTCGGACGCCGGCCACCGCTACCTCGACGCCGGCGGCCTCGGCATCCTGGTGGGCGACGGGCGCCTCCCGCGCCCGGGTGCAGAGGCCATCCTTGAGGCCTACTACAGCCTTTCGCTGGCCAGGGACATGACCCTGAGCCTCGACGATCAGGTCGTCGAGCATCCGGCCTACAATCGCGACCGGGGACCCGTGAACGTGGTGTCCCTGAGGCTGCATCTGCAGCGGTAATCGCGCGGCGGTCTTGCGATGCCGGAATTCGCGGCCGCTATTTCCCCCATGTCGCGAAGAGGCCAACGGCGGCGGCGGCCATGACCGCGGTCGCAAGCCAGCCAACGACCTTCAGGCCGGTGTGCAGCTTGAAATCGCCCATGGCCGGTTTGTGGCTGGCAAGATGCATCATCAGCACCATCACCGGCACGGCCACCACGCCGTTGACCACCGCGCTCCAGAACAGCGCCCGGATCGGATCGATGGGGCTGAAGTTGAGCAGCACGCCGAGCAGGGTGGCGATGGCGATCGCCGCGTAGAACGCCTTGGCCCGCCGCGGCTTGCGCGCGAGTCCGACATGCCAGCCGAAGGTCTCGCCCAGTGCGTAGGCTGACGAACCGGCCAGCACCGGGAGCGCCAGCAGGCCGGTGCCGATGATTCCGATGGCGAAGACCGCGAAGGCGAACGGGCCGGCGATGGGCTTCAGCGCCAGGGCGGCCTGCGACGAGGTCTGGATGTCGGTGATCCCGTGGGCGTGCAGGGTCGCGGCAGTCGTCAGGATGATGAACAGGGCGACGAGGTTGGACACGCCCATGCCGATGTAGGTGTCCAGGCGGATCCGCCTGATCTCGGCGGGCGCCTGCTCGGGCGCGCGTTCGAGCGGCTTGGCGGCCGGCCGTTCCTTGACCTCCTCGACCTCCTCCTCGGCCTGCCAGAAGAACAGGTAGGGGCTGATCGTGGTGCCGAGGATGGCGACGACGACGGTCATATAGGCCGCGCTGAAGGTGATCTGCGGCGCCACCAGGCTTTTGGCCACCGTCAGCCAGGGCATCTTGACGACGAAGGCCACGGCGACATAGGCGAGTAGCGACAGGGTCAACCACTTGAGGATCGAGACGTAGCGGGAATAGCGGGAGAAGACCTCCAGCAGCACCGTGCCAAGACCGAAGAGGGCGACGTAGACCAGCTGCGGTCCGCCGACCAGCAGCTTCAGCGCCGCGCCCATGGCCCCCAGGTCCGCGCCGATGTTGATGACGTTGGCCACCACCAGCAGGGTGACGATCGAATAGACCACGCCGTTCGGGTAGTGCTTCTTCAGATTGCCGGCGATGCCGCGCCCCGTGACCCGACCGATCCGGGCGCTGATCTCCTGGATGGCGCACATCAACGGCCAGCTGAACAGCATCACCCACGACAGGCCGAACCCGAACTGTGCGCCGGCCTGGGAATAGGTGGCGATACCGCTCGGATCATCGTCCGACGCGCCGGTGATCAGGCCGGGACCCAGAACCTGCAGCAGCTTCGGCCGCTCCGGCTGCTTGACGTCGCGATGCGCATTGGGCGCGGCGGGCCGGCTGGGGTCAGTCATGGCGTTCCTTCGTGGCGGCTTCCCAGCCTAACGCGCGCCGACCCCGAAGGCTCAACCGGCGATGCGACGCGGCTCTACTACCGTTCGAGGGCAGGGCGAAGGGCGGCCCTACTTGGCTTGGTAGGATTTCTGCTTGGCCGCGATGTCGGACGGCCAGTCCGGCAGCGGGTCGCCCTTGGCCGGGCCGTTGGCCTTGATGCCCGGGTCGATGACGTACTCTTTATGGCAGGCGGTGCAGATCTGGTAGAGCTTGGCGCCTTCGACATAGACGCCTTGCTTGTCGTGCTTTCCGGCGGCCGCCTTGGCCAGCACCGCCTCGGCGGTGAGCGCCTGAGCGAACCGGTTCCAATCGGTTTCCGGGGCGCGCGGCCGACCCGGCAGCTGCAGGGCGTTGCCGGCCTCGATCAGGACGGCGGCGGCGGTCTCCATCGCCTCCCAGCCCTCGTCGTTGGTCGGCGCCAGTTCCTTGACGCCCTTGGCGGTCTCCTCCGTGCCCGAGCCCTTCCAGTAGGCGAAGGACGCCGGATCGACCACATGGCCCATGAACTCAGGCATCGACAGCGCGTCGGTGTTGAACTTGGCGACAACGGCCGGGGGCGTCGGCTTTTGCGGCGAACAGGCGGCGAGCAGGGCGGCGCAGGCGCCAAGGACGATCAGGCGTTTCAAAGTGGTGGCCCCAGTGCTCGAACGGTCCGCACGTCTACACTGCCAAGGCGGGCCGTGTCCCGTCAACTGCCGCCGCCTTGGCCGGCGCCCGGTTTGACGGGCCAAGCTTCTCCTGTATTGTATGATTGTATGCATACACAGGTGCAAATATTGGCCGCCCTGCGGCTGGGGGATACTGGGGTCCCGATCTATGTGCAGCTGCGCGAGCAGTTCCTGCGCGCCATGGGCCAGGGCCTGCTGAGCGCCGGCGACCAGATGCCAACCATGCGCCAGGTGGCGGTGGCGCTGAAGGTCGATCTGAACACCGTGCGCCGGGCCTATGACGAACTGGAACGGGCCGGTGCGGTGGTGCTGGTGCGCGGCCGCGGCAGTTTCGTCGCCGAACCGCCGCCGGCCCTGCAGGACCACGAGCACGAACGGGAAACCGACAACCTGGCGCGCCAGACCCTGGCCGCCGCCGCCGCGCTGGGGGTCGATGCCCTGGCGCTTTCGCAACGCATCGCGGCGCTTGCCGCGCAGAAAGAGGAAGTCCGATGAGCAACAGCTACGTGGATGGCGTTCGCATGAACCTGCCCGGCCTCACCCGGCGCGGCGGCAATGCGCCGGCGGGTCTGCTCTCTGTTCTGTTCCTGGTCGCCGCCGTGCTCTCGGCCGTGCAGGCCGCGCGCCTGGCGCTCTTCCCGCTGTTCTGGGTCGCCGGCGTCCTGGCGCTTGGCAGCCTGCTGATCCCCATGGCGCTGAAGATGGCCAACCAGTGGGAGCGCGCGGTGGTGCTGCGGATGGGCCGGCTGCAGGGGATCCGAGGCCCGGGGATGTTCGTGATCATCCCGTTCATCGACGAGGTCTCGTCGTGGCTCGACCAGCGCATCCAGACCACCGAGTTCAACGCCGAGCAGGCGCTCTCCAAGGACACCGTGCCGGTGGATGTGGACGCCGTGGTGTTCTGGCAGATCCACGATCCCGAGCGCGCGGCGCTGGAGATCACCGACTATCGCTCGGCCATCAGCCGGGTGGCCCAGACCTCGCTGCGCGAGATGGTCGGATCGTCCCTGCTCTCGACGCTCCTGTCAGACCGCAAGCATGGCGACGAGATGCTGCGCGAGGAGATCGGCCGCAAGACTGCCGACTGGGGCGTCACCGCGATCTCGGTGGAGATCCGCGACATCGGCGTGCCGGCCGCCCTGCAGGACGCCATGAGCCGAGAAGCCCAGGCGCAGCGCGAGGCCGCCGCGCGGATTCACCTCGGTCAGGCCGAACTGGCGGTGGCCCAGAAGTTCGTCGAGGCCGCCGACATCTATGCCAAGAGCCCCGCGGCCCTGCAGCTGCGCGCCATGAACATCATCTACGAGACCACCAAGGAACGTGGCGCGACGATCCTGATTCCCACCGCCATGGTCGACGCCATGAACCCGGGCGGGCTCCTGGGCCTGACCCAGGCCGCGCAGGCGACGCAGATAGCAGATCGGCCGCTGCGCTGACTGGCCTTGTGTGCGGAGACGACATGTGTCATCCATTTTGCGACACTTGTCTTGGAGATGGAGCGGCAACGTGACGATGACCCATCCCGGCGTGGCCGCGCCCTATCCCGGCGGTGTCGCAGAGGAAGCGGGTCCCTCGAGCGGGGGCTATCAGGGCGCGGTGGAACTGCTGGGGGGCTGGCGCGTGCTGCACCGGGTGCTGCTGGGGCCGCTGGACGCCCATGAACTGATTTCCGACGGCCTGCCGGCGGAGGCGCTGTCCTTCCTGATCGAGAATCTGTCGGTGCTGCGCGACGACGCCTCGATCGAAAAGGCCACCGGCATGAGCGTGCGCACCTATCAGCGGCGCAAGGAAGCCTCGGCCAAGCCGCTCAACGCCGAACAGAGCGGGCGGACCTGGAAGTTCGCGGAAATCCTGGCGCGCGCGACAGCGATCCTCGGGTCGCAACAGGACGCCGAACACTGGTTCGAGCAGCCGGCCATCGGCCTGGACCAGCGCCGGCCCATCGATCTTCTGACCACGCCCGCCGGCGTGCGGCTGGTGGAGGATTTCCTGCAACGGGTCGAGTACGGCGTCTATACGTGACGCCGTTGCCGGCCGCGCTGGGCGGCGGAGAGCTGGTGGCGTGGCGCCTCGACGCGGCGCCCTTCGCGGCGATGTGGAACCGCGGTGAAGGCGCCTATCTGGCCGGCGGCCGCTGGAATTCGAAGGGCCGCCGCGTGGTCTATTGCGCGCTCGATCCCAGCACGGCGATCCTCGAGGTCGCGGTGCACAAGGGGTTCAAGGCGCTCGACACCGTGCCGCACGTGCTGACCGCGCTGCGCATCGAGGATCCGCGCGCGGTGCGGGTGGTGGCCCCTGAGGAGATTCCCAACCCGAACTGGCTGCGGCCGGGCATTCCCAGCGCCGGCCAGCAGGCGTTCGGCGACGCCCTGCTGGCTACGCATGGAATGCTCGCCATCCCCAGCGCGGTCTCGCCGCACAGCTGGAACCTGATCTTCGATCCGGCGCGCGCCGGCGTGGACCCGATCGTGCGGTCGCAGGACGCCTTCGCGCTGGACACGAGGCTGCACCCGCCGGCAACCTCCTGACCATGCGCCGCACCGATCTCCCAGCCTTCGCCGCCTTCCTTGCCGCCATCGCCCTGGCGATCCCCGCAGGGGCGCTCGCCGCCCCGGCCGACCTGGTGATCTGGGGCGGGCCGATCTACACGGCGGTAGACGCTTATCCGACGGCCCAAGCGGTCGCCGTCCGCCACGGGCGGATCGCCTTCGTCGGCGCTCGCGCCGACGCCAAGGCGCTGGTTGGGCCAAAGACCCGGGTGATCGACCTGGGCGGCGCGGCGCTGTTTCCCGGCTTCACCGACGCCCACGCCCACCTGCGCGGGATCGGCGAGCGGGAGCTGACCCTGAACCTCGAGGGCTCGACGTCGGCCGCCGACGCGATGGGCCGGCTGAAGGCGTATCTGGCCGGGCGTCCGGGCAAGAGCCTGGTCTATGGCCGCGGCTGGATCGAGACCGGTTGGCCGGAGGGCCGGTTTCTCGAGCGTCGGGATATCGACGCCGTGGCGCCGGACCGTCCGGTGATCCTGCAGCGCGCGGACGGCCATGCGATGACCGCCAATTCCGCCGCGTTGAGCGCAGCTCACATCGGCGAAACCACGCCCGCGCCCGCCGGCGGCCAGATCCTGAAAGGCGCCGACGGCAAGCTCACCGGTGTCCTGGTGGACAACGCCATGAACCTCGTTGCGCCGCTGCGCCATGCGCCGAGCCGGGACGAGAAGCGCGCCGCATTCAAGGCCGCCTTCCGCGTGGAAGCCGCCTATGGCTGGACCGGCGTCCATTCGATGAGCGTCGACTGGGCCGACGTCGCGCTGCTGGAGGCGATGGACAAGGCGGGCGAGGCGAGCTTGCGGGTCTACAACCTGGTCGAGGGCGCCCAGGCCGGGCCGCTGTTCGCCAGCGGGCCGCGCGCCACGCCGGGCGGACGGATCACCACGCGCGGCATCAAGCTCTACATGGACGGGGCGCTGGGTTCGCGCGGCGCGGCGCTGTTTGCGCCCTATTCCGATGCGCCGACGATCAGCGGAACCTTCATCACCGACCCCGCGGTAATGCGGCAATCGATGGCCAAGGCGTTGAAGAGCGGCATCCAGGTCGCCACCCACGCCATCGGCGACAAGGGCAACGCCACGGTGCTCGACCTCTATGAGGAGGCGTTCAAGGCCGATCCGGCGGCGGGCAAGGCCGCCCGCTGGCGGATCGAGCACGCCCAGATCCTGCGGCCGGCGGACATCCCCCGTTTCGCGGCCGACAGCGTGATCGCCTCGATGCAGCCCAGCCACGCCATCGGCGACTTCCACTTCGCCCCCGCCCGGCTGGGGCAGGACCGGCTGAAGGGCGCCTATGCCTGGAAGAGCCTGCTGGACTCGGGCGCGGTGGTTGTCGGCGGATCCGACGCTCCGGTGGAGCGCGGGGCGCCGCTGATCGAATTCTACGCCGCGGTGGCGCGCAAGGATCTGGGCGGAGTCTCCGACGCCGACTGGCATCCCGAGGAGCGGCTCAGCCGGGCGCGGGCGCTGAAGCTGTTCACCACCGCCGCGGCCTATGCCCGCTTTGCCGAAAAGGACCTGGGCGCGATCGCCGTCGGCCAGCGCGCCGACCTGTCGGGGTTCTCGGTGGATCTGATGACCGCCCCGGAGGCCGCGATCCCCAAGGGCCACGCGGTGCTGACGGTGGTCGACGGCGCCGTCGTCTATCGAGCGCCCTGATGGCCGCGGGTTGGCTGATCGGCGTGCTGGTCGAGCTGGTGGGCGAGCCCGCGCCCTTGCGTCATTATTTCGCGGTCGGCCACGAGGACCAGGCCAAGTGCGAGTGGACGGCGCTGGACTGGGCCGGACGGACCGGTCGCATCGCCTCAAGCCCGGTGGCCGGCCAGGAGCCGGTCGAGGCGATCCGTCCCTTGACGCTGGCGCGGATGAAGAGCTTCGGCTTGGCGCCCGGCGAGGTCCGCGAGCTGGGGTGGCGCCATCCCAGGCGGTGGCTGACGGGATAGGCAGGCGCGCTTGGCCAGCGGGCGGCGGGGATCGCCAGCGCCAGGATAGCGACGGGTGCGCGCGGGGTCATGGGGCCAAGGGCCGCGCCTGGCGGCCGATGCAAGCCACGCGACCGCGATTGAAGCGGCGTCGCCGTGGCGCTAGGTTCCATCGATCATTGTCGATTTGCCCGGGGTCAGCATGCGCAAATTCTCTCTCGCGGCCATAGCCATCGGGCTCGCCGCCGCCGTTTCGGCGCAACCGGCCCTGGCCCAGTACGGCATGGACAAGAAGGGTCCGAAGAACGCCGCGACGCCGGAGTTGCCACATTGCGACCGGCCGCTGGGCCGCGCCGCCATCCGCGAGCCGGAGCGGGACTGGTGGACCGGGCTTGGCCTGTCCAACCCCGAGACCCTGATCAAGCTGTTCGCCTCGCGCTCAGGGTGCCTGCGGATCGTTGATCGCAACGGCGGGCTGCAGATGCGCAACCAGGAGGCCGCGCTGGGGGCCTCCGGAGACCTCCGCCGCGGCTCCAACATCGGCAAGGGCCAGGTGGCCGGCGCGGACTTCTTCATCGTGCCCGATCTGGCCAATTCCAATTCCAACTCCGGCGGCAACGCCCTGGGCGCGGTGGTCGGCGCCTTTGGCTCGCGCTTGGGCGGCCTCGGCGCCCTGGCCGGCGGCATCCGCACCAAGAAGTCCGAAGCCCAGGCGCTGATCACCCTGGTGGATGCCCGGACCACCGAGCAGCTCTATGTCGCCGAGGGGGTTTCACAGAAGACCGACATCTCGTTCGGCGTGGGCGGCGGCGGCGGCGGATGGGGCGGCTTCGCGGCGGCGGCCGGTGGCGGCTATGCCAACACAGACATCGGCAAGGTGGTCACGGCGGCCTACTTCAACGCCTATGTCGATCTGGTCCGCTATATGCAGCACGACGCGCCCACCGGCGACCAGGCAAGCCAGGCGGCGGGCGTCCAGGGCTATAGCGTCAAGACCGCCATCGTGATGCGCAAGACACCCTCGCCGCAAGCCGCATCGGTGCGCAGTTTCAGCGTCGGCGACCTCGTCTTTCCGACCGGCCAGAAGAACGGCATCTGGTGGGAAGTCGATGACGAGAACGGCAACCGGGGCTGGGTGTCGTCGGCCATGATCAGCCCGAGGTCTTGAGCGTTCCTGCCTGATACCGGCCCGCCCAACGGCGGCGACTCGACGCCGCCCTTGCGTTGGATCAAAATTCCCCGTTTGGTCGGGTTGAGGGCCAAAATTCGCGCGGCCTGCCCCTTCCGCGCATCCGAGAGACGCAGATGATCACCGTTCGCCGAGACTTCCTTCTCACCGCCTGCGCGGTCCTGGCCCTGGGCGCGACGCCGGCCCCAAGCGAGGCCAAGGCGCCCGCGAAGCCGGCCACCGCCAAGGCCCCGGCGGCGGAAGCGGCAGAGGCGGCTGCCGACCTGACCTCGCCGAAATACGGGGCCTGGGGCTTCGACACCTCTGGCATGGATCGGTCGATCAGGCCCGGCGACGACTTCTTCGCCTACGCCAACGGCGCGTGGGCGCGGCGCACCGAAATCCCCGCCGACCGGGTGCGGTTCGGCAACTTCGACAAGCTCGCGGTGCTGTCGGAGCACCGGGCGCACGCCATCGCCATGGATGCCGCGGCCGGCAAGCTCACCGACCCGGACGCGGGCAAGATCGGCGCGGCCTATGCATCCTTCATGAACGAGGCCCTGGCCGACAAGCTGGGCGCAAGGCCGCTCGCCCCGGCCCTGGCCGAGATCCGCGCGGTCCGGACCAAGGCCCAGTTCACCGACCTGATGGGCAAGGCCAGCGGCACGGCCTACGCCTCGATCTTCCCGGTGGGGATCACCACCGACTTCAAAAGCCCCAACAAATATGCCGTGGTCGCGTCCACCGGGGGCCTGGGTCTGCCCGACCGCGACTACTATCTGCAGGCCGCCTTCGCCGACAAGAAGACCCAGTACCTGGCCTATGTGCAGCAGATCCTGACGCTGGCCGGCTGGGCGAAACCGGGCGACAGCGCCAAGGCCATCGTCGCGTTCGAGACCAGGCTGGCCGAAGCCTCCTGGACCCGGGTGCAGCGGCGCGACATCGACAAGAGCTATCGTCCGATGACGCCGGCCGAGCTCAATGCGCTGACCCCTGGCGTCGACTGGACCCGCTACCTCGCCGCCGACGACCTGGGCGGCGTCAACCGCGTTGTGGTGACCACCGACACCGCGTTTCCGAAGTTCGCCAAGATCTACGCCGACACCTCGCTGGACACACTGAAGGCCTGGCAGGCGTTCCACGTCGCCGACGAGGCGGCCCCGTACCTCTCCAGGCCGTTCGTCGAGGCCAACTTCGAGTTCCGCTCGAAGGCTCTGGCCGGCCAGCCGCAAGAGCGGCCACGCTGGAAGCGGGCCGTTGAATTCACCAATGCGGCCGTTGGCGAGGCGGTCGGCCGGGCCTATGTGGCGCGATATTTCCCGCCGGAGGCCAAGGCCAAGATGGACGCCCTGGTGGGCGATATCCAAACCGCGCTGAAGGCCCGCATCGAGGCTCTGCCGTGGATGGGCGATGACACCAAGGCCAAGGCGTTGGAGAAGCTCGCCAAGTTCACCGTCAAGATCGGCTACACCGCCAAGTGGCGCGACTATGCCCCGCTGGTGCTGAAGCGTGACGACCTGCTCGGCAACCTGGAGCGGTCGGGCGCCTATGAGTGGCGCCGCGAGGTGGCCCGACTGAACGGGCCGGTGGACAAGGCCGAGTGGGGCATGACCCCGCAGACCGTCAACGCCTACTACAACCCGGTGAACAACGAGATCGTCTTCCCGGCCGCGATCCTGGCGCCGCCGTTCTTCGATCCCGACGGCGATCCGGCGATCAACTACGGCGGCATCGGCGGGGTGATCGGCCACGAGATCAGCCACGGCTTCGACGACCAGGGCCGCAAGTTCGATGGCGACGGCGTGCTCGCCGACTGGTGGAGCGCCGGCGACGCCGCCAAGTTCAAGGCGCAGACCGAGCGGCTGGTCGCGCAGTATTCCGCCTTCGAGGCGCTGCCCGGCGCCCATGTGAACGGCGCCCTGACCCTGGGCGAGAACATCGGCGATATGGGGGGGCTCAGCCTGGCGCTGGACGCCTATCACGCCAGCCTGCACGGCCGGCCGGCGCCGGTGATCGACGGGCTGACCGGCGACCAGCGGGTGTTCCTTGGCTGGGCGCAGGTGTGGCGCGAGAAGATCCGCGACGAGACCCTGAAACAGCGCCTGGTCACCGACCCGCACTCACCGGCCCGTTTTCGGGTGAACGGCACGATCCGCAACATCGACGGCTGGTACAAGGCGTTCAACATCGCGCCTGGCGACACGCTCTATGTGCCGCCGGAGCAGCGTGTTCGCATCTGGTAGAGGGCTAGATTCCTTCCGCCCAACCCATCACCCCATGAGGTTCCGGGCGGCGGTGGCGGGCGGTGACCATGCGGGCGTGCAGCGCCTTGATCCGGCGGCTGCCGCTGGTCTGGAAGGCGAAGGGAAACAGGCCGTGGAGCAGGCAGGCCGCGGCGGCCGCAGACATCGTCAGCGCGAAGCCCGAAGCTGAGACCAGGTGCTCGCCATAGCTCTCGCCGACGGTTTGTGGATGGTCGGTAAAGGCGCGAAGCATGGCCGGAGACCCTTGAATCAAACAGGCCGCCATTGTGCGCGGGTCGGGGGGAATGTCATTGCTCAGATGGACCCTCGTTGTCGGAGGATCGAGATCCCGATTCTAGGATTTTGCCATTATGGAGTATTTAATTCTCCTTCAGGCAAGGATTACCAAGGTCCTAATTTACCCAGGCGCTTGCGGAGTCGATGGGTCGGACAGGGCGCGGGGTTTCAGGCCGAGGACGCGTTTGCGCGGATCATAGAGCACCGAATAGGCGAAATAGGGCGCGGTCCCTGCATAGATCACCACGCCCAGGACATGCCCGTCCTGGCGGTAGCTGAGGCGTGCGCCCTGGTCGCGGGAACCGATGGTCAGGACCTCATGGATCGCGAGGCGACCTGTGGCGTCGAACAGGTCCAGCGCGGCCGGGGTTCCCGCGGGCCAGGGCGGCCCCACGAGCTGGCCGTTGGCCACCGCCAGGCCGGGCGCGCCGGTATCCAGCAACACGACCCCGCAGGCCCGCGCATGGGTCTCTTCGTTGGCCAGACAACCGGGCACGGCGTCATGCAGGCCGCCGCCCCGCTCATGGGCGTAGGGCGCCGCTAGCGGGACCCTGACATAGCCCTCGGTCTCCGCCTCGGTGGGGTTGAGGATCAGGCGGCCATCCGGCTCGCCCGGCCGCGGCAGCTCGACGATCCAGCGCCGCACGCCGAGAGATTCCAGCGGACTGCCGACGCGGCCCGGCGCCATGTCGAGGCCCAGGATCGCGCGGAAGCCCTCGCCCGGCAGGCCGTCGCTGGCGATGCCGTAAGTCGCGAGCGTCGTGCGCGAGGCCGGGCAGCGCGGCAGATGGGCGAAACAGCCGATGGTCCGGATCAGGTGCACCGGCGCGCGGCCGCGGGCGGCGCCCATTGCCACCGCCGCCTCGCCGACCACCCCCTCGTAGCGCGAGCCGGAGGCATAGCCGTAGACCTCAGGCTCCGCCGTCGCTGTGGCGTCCATCGCGCCGAGCGTTCCGGGCAGGATGCGCAGGCCGGTGGATCCGGTGTCGAGGCTGGCCAGCAGCGGGGTCGATCCGATGGTCACCGGCACGGCGTAGCGCAGGGCGCCGTTGCTCAGCCGCACCTGGCGGATGGCGACCTCGGTGCGCGGCGCCGGCTCAGCGCGCGCAGCGGAGGCCGCGGCCAGGGTCAGCAGGACGGCAAGGGTGCGGCGCCAGGACACGATTGCTCCCGGACGGCGGCGGATCACAGTCCGCGCGCGCCCGCAAATTTCAAGGCTGGACAGTGGAGCGGGCGATGGGATTCGAACCCACGACACCCAGCTTGGGAAGCTGGTGCTCTACCCCTGAGCTACGCCCGCATATCGGTTGAGGTGCGGTTCCATAGCCGGTCTGCCGGCGGGCCTCAAGCCACCGGCCGGCGCCAGCGCCCGTGGCGCCGTTGTCAGCTTCGCTGGATTGCCGAGCGGCGCGTGGGTCCGCTAAGAGGTGTCAAACACACGTTTGAAGGACTTCCGCCTTGACCGACCTGCCCGACCTGTTCGCGCCGATGACGCTGGCCCACGGCCCTGCGATGAAGAATCGACTGGCGCTGGCGCCCCTTACCAACTCGCAGAGCCACCCGGACGGCACGCTCTCGGACGACGAGTTCAAGTGGCTGACGATGCGGGCCAGGGGCGGCTTTGGCCTGACCATGACCTGTGCGGCGCATGTGCAGCGGGTCGGCCAGGGGTTCCCAGGACAGCTGGGCGTGTTCGGCGACCAACACCTGGAGGGCCTGACCCGGCTCGCAGCCACCATCAAGGGCTACGACAGCCTGGCCGTGGTGCAGCTGCATCACGCGGGCATGCGCAGCCCCAAAGAACTGATCGGCGAGGCTCCGGTGGGGCCGTCCGACGACGAGGCGACCGGATCGCGCGGCCTGTCCACCGGCGAGGTCGAGCAGCTGGTCGAGGACTTCATCGTCGCCGCCGAGCGCAGCGACCGGGCCGGCTTCGACGGGGTCGAGATCCACGGGGCGCACTCCTACATCCTGTGCCAGTTCCTGGCCGAGCCGCTGAATCGGCGCACCGACCGCTATGGCGGCAGCCCGGAGAACCGTGCGCGGCCGATCAAGGACATCGTCGAGGGCATCCGCGCCCGCTGCCGGGCGGACTTCAGCCTGGGCCTGCGGCTGTCGCCGGAACGGTTCGACCTGGACCTGATGGAGATCCGTGACCTCGCCCGCCAGGTGCTGGCCGAGGGCCGTCTCGACTATCTGGACATGTCCTTGTGGGACTATGCCAAGCAGCCGGTCGACGAGGCCTATCAGGACCGCGCGCTGATGGCCTGGTTCACCGACCTGCCCAGGGGCGCCACGCGGCTGGGCTGCGCGGGCAAGATCATGACGCCCGACGACGCGCGCGCCTGCCTGGAGCGCGGCATGGACTTCGTGCTGCTGGGCCGCGCGGCGATCCTGCACCACGACTATCCGCAGCTGCTGGCCGCCGATCCGGCCTTCACCCCGATCCGCACGCCGGTCAGCGCCGCGCACCTGCGCGCCGAGGGCCTGGGCCCGGCCTTCGTCAAATACATGTCGAACTGGAAGGGCTTCGTCGAGGAGCCGCAGACCGAACCGGCCTGAGGCTCACGTTGACGCCGGCGCCCGACGGCCGCACCATCGCGGGCAGGATTTCAGAGGAGGCCGCCATGGCCGACGGCGAACTGCACGACCGCGCGACGTTCCATTCGATGATGGAATGCACCAAGGAGGACTGGCAGGCGATCGCCCGCGCCGCCGCGCCGCACCGGGGCGAGCTGCCGGACCGGCTGATCGCCCACCTGATGCTGCTCGACAACGACCACGGCGGGTTCGCGGTGGACC
This sequence comes from Phenylobacterium sp., assembly GCF_031360265.1. Classification (GTDB taxonomy): domain Bacteria; phylum Pseudomonadota; class Alphaproteobacteria; order Caulobacterales; family Caulobacteraceae; genus Phenylobacterium. The sequence continues at coordinate 27,735 of NZ_JANMBF010000151.1, forward strand.
GGCTGGAGCACTCTCTGCAGACCGCGACGCGAGCGCATCGCGACGGCCGCGACGAGGAATATGTCGTCTGCGCCCTGATCCACGACATTGGCGACATCCTCTGTCCGGCGGCCCACGCCGAACTGGGCGCGGCGATCCTCGCGCCCTATGTCTCCGAGGCCAACCACTGGATGATGGACAAGCACGGCGTCTTCCAGGGCTATTATTTCTTCCAGCACATCGGCCTGGACCGCGACATGCGCGAGCAGTTCCGCGGCCACCCGCACTTCGAGCACTGCGCCCAGTTCTGCCACCTCTACGACCAGAACAGCTTTGATCCGGCCTATGACTCGATGCCGCTTTCGGCCTTCGAGCCAATGCTGCGGCGGGTGACGGCGGCGCCGAAGACCTCGATCTACAAGCGCGAGGCGGCTTGACCGCCGGGCCGGCCCCGACCCGCAAGCCGCCGCTCCACCCGATGACCCGCGCGGCCCTGGTGGTCGGCGGCCTGTGCTGCCTGGCGCAGGCCCTGTTCCTGGTGCATTTCGGACCGTTCCGGGGGATCGCGGGCGTGGCGCTGATCGCGCTGGCGGGTCTCGCCTGGCTGGCGCTGAGTATCGTGGCGGTGGTGCGCGACGGACGCCGCGGGCTCTGGGCCCTGGCCGCCGCGCCCTTCATCCTGGCGGTCCCCCTGCTGAGCGTCGTGCTGCTCGCCGGCCCCGGCTGCGGCCACGGGGGTTGCGGTTAGGGGCTGACGGGACCCTCCGCGGCGACCTTTCCAGGCGCCGATGTGGACTCTGGCGATCGGCTTCGTCGGTTCCGGAAGCCGTTCGCACTCCGCGGGCTCGGCGTCACGGAACACCTGCGAGGCAAGTCATGAAATTCATCGCCCTTCACCGCTCGGCGCTCATCGCCCTGACCATTGCCGGCGCTGCGCTCACCTCGACGCGCGCGCTGGCGGAGGACGACAACGGCGACCGCGAGGGCGCGAGCGTCGCGGCCGCCCCGACGGCCGCGCAACAGGCGGCGCGACAGGCGGCCGACGCCGCGGAACGCGCGGCCGAGGCGGCCTCCCTGGCGGCGAAGGTCGCGGCGGGCACGGTAACCCCGGCCACCGCGGCGGTGATCACCGCCAATCAGATTGTCGAAACCGCCGTCGAGGCCGCCAAGGCCGCCGCCGCCGCGACCGGGACCCCCCTGACCGCGGCCGCTGTCGAGGCCGCGGAGGCGTCGGCCCTAGCCGCCGCCGTATCATCCGGCGCGGTGACCTCGGCGACCGCTGCGACCATTGCGGCGAAGGAAGCCGCTGACGCCGCGGAATCCGCCGTCGAGTCCGCCACCGAGACGACCTCCACGCCGCCGACCGCGGCCTCGCAGGCCGCCCAGGAAGCGGCGGAAGCCGCGGCTTTGGCCGCCTCCGTGGCCGCCGGGACCGTGACGCCGGCCGCCGCGGCCGCGCAGACCGCGAAGGAAGCCGCTGAGGTCGCCGCGCAATCGGCGGCCGGCGCCTCGGTGCAATCCGAGGGATCCCACGGACACGACGACTGAACCAATCCAGCCTGAGATCGGAAATGGCGGGTCCCGCCACGGCGCAAAGAGGTCATCGTGACCGCGCCAAAGCGGGACCC
>NZ_JANMBF010000155.1:0-3866 GCF_031360265.1 Phenylobacterium sp.
GGGTCCCGCCAGGGCCCAATGTGTACATCGTCACCCCCCAAACGCGGGACCCGCCAACTCTCGATCCGGTTCGCCCGCCCCTTCGTCCGCCCCTTCGTTGGCGCAAAGGAAAGATGTCCCCGGATGACGAAAAGCCACTCCGGGGCCGGGGGCCGGCCCGCGCCGCGGCGCTGGCGGGATCTGCCCGGCGTCTCGCTCCTGTCGATCGCCAGCCTGGCGGGCGCGACCGTTTCGACAGCCGCCACGGCCGCCGACACCCCTGCGGGATCCTTGATGTTGAAGGCCGGAGCGGCCTATGACGACAACGTCAGCAACAGCCAGATCGACACCGCCACCGGGCGCGGCGACTCTATAAAAACTCTCGGGTTGAACGCGAAATACCGTCTATACGATGACAAGAAAAATCATGTTTCCATAGGATACGAATTCAATCAGAGTCTGCATACTAGACTTCATGGATTTGATATTCAAAGTCACGTCGTGAGTTTCGATGCCTCTAGAAAATTTGGATCTTCCACTCTAGTAATAGACTATTCCAGAGACTATATTATATTTGGCGGATCTCCATTTTTGTCAATAGAAATCGTCAATCCGTCTATATTTACACCGATCAGATCAAATATATTCGTCAGGGGATCCTATCTCATCCTCAACGAGAGCTTTTCCAAGGATCGACGACGCAATGCCGTGCATCAACAACCGGAATTGCAGGCTTTCTATTTCTTTGACCATTCGAAAGCCTATGTCCTGCTGAGTGGCAACTACCAGCGGGAAATGACGAGCGGCCCGGAGTTTTCCTATGGGGGATACGGCCTGAGCGCCAACCTCGCTCTCCCTGTCAATCTGTTGAAGCAGAAGGGAAAGATCAAATTTGGTTACGACTTCATTCGCCGAGACTATAACAATATAACGCCGTCTATAAAGTCGATCCGTGAAGATCAGTGGTCCGTCGTCAAGGCGCGGCTCGAATTTCCGGTATCAAGCAAGATTCTCTTTTCAATAGACTACAAATATAGTGACAGATATTCAAATCTGCCGTCGGCGGCCTCCAAGGAAGGCCTCCTGACCACGGAATTTTCCTACAAGTTCTGACCCCTGCAAGCGTCCGGACGGAGGTCGGTCCCACGCGGAAATGTCCGTCGCCTTCGGCAGGCTGCCCATGGCGGCGGTCGCTGGCGCCTCCCATCCGGGCTGGTGAAACCCCGCCCCCTTTCCGCGAGCCGAGCCATGACCCCAGCCTTTGGAGCCCATTCAACGACAGACGAGGTGTTAGCGGGCGTCGACCTGACCGGCAGGCGCGTGCTGGTCACCGGCGTGTCGGCGGGACTGGGCGTGGAGACCGCCCGGGCCCTGGTCGCCCACGGGGCGCAGGTTGTTGGCGCGGCGCGCGATCTTGCCAAGGCGAAGACCGCCACCGAGCCGGCGCGGGCCGGCGCCGCCCTGGGCGGAAGCCTCGAACTCGTCGAGCTGGATCTGGCGTCGCTGGCCAGCGTGCGCGCCTGCGCCAAGGGCCTGATGGCCGACGGCCGAGCCTTCGACATGGTGATCTGCAACGCCGGCGTGATGGCCACGCCCTTCGGCAGGACCACGGACGGTTTCGAAACCCAGTTCGGGACCAATCACCTGGGCCACTTCGTCCTGGCCAACCGGATCGCCTCGCGGATGGCGCCCGGTGCGCGGCTGGTCTGCCTCTCGTCGGCCGGCCACCGATTCTCCGATGTCGATCTGGACGATCCGAACTTCGAGCGCACGCCCTATGCCGAGTTCGTCGCCTATGGCCGCTCCAAGACCGCCAATGTGCTGTTCGCCGTGGAGTTCGACCGCCGCCACAGGCCCCGGGGCGTGCGGGCGACCGCGGTCCATCCGGGCGGCATACACACCGAGCTTGGCCGCCACATGTCGCCCGAGGTGATCCGGCAGATGACCGACGCCGCGCAGGCCAGTCAGGCGGCCGGCCAGTTCGTCTGGAAGACCATCCCGCAAGGCGTCGCGACCAGCGTCTGGGCCGCCGCGGTGGCTCCGGCGGACCGGGTCGGCGGCCAGTATTGCGAGGACTGCCACGTGGCCGAGCGCCAGACCGAGACCGGCGCGCGCGGCGGCGTGCAGCCCTATGCCCTCGATCCCGACCGGGCCCGGGCGCTGTGGGCCAAGAGCGAGGCGATGGTCGGCGAGACCTTCTGACCTCCAGGGCAACGTGGGTAGACCCTGTCACGGCAGACTTGACTCAGGTCAGCCGGGACAAAACAGGGTCGTCGCTTATATCTGGAGCCCTTCTCCTCCACTCAGGTCGAGCCAACCTCAGTGGGAAGGGCTCTAGGCCAGTCCCAACGCCCCCCACAGGCCCATCGCCAGGCCGAAGGCGCGCGTATCGCCCGTGGTCGTGCCGGCCATCCGGTTCATCGCGTAGGCGATGCTGGTTCGGGCCTTCATGTCGATGATCGCCAGCGACCCGCCATAGCCGCCCCAGAACATGCTGTCGTCGGGGTTGGGCAGCGGGACGACGCCGCCGGCCAGGCCGAAGCCCAGGCCAAACCGGGCCGGGCCGCCCAGGATCAGGTCGTCGCCCTCGATCTGCAGCGCCAGCGCCTTGCGGCAACCGGCTTCGGAGAGGAACCGCCTGCCCCTGGCCACCCCGCCGTTGGCCAGGATGGCGTGGATCTCGGCGATCGAGCGGGCGTTGCCGGTTCCGCCGGCGGCCGGGATCTCAGCGCCGCGCCAGCCCCGGGTGCGGGTGGCTGAGACGTCGATGACCGGATTGTTGAAGGTCATCGCCTGGGCCGGCGTCTGCTTGCCGTCGCCGGCCGCCGTGCCCCGCGGCGGCGGAATCAGTTCGGCGACGCGGGCGTCGTGGGCGGCGGGCAGGCCGATGTGGAAATCCGCGCCGAGGGGCTCGGCGATCTCCTGGCGGAAGAAGGTTCCCAGAGTCTGGCCGGTGATCCGGCGCACCACTTCGCCGATCAGATAGCCCTGGGTGATGGCGTGATAGCCGGGCTGCGTCCCCGGCGCCCACAGGGGCGCCTGGGCGGCCAGCAGGGTGGTCACCTTCTCCCAGTCGTAGAGATCCTCGGTGGTGACCGGCGCTTCCCAGCCGGGTAGGCCCGCCGCGTGGCTCATCAGGTGACTGACCTTGACGCCCGCCTTGCCGCTGCCTGCGAATTCCGGCCAGTAGCGGGCCACGGGCGCGTCGAAATCGAGGTCGCCGCGGTCGGCCAGGATCAGGGCGCACAGCGCGGTCATGGTCTTGGTGGTCGAATAGACGTTGACGATGGTGTCGCGCGCCCAGGCCCTGGTCCCCGCCGCGTCTGCGAACCCGCCCCACAGATCGACCACCGTCTCGCCCTCGAGGGTGGCGCAGAACGAGGCGCCGAGATCGGCCCCGCTCGCCAGATTGGCGGCGAACGCCTCGCGGACGGCCGCGAACCGTTCGTCGGCGAGCCCTTGCACGGATCCGTCGGCCATCGCGAGTATCTCCTAGGTTTCGTCCTTCCTAGCGAAGACCGGCGACGAGGTCACGCCGCACGGCCTGGTCGGAGCTTGACTATGGCGACGGCCCCGGCGAAGTCTTGGCGCACGGGGACGGGGACGGGGGAACTCTCGGATGCGCAAACTGATCGTGTTCACCGCGGCGGCGGCGGCCCTGCTGGTGGCCAGCTGCAACACCCTGTCCGGGGTCGGCATGGACGTCGTCGCGGCCGGCATGGCCGTCACCCAGTCGGCGGAAGACGCCAGGAAATAGGCCCGCCATTCTCGCCAGAAGGAGAGTTCCTTTCCGCACCCGGCACGCCCATATAGCGGCCATGTCCGAGATCGTTCATCCGCTGCGCCGCTCGATCCTGCGGGGCGTTTCCGGGCGCTGCCCGGCCTGC
>NZ_JANMBF010000167.1:0-14297 GCF_031360265.1 Phenylobacterium sp.
GAGGGTGGCGTTGTACCAGAGCGCGGCGCGAAACGGGGTGCGCGCCTGGGCGCCCAGGCGCAGCGCCAGATCGGCGATAAACCAGGTGGCGGCGCCGCTGGCCAGGGCCGGCAGCAGCCGGACGCCCAGCGCTGTGTCGCCGGCGATCGTTTCGCCCGCGCGGATCCACCAGGCGATCATCGGCGGGTGGTCGAAGTAGCCCAGCTGCAGATGCTGGGCCCAGAGGCGATAGTAGGCCTCGTCCTCGGTCAGGTGGATGGCTCCGGCGGCCAGCAGGCGGACCGCTGTCAGCCCCACGGCCAGCAGCAGGACTCCGCGATGGAACCGCCATCCCGCGGGCCCGGCCCGCGTCACCGCGGAGGTCACCAGACCGCCCGGGAGGTGGTCACGTAGTTCCAGACGGCGGCGACGACCGCGCCCGCGACGCCGGCCACCCACCAGGTCGGGCCGCGCTCATAGACCATGGTGGCCACCGCCACATTGGCCGCCAATGGCACGCTGCACAGCACTACGAACTTCAGGTAGCCGACAAGCAGCGACAGCCCGCGTTTGCGCTTGTCGCGATAGGTGACGGCGTTGTTGATCAGATAGTTCGAGGTCATCGCGCCCAGGGCCGCGGTCAACTGGGCGGCGGCGAAGCCGTGGGCCAGCAGACTTCGCAGGATCGCCAGGTGGACGACCACACCGCTGGCGCCGACCAGGGCGAACATCAGGAACCGCGGCGAAATCAGGTCCAGGCTGAGCTTGGCGATCAGCAGGCCGAGATACTGCACCACCACGCCGTTATCGAGCTTGCTCTCGCCGGCCACCCGCGCCCGGAACTGGTAGGGCAGTTCGATATAGCGGGGCGGATTCGGCTGAGAGGCCATGATGTCGAACAGCACCTTGAAGCCCGAGGTGGCGAGCTTCGGCGCCACCGCCTCGATCAGCTCGCGGCGCATCATGAAGAAGCCGCTCATCGGGTCGGTGACCTCGGCATGCAACACCTTTCGCCCCAGCCAGTTGGCCAGACGACTGCCCGCCTCGCGGGTCTGGCCCAGCGCCGAGGCGCCTGACGCCCCTGTCGCCAGGTAGCGGCTGCCGACCACCAGATCCGCGCGATCGGCCTTCAGCAGGCCGAGCATCTTGGGCAGCAAGGTCTCGTCGTGCTGCATGTCGCCATCAATGACGGCGACGAAGGGCGCGGCGCTGGCCATGACGCCCTCGATCACCGCCCCGGCCAGACCCCGCCGGCCGACCCGGTGCAGACACATCACCCGCGGATCGGTGGCCGCCACGCGCTTGACGACGGCCGCGGTGCCGTCCGGCGAGTCGTCATCGACAAATATCGCCTGCCAGGTCACCCCGGTCAGGGCCGCGGCCAGCTTGGCCAGCAACGGTTCAACGTTCAGCGCCTCCTTGAACGTCGGGATCACCACGCTGAGCTCAAGCGCCCGCGGGGCCGCCGCGGAGGACCGGTCCGGCGAATTTGCAGACACTTCAATCCCCGTCGGCGCGCGCATCCGCCGTCATACCCGCGCCTTCGGGCGCTGGGAACCATCTCGTGCGCGCCGCCGGTGAGCGGGCTCGAGGCTTGGCGTCGTCGGCGATAAAGGCCGCTCCCCCATCCACGGCGCAGCTCTCGAACCAAGGCGTCGGCAGATCTCCCCGCCGACAGAGACCTGTCACAGATCTTCCCCGGCCGGACGGGAGCCATCTCCCCGCTGCGGGTTGAGCCGACCCGAGGGGGAAGGTCTCTAGCGAGGCGCCGCTCCGGCGCTCTCCAGGAACCCCTCCACAAGCGGGTCGTAGAGATCGAGCCGCTTATAGGCGCGGAAGGCCGCGGGGGCCGTGCGCCAGGCCGTGGCGAAGGCGGCCAGCCGTTCGGGCTGGTCGGCCAGGCTCTCCAGCGGGGTCAGCCAGACGCGGATAGTGAAGAGAGCGCCCCCGGTTCGGGGCAGCCGTCGCAGGGTCTGGCGTTCCACGCGCAGCTGAAGGGCGCGACCGGCGTCGGCGGGGGTGATCGCGCCGATCCGCGCGCGGATCGGCGTCGGGGTTGGCGTGTGCAGGTCCGCCGAATTCAGCAGTGTCCAGTTGCGCCGCTCCAGCACCAGGCCCGGGCGCAGACCCTCGAAAACCCGCTGCACGCGCCCCAGCAGCCGTTCGGCGAAACCGGTCACGGGGGCGTGCAACTCGGCCAGGCTGCGGCCGATCACCGCCTCGGCGGTGAAGAAGCTCCCCGCCGAAAGGGAGAGCGCGGTCAGCCGCCACGCGCCGTCATGCTTTTCCATCAGGCACAGATCGTCGGGAACGCGGCGCGCGGCGGCGTAGAGCGGCGGCAGGCCCGGAAGGGCGGGCGACGGACCGAGCGCGGCCTCGACCATCTCCAGCGTCTCGACCTGGCCCGGCCGCGACCCTGGCGCCTCCGCCCAGACCAGGTCCGGGCGCACCGCCAACAAGGCGTCCTTGCGCGCCGCCGGGTCGGCCTCGCCGCCCTCGAGCCAGTCGGCTACAGCAATGGGCCTCAGGCCGATGGCGAAGTCGGTCGTCGTTTCCCAGGGGCGATGGCGCGGAGTCATTGACGGGACCGATGGCGGTTCATGGGGCGCCGATCACCGTCGCCGCCGCGCGAGGCTCGCGCCCGACACGACCATGAAATAGCCGAGGAAGGCCACGGCGATGCCCAGCGAGTCCGCGGCCACGTCGTGCCAGTCGGCATCGCGGCCGAACCCCATCGCCCACTGCGCCAGTTCCACGAAGACCCCCAGCCCAAACGCGTACAGCGCGATGGCGCGCGGACGCTGTGGCGACAGGATCAGGCCCGTCGCCGTCAGGACCAGCCAGGCCAGCGCGTGCTCCTCCTTGTCCCACAGGTTGATCTTCGGCAGGTTCTTGCTGGGCGCCAGGCACAGATAGAGCAGAATGGCCGTGGCCAGGCTGTAGAGGGCGAGCCGCAGCGGCCGCGGCAGGTGTGAGGGCAGCATGCCGCCTTACTTGCACGTCCGCGTCCGCGTCTCTAGCGTCCGACTCCGGTGAAATTGCGGAGCGTCGGATGGCGGACAGGGCGGACATCGAGGCGGTGATCTGGGATTTCGGCGGGGTGTTCACCGCCTCGCCGTTCGAGGCGTTCAACCGCTTCGAGGCCGAGTGCGGCCTGCCCAAGGACCTGATCCGCAAGATCAACTCGGCAAACCCGCACGATAATGCCTGGGCGCTCTTCGAGCGCAACGAGATCGACACCGCCCACTTTGACCGGCTGTTCCTCGACGAATCCACGGCGCTCGGCCATCCGGTCCCGGGGTCCGCGGTTCTGCCCTTGCTCTCCGGCGCGCTCAGACCGGCGATGGTCGCGGCCTTGAGGACCTGCAAGCGGCATTTCAAGGTCGGCTGCATCACCAACAATGTGGTCTCGATGCACTCACCCGGCCAGGACGAGGCCCAGCGCGCCGCCGGCGCCATGGGTCAGGTCATGCCGCTGTTCGACGCGATCATCGAAAGCTCAAAGGCCGGCGTTCGCAAACCGGACCCGAGGATCTATCTGATGATGTGCGAGCTGCTGGCCGTGGCGCCGGCCAACTGCATCTATCTCGACGACCTCGGTATCAACTGCAAGCCGGCCGCCGCGCTTGGCATGACCGCGATCAAGGTCATCGACGTAGACCAGACCCTGGCCGACCTGGCGCAGGCGACGGGGTTGACGTTCGGGGCGGAGGCGGCCGCATGAGCCGACCGAGAAAGCTCTCTCTCGACGCCGTCCTCGACCGCCTGCCCGCCTGGAAGGCCGCTCCCGGTGCGCGCGAGGCGATCCACCGGGCCCTGGCCTTTCCGGATTTCAGCCTGGCCTTCGCCTTCATGGGCCGCGTGGCCACGCAGGCTGAGAAGCTCGATCACCATCCGGAATGGAGCAACGTCTACGGCCGGGTGGAAATTGTGCTGACCACTCACGACGCGGATGGCGTCACCGAGCTCGACGTCGCCATGGCGCAGTTCATCGATCGGGCCGCGCTGTCGTCGGGGGCGGTTGAACCGCGGGGCCGTACGAAACCGGAGCCGATCCCGCCGGAGGCGCTGGACCGTCTCCGCCGGCGCCCGCCGAAGACATAGTCGCCGACGGGGCGGCCAAGACCGCGCCGCTCCATCCGACACCTGTGGTCAGTTGACCATGATCGCGCCGACCAGCAGGCGCGCGCCGGGGCGACCCAGCACCAGGTCGGTCTGCCGCTGCAGCGACTGGGCGATCAGCTCGGCATTGGGCGGCGCGCCCGGCGGCAGGCCGGCGGCGTAGATCAGCACAACCTGCACATAGGCCGCCCGCAGGCGCGGGATCGAGGCGTCGGCGAACGCCCGCAGCTTCGGATCGGCAACCTCCAGGCCGCAGTCGACGGTGAGCACGCCGCGTCGCCCGCCCGCCCGGTTGGTCGTCCCGGTGAGCGTGGCGAACGGGAGATAGTCGGCGCCCCCGGACTTCTTCTTCTTGGGCTCCTCGCCGGCCCGGCCCGGCCCCGGAAAGAGGGCGCAAAGTGCGATCAGGCCCAGGATGGCGCGGCGTTTCATAAGGGGTTTGTGCGGCGACTATGGTTAGCGGTCTCTTTACGCGCCGGCTGCCAGACTCAGCGCCTGAAAGATTCGCTGGTCCCGGAGGGCCCCTTGGGCCGATTTACCGCATCCAACCTCGACCTCGACGGCAAGGTCATCCTGGTCACCGGCGGCACCGGGTCCTTCGGGCGGCGGTTCATCGAGACCGTCCTGGCCCGCGCCAACCCGCGCAAGCTGATCGTCTATTCGCGCGATGAGCTGAAACAGAGCGAGATGCAGATCGATCTGGCCGAGCGGTTCGGACCGGAGAAACTTGCCACGCTGAGGTTCTTCCTGGGCGACGTGCGCGATCGCGAGCGGCTGATCCTGGCGCTGCGCGGGGTTGACCTGGTGATCCACGCCGCGGCCCTGAAGCAGGTGCCGGCGGCCGAATACAACCCGTCCGAATGTATCCACACCAACATCATGGGCGCCGAAAACGTGGTCTGGGCGTGCCTGACCAACCGCGTGAAGCAGGTGATCGCGCTCTCCACCGACAAGGCCTGCAACCCGATCAACCTCTATGGAGCGACAAAGCTGGCGTCGGACAAGACCTTCGTGGCGGCCAACAACCTGTCCGGAGACATCGGCACCCGGTTCTCGGTGGTGCGCTATGGCAACGTCGTGGGTTCGCGCGGCTCCGTGGCGCCGTTCTTCCAGCGCCTGCTCGCCAAAGGCGCCACCGAACTGCCGATTACCGACACGCGGATGACCCGCTTCTGGATCACGCTCACCGAAGGCGTCGAGTTCGTTCTCTCGTCGCTGGACGTCATGCGCGGCGGCGAGATCTTCGTGCCCAAGATCCCGTCGATGCGGATGACCGACCTGGCCGCCGCCATGGCGCCTGACCTGCCGATCAAGGTTGTCGGCATCCGGCCGGGCGAGAAGTTGCACGAGATCATGATCTCGGCTGACGATGCGCGCGGCACGGTGGACCTCGGAGACCGCTACGCCATCGAACCGGCCTTTGTGGAATATGCCCGCGAGCCGCTCACCGGCGGGCGGCTGGAAGAGGGCTTCTGCTACGCCAGCGACACCAACACCGACTGGCTCACCGGCGCGGGGCTGCTGGCGCTGCTGGATGGGGCCGCGCCGCGGCGGCGGCGGCGCGCGAGCGACTAGGGTGACAGACCGAGCGCCTCTTCCGCTGCTGCCCTATGGCCGCCAGACCATCGAGGATGATGATATCGCCGCCGTCACCGCGGCCCTGCGGGCCGACTTCCTGACCACCGGCCCCCTGGTCGAGGCTTTCGAAGACGCCTTTGCCGGGACGGTCGGCGCCCGGCACGCGGTGGCCTGCGCCAACGGCACCGCGGCCCTTCACCTGGCCATGCTGGCGCTTCAGGTGCGGCCGGGCGAGGCGGTGATCGCGCCGTCGATCACCTTCCTGGCGACCGCCAACTGCGCCCGCTATGTCGGCGCCGAGGTGGTCTTCGCCGACGTCGACCCCGACAGCGGCCTGATGACGCCTGACACCCTGGCGGAGGCGCTGCGCAGGGTGGGCGACCGGCGCCTGCGCGCTGTCCTGCCGGTGCATCTGAGGGGCGACGTCACTGACCTACCGGGGCTCGCGGCGCTGGCCGGCGCGGCCGGCGCGGTGCTGGTCGAAGACGCGCCGCACGCGCTGGGTACGACCATGACCTTCGGCAATGTCGCCGAGCGGGTGGGCGACGCGCGTCACTCGGCCATGGCCACGTTCTCGTTCCATCCGGTCAAGACCATCGCCACCGGCGAGGGCGGCATGGTCACCACCAACGACCCGGGACTGGCTGAGCGCCTGCGTGTGATGCGCAGCCACGGGATGGTCAGGCCGCAGACCTCGTCAGGGCCGGGCGCGGACCCCTGGTGGTACGAGATGGCCGAGCCGGGCTTCAACTACCGGCTGCCGGATATCCTCTGCGCCCTGGGCCTGTCCCAGCTGGCCAAGCTCGACCGCTTCGCCGCGCGACGCCGGTCGCTGGTCGGAACCTACCGGGCCACGCTCGCGCCGCTATCGCCCCTCGTGACGATCGCCGCCCGCCCCGCCTGGAGCGACCCGGTGCTGCACCTGATGGGTGTGCTGATCGATTTCGACGCCGCCGGGGTGACCCGCCGCGAGGTGGTCGACGGACTGCGCGCGCGTGGGGTGGGCTCCCAGGTCCACTACATCCCGGTCCACCGCCAACCCTACTACCGCGACCGCTATGGCGCGCTCGACCTGCCCGGCGCCGAGCGCTGGTACGCCCGCTGCCTTTCGCTGCCGCTCTATCCCGCGATGGCCGACGCGGACGTGGCGCGCGTGGTCGAGGCGTTGACCGCGGTTCTGGGGGGCTAAGGGCGTGACCGCGGCGCGGCTGATCTTTCTCAACAACAACGCTCGTCATCCCCCGGATCAGCCCACGGCTTTCCGGGGATGACGAATGTTGGGGGGCGTTGCTTCGTCCCCTACGCCGCCAGCGACGCGTGCCTCAGAAGGTCGCGGATGGCGTCCAACCGATCTGGCGCGACCGTCAGTTCGGCGCGCGTATTGTCCTGCCGCGCCAACTTCAGCGCCTCGGCGCGCGCCCGGTCGGCCGCGGGACCCAGCGGCGCCACCTCGCCACTGGCGATCCTCAGCAGCAAGGTCAGGCGATTCAGCGCCGGCGCCGTGGATTTCACCGTCATCGAGACCAGCCGCGCGTCGGCCTCGACCAGGCCGCCGACCTCGCCGAGCTTGATCTGGATCGGCTGGTAGGTTTCCTCGACCAGGCCGCAGCGGGCGACGGCGCGCTGCAGCTTGGAAAGCTCGGCCAGCCGCGTCGTCGGATGATGCGAGCCCCGGCTTTCCCGCTCGAAGCGCAGGCTGAAGATCTGCGAATGCAGCCAGCGGCCGGCCTCTCGCTTGTTGCCGCCACCAATGATGTTCTCGGTGAGCCAGATCAGCGCCTCGGCCTCCTCCAGCGACGAGGCCCCTTCGCCGAGATAGGTCTCGACGAAATCGCGGGTGACCAGCCGGCGCGAGCGCGACGAGAACGCGGCCTGCACATTGTCCAGCGGCAACAGCTTGCCCGAGGCCGCGGTGAGCGCCATCGCCAGGCCGCGAATCACGTCGATCTCGCCGGCGGCGTCGGCGGGCCGCAGCCGCCGCTGACCGGACAGTTCGCGCAGGATTCGCTGCCCGATCGCGGCGCGGACACCGAGGAACCCGCCGCCGCCAAGCCACTTGGCCAGGCCCTGGGCCCGTTCCGACAGCTCCGGCATCACCTTGGCGACCGACGGCTCAAGCTTGACCAGAGCGTCGATCACATCGGCGGCGGCGAGCCGGCTCATGGCGGCCAGGCGCCCCCCCAGGTCGAGGTGACCGCCAACGACGTCGTCGAGCCCCTTCTCGCAGCCGACGATCTCTTCCAGCGGCTCGGCGATCACCGCCAGCGCCAGGGCGCGGGCCGGCCCTTCGGGCGGCGCGGCGTCGGCGAGATCGATCAGGAGGCCAACCTTCTCACTCCAGCTTCGCGCGGGAGCGAGAAACATCGCCACGCCGCAGCCCAGGCGATAGGCGGCCTCGGGGTCCGCGGCGAGCTGCGAGGCCGTCTTGGCGAAGGTCTGCGCGGTGATCCGCGGCAGACCCTTGCGCGCATCGCGCATCAGCCGCTCCACCGCGCGTTCCGTGAGGCTCTCGAACGACTTGGTCATGGCGACGACGGAGCAGTTGCGGGCATGGGCCTCCGGCAGGGCGATCTTCTGGATCGCATGCTGGATCTCGACCCGGCTGGCCTCCAGTTGCTCCACCAGGTCGGGTCGGTGCAGCAGTTCAAAGGGGGTCGCCTGACGCCGCGCCAGCCAGGTTTCCAGAAGGCGGCCGATCTTTTCGCGGGCGTGACAGGTGTAGAGGTCCTGCGGTGCGACACAGAGAGGCTCAGCCGGTTCGCGGGTCCTGATTTTGCGCGCCCGCTCCGGGGCGCCGACCGTCAGGATGGTCAGGGAATGGAATTCGCCGGTGCCGGCCTCGAGGGTCTCGCGCATCACCCGCGCGGCGGCCGCCTCACGCTGGTCGACCATCTCCATGGCGGCTTCAAGGGCGCTTTCCCGATCGTCGACGGCCATTTTCAGCGTCCATGGCGAATCGGGATAGCGCCGGACGAACACCTCGAAATGCACCTGATTGCCCGACATCTCGTCCTCCGCCGTGAACGGGAACCTATCGGTGAAGCTTTAAGCTCCGATTGATCGCCTGCGTCGTCGGCGCCGACGCCCCATTGAGGCCACGCTGCGGGACGACTAGCTTGGCGACAGAGTGAGGAGACCTCGTACCCAAATGGCCAAGATCACCCTGGTGGACGACGACGAGAACATCGTCACGTCGGTGAGCCTCGCGCTGGAGAGCCACGGCCATGCCGTCAAGGCGTACTACGACGGCGCTGCGGGCCTGGCGGCGCTGGAGAATGACCCTCCTGACCTGGCGATCCTCGACGTGAAGATGCCGCGCCTGGACGGGATGGAGGTGTTGCGTCGCCTGCGCCGGACCTCCGACCTGCCGGTGATCATCCTGACCTCCAAGGACGAGGAGATCGACGAGATCCTCGGCTTCAACCTGGGCGCCGACGACTACATGCACAAGCCCTTCAGTCAGCGGCTGCTGATCGAGCGGGTGAAGGCGGTGCTGCGCCGCGCCGGCATCGAGGGCGAGGAGCCGCAGGCCGGCGCCGCCGGGGCTGACGCCACCCGGGCCATCAAGCGCGGCAAGCTGACCCTCGATCCGGCGCGCCACGACTGCCTGTGGGAAGGCCGGCCGGTGAAGCTGACGGTGACCGAGTTCCTGCTGCTGCAGTCGCTGGCGCAACGGCCGGGCTTCGTGAAGAGCCGCGACAACCTGATGGACGCGGCCTACGACGATCAGGTGTACGTGGACGACCGCACCATCGACAGCCACATCAAGCGCATGCGCAAGAAGTTCCGCGACGTTGATCCCGAATTCGACGCGATCGAAACCCTCTATGGCGTCGGCTACCGATACCGCGAAACCTAGGCGCGGTTCCCGGCCGCCGCGATTCCGCTGGCTGCCGGGCACCCGCCTCGGCCGGCTGATCATCGCGCTGAACGTCCTGGGGCTGGCGGTGCTGATCGTCGGCGCCCTGGTGCTCAACGAATTGCGCCAGGGCCTGGTCAACGCGCGGATCGACAGCCTGACCACCCAGGGCGAGCTGATGGCCGCGATCATCGACCAGGCCGCCACGGTCGGCGAGCCGCAGCCGGCGATGGATCCCAACTACGCCAATCTGACGCTGCAGATGCTGGCCAACCCCAAGACCCAGCGCGCGCGGCTGTTCGATCGGCAGGGCCGGCCCATCGCCGACAGCGATCTGGTCGCCGACCGGGTGGAGCAGAAGGCCTTGCCGCCGGCCCGGGCGCGCGACGCCGGCGGCCTGTCGCTGGACTTGAGGAGCCGTCCGCGCGCGGATCTGGCGCGTGAGGCGCGCGCGGCCCTGCGCACCGAGGTGGCGCGCGCCTTGCGCGGCCAGCACGTGGCCGGCAAGCGGCGCGGCGAGGACGGCGCCTGGGTGGTTTCGGTGTCGATCCCGATCCAGCACGTGCAGATGGTTCTGGGGGTGTTGACGCTGGAGGCCAACGACGTCGATGCGATCATCGCCCGCGAGCGGCTGGCGCTGATCCCGTTCATTCTGATCGCCATCGCGGTGACCTTGGGCTCCTCGCTTCTACTGACCCGGCTGATCGCCCAGCCCGTGCGCCGCCTGGCCCGGGCCGCCGACCGGGTGCGACTGGCCGGGGCGCGGGCCATCTCGCTGCCGGACCTGGCCCGGCGTGATGACGAGCTTGGCGACCTGACCCGCAGCCTCGAGGCCATGACCCAGGCCTTGTCAGAACGGATGGACGCCATCGAGAGCTTTGCCGCCGACGTGGCCCACGAGAACAAGAATCCGCTGACCTCGCTGCGCTCCGCAGTCGAAACCCTTGATCTGGTCACCGATCCCAAGGCGCGCGACCGGCTGCTGAACATCCTCAAGAGCGACGTACAGCGGCTGGACCGGCTGGTCACCGACATCTCCAACGCCTCGCGACTCGACGCGGAGTTGTCGCGCGACGAACCCCGGACGGTCGATCTCGAACGCCTGGTGTCCGACATCGTGGCGATCTACCAGGTGACCGCCAAACCGGGCGACGTTCGCGTCAGCCTGCAGCGCAGCGGAGCTCTTGATCCGGTCACCGTCATGGGTCGTGAGGGGCCGCTGGGGCAGATTTTCCGCAACCTGATCGACAATGCCCGGTCCTTCAGTCCGCCGGGCGGCGAAGTCGCGGTGGCGCTGGCGCGGACCGGCGGCAAGGTGCTGGCGACGGTCTCCGACAGCGGCCCGGGTATCCCGGCTGAAAACCTGGAGACGGTGTTTGCCCGGTTCTACACCTCCCGACCCAAGGGCGCGGTGTTCGGCGGCAATTCCGGTCTCGGCCTGTCCATTGCCCGCCAGATCGCCGAGGCGCACGGCGGGTCGCTGCACGCCAAGAACCGCATGGGACCGGACAACCAGGTGATGGGCGCGGCTTTTCTCCTGATCCTGCCCGAAGCCCGGCCATGACCGTCCACGAAGGGGTGATCGCCCACGCCGGGCTGATCGCCGCCCGCGCGAGCGGTCCCTGGCGCGGGGTGTTGATCGAGGGCCCGCCCGGCGCCGGCAAGAGCGATCTGGCGCTGCGCGCGCTCGACGCGGGGTTCCGGCTGGTCGCCGACGACCGGGTGGCGCTGTGGACCTGCGACGGCCGGCTGTTTGGCGCGCCGCCGCCGGCGCTCGCGGGTCTGATCGAGGCGCGGGGTCTGGACATCCTGCGGGTCAGCGCCCTGCCGCTGGCCGAGGTGGTGCTGGTGGTGCGGTGCGGCCTGCCCGAACGGCTCCCGCCGCCCCGTTTCCGTGAGATTCTGGGCCTGGCCCTGCCGATGATCGAGCTCGATCCGCGGGACGCTTCGGCGCTCGCGAAACTCGCTCGCGCGGTGAGTTACTTTGACCGCGCCGGCAACAGGCGTATTTAGCACCGCTCGCGGAACAGGTCTTGGGGCGGCGCGGGGTGGGGATACCGTTGGAAGCTTACGTATGATCGGGCTGGTGATTGTCACCCATGGCCGGCTGGCGGAGGAATTTGTCTTCGCCATGGAGCATGTGGTGGGTCCGCAGGCGGCGGTTGAGGCCATATGTATCGGCCCCGAGGACGATATGGAGCGTCGCCGCAAGGACATCCTTGCGGCCTGCGAACGCGTGGACACCGGCGCCGGTGTGATCCTGCTTACGGACATGTTCGGCGGCACGCCCTCGAACCTGGCCATCTCGGTGATGGAGCAGACCAAGGCCGAGGTGATCGCGGGGCTGAACCTGCCGATGTTGATCAAGCTGGCCAGCGTGCGCGGCCGCCAGAGCCTGGAGGACGCGGTGGCCTGCGCCCAGGAGGCCGGGCGCAAATATATCTCCGTCGCCTCCTACGTGCTGGCTGGCGAAAAGTGATGGGCCGGCGAGAGATGAGCCCGCGATGAGCGAGGGCGCGGCGTCCCGCACCGTCGAGATCGTCAACAAGCGCGGCCTGCACGCCCGCGCCTCGGCCAAGTTCGTCAAGGCGGCGGCCGCCTTCGACGCCGAGGTCCGCGTCTCCAAGGATGGCCAGACAGTCGACGCGCGCTCGATCATGGGCCTGATGATGCTGGCCGCCGGCCCTGGCAGCTCCATCGACATCGAAGCCGAGGGCGCCGAGGCCGAAGCCGCTGTCACCGCCCTTGAAGCCCTGGTCGCCGCCCGCTTCGACGAGGACGAGTAGGGCTCGACCCGGTCCCGGCCGACCAGGTTCAAGTCAGCCAGGACGGCACAACGTCGTCGCCCACATCTGGAGTCCAGCGCCTTCCTCCCGATCGCAGGTCTATCGCCCGTCGGTGATCACAGAGAAGCGCCGCGCGTCGCACCCGGATCGATGGACTTGCCTCCCGCTCAAGGTTGACGCTGGGGACTGCTTGCCCGCGCCGCCAGCCCGGGCATAGTGCCCCCAAGGCCCAAAGTCGAAGGCCGTGGGAGACGACCATGAGGATCATCACGCTCGGGCTGGCGCTGGCGCTGGCCGTCACCCTGGCGGCCTGCCAGAAGACCGGCGGGGCCAATGTCGATGGCGCGCGGATCGCCGCGGCCGACGGCAACGCCGAGTGGGTCTCCTACGGCAAGGGCTATTCCGAGCAGCGGTTCAGCCCGCTGGACAAGGTCTCCACCGCCAATGTCGGCCAGCTGGGCCTGGCCTGGTACGCCCAGTTCGACACCGACCGCGGCCAGGAGGCGACGCCGCTGATGGTCGATGGGGTGCTCTACACCACCACCGCCTGGTCGAAGGTCTATGCCTTCGACGCGGCGACGGGGAAGCAGATCTGGGCCTATGACCCAAAGGTCGACGGCAAGAAAGGCTTCGACGCCTGCTGCGATGTCGTCAACCGCGGCGTCGCCGTCTGGAAGGGCCGCGTCTACGTCGGCACCATGGATGCGCGCCTCGTCGCGCTGGACGCCAAAGACGGTCACGTCGTCTGGCAGGCGCAGGTGGGCGACCCCGCCAAGCCGTTCACGATCACCCAGGCCCCGCGCGTGGTGAAGGACAAGGTGCTGATCGGGGAGTCCGGCGCGGAATACGGCGTCCGAGGCTTCCTGGCGGCCTATGACGCCGCGACCGGCAAGGAGCTCTGGCGCTTCTATACCCTGCCGAACGCGACGGGCGCGCCGGACGGCGAACCCTCCGACAAGGTGCTCAAGGAAAAGGCCCTGGCCACCTGGCCCGACGGACAGTGGAAGACGGTCGGCGGCGGCGGCACGGTGTGGGATTCCATCGTCTACGATCCGCAGCTGAACCTGATCTACTTCGGTGTCGACAACGGCACGCCCTGGGACCAGGAGAAGCGGTCCGGCGGCAAGGGCGACAACCTGTTCCTGTCGTCCATCGTGGCGATCAACGCCGATACCGGCGACTACGTCTGGCACTATCAGGTGAACCCCGGCGAGAGCTGGGACTACTCGGCCGTCCAGCCGATGATCCTGGCCGACCTGACCATCGGCGGCGCCCCGCGCAAGGTGCTGATGCAGGCGCCGAAGAACGGTTTCTTCTACGTGCTGGACCGCGCGACCGGGAAGCTGCTCTCCGCCAAGAACTATGTGCCGGTGACCTGGGCCAAGGGCATCGACATCGCCACCGGGCGGCCGATCGAGAACCCTGAGGCGCGCTACAAGAACGGCAGTGTCGTCCTGCAGCAACCGGGTCCGTTGGGGGGCCACAACTGGCACCCGATGTCGTTTTCGCCCAAGACCGGCCTGGTCTACATCCCGGCCCAGGCGGATCCGTTCGCCTATCAGGGCGCCACGAACTTCGCCTACAAGGCCGGGGCCTGGAACCTGGGCCTGAACATGCTGGCCAACGCCGGGCCACAGACACCCGAACAGGCCAAGGCCGCGGCCGCCAGCTACAAGGGCTACCTGGTCGCCTGGGATCCGGTGAACCAAAAGGCGGTCTGGACCGTCGAGCATCCCTATTTCTGGAACGCCGGCGTGCTCTCGACCGGCGGCGGGCTGGTCTTCCAGGGCGCGGCGGAGGCAAAATTCTACGCCTACGACGCGACGAACGGGAAACAGCTCTGGTCGTACGACACCGGCAACGGCGTCATCGCCGCGCCAATGAGCTACGAGATCAAAGGTGAGCAGTATGTGGCCCTGATGGTGGGCGCGGGCGGCGGCGGACAGGTCTCGGCGCCGGCCCTACTGCCGGTC
>NZ_JANMBF010000025.1:0-4429 GCF_031360265.1 Phenylobacterium sp.
CCCGACTTCCGTTTGCCCATTGGGTCCATGGGCAACCTCTCGCTGGATGTCCGTCAGTCTCATGGCCCCGCTAACAGCGTCGACCATCTCCTCAATGGTCATTGAGCTGCCATGCGCCCGCAGTTGTTCAATGATCGGCCAGAGGTATGCGGTGTAGGGTGGGATGTCGGTGGGCGGGTCAGCCAATCTCAATCTCCATACAATTCAGCTGGCGAGCGAGGGGGTGACGGCACTGAGCGCCCAGAGATCTTCCGGATCGGCACGCGCCCCCTAAACCCGCAGCGGCATGAGGATGTACTGGACGTCGACGTCCTGGGGGTCGAGGACCAGGGCCGGGTCGTTGGGGCCGCCGAAGCGCAGTTCGGCCAGTTCGCCGCTGATCTGGTCGGTGATGTCGAGCAGGTAGCGGGCGTTGAAGCTGAGCTCGAAGGGGTCGCCGTCGTAGTCGAGCTCCAGTTCCTCGACCGCCTGGCCGGCCTCCATATTGCGCACGGTGAGCACGCACCTGCCGCCCTCGACCGCCATCCGCACCGAGCGGCTTTTCTCCGCCGAGATCGTCGCCACCCGGTCGACGGCCCTGGCGAACAGCTTGGAGTCCACGCGGACGATGCGGGTGTTGTCCCTGGGGATCACCCGGGGATAGTCGGGGAAGGCGCCGTCGATCACCTTGGAGGTCAGGGCCGCGCCGCCGAAGTCGAAGCGGATCTTCTGGGCCGAGATCTGCAGCTCGACCTGTTCGCCCGCGTCGTCCAGCAGCCGCCGGGCTTCGTTGATGGTCTTGCGGGGCACGATGACGCCTGGGGATCCCGCCGCGCCCTCGGGCGCCGCCATCTCGGCCAGCGCCAGACGCGACCCGTCGGTGGCCACGGCGCGCAGCTTGGCCTGGCCCTCCTCGACCACGGTGTGCAGATAGAGGCCGTTCAGATAGTAGCGGGTCTCTTCCGCCGAGATGGCGAACCGGGTCTTGTCGATCAGCCGGATCAGGTCGGCGACATCGACGGCGACGCCGCCCGCCAGGCCGTCGCCGCTCATCACCGGGAAGTCGCCGGCCGGCAGCACCGGCAGGTTGAAGCGGCTGCGCCCGGCCGAGACGGTCAGGCGCGGGTCCTCGCCGGTGAACGACAGCGAGACGTCGGCGCCTTCCGGCAGCTTGCGGACGATCTCATAGAGGGTGTGCGCCGGCGCGGTGATCTGGCCCGGCTGGTCGACCTGGGCCATCGCCTGGTCGACGATCTCCAGGTCGAGGTCGGTGGCCGAGAAGGTCAGCCGGTCACGCTCGGCCGACAGCAGCACATTGGACAGGATCGGGATGGTGTTGCGGCGCTCCACGGCGCTCTGCACATGCCCCAGCGCCTTCAGCAGCGCCGCCCGTTCGATCGTCAGCTTCATGTCTCAAGGTCCGGACCGCGCCGCGCGGGGGCGATTCGCCGCCCACGCCCCTCGCGTGCAAGGGACTTGCGACATTAGCGACTTCGCGGGGGCTTGGAAGGGGGCCCCCCACGGTTCGCCGGGCGTTCGATCTATGTGCGGGTGTCGAGATTGGCGCCCGCCTCGTCCTCGGCGCTGTCGCGATAGGGATTGGCGCCGGCCATCGGCGCCTCGGCGCCCGCCACCTTGGCGGCGACCACCACCATGGCGGGGCGGACCAGCCGGCCCAGCAGGTCGTAGCCCGGCTGCATCACCTCGACCACGGCGCCCGCGGCCACGTCGGTTCCGGGCAGCTCCATCATCGCCTGGTGCCGGTGGGGATCGAACTTGTCGCCGCGCGCCGGGGCGATGCGCTTGAGGCCATTGCGGTCAAAGGCGCCGTGCAGTTCCTTTTCGGTCATCTCGATGCCGAGGACGAAATTCTTCACCGCCGGGTCGGCGCTGTCGCCAGGCACATGGGCCAGCGCGCGGGCCAGGTTGTCGGCGACGCCCAGCAGGTCGCGGGCGACTTTCTGGATGGCGTAGGCGCGCGCGTCATTGGCCTCGCGCTCGGCGCGGCGCTTGGTGTTCTCCGCCTCGGCGGCGTAGCGCAGGGCCTGTTCCTTCAGGCCCACGGCCTCGGCCTTCAGGGCGGCGATCTGGTCGGCCTCGGCGGCGGCGATGAAGGCGTCGGCGTCGTCGCCGAATTCGCGGGAGGCTTCGGGGGGCGGATTGTCTTCGGACATCTAAAGCTTTCGTCTCTTAGGCGTTCATGACCTGGCCCAGCACCCGGGCGGTATAGTCCACCAACGGAATGATCCGGGCATAGTTCAACCGGGCCGGGCCGATCACACCGATCGCCCCCAGCACCCGCTGCGAGCCCGTCATATAGGGCGCGGCGATCACGGCGGAACCCGAAAGCGAAAACAACCGGGTTTCCGCGCCGATGAAAATGCGCACCCCCTGTCCGTCGCGCACCCCGTCCAGCAGGGAGATCAGCTGCTCTTTCTGCTCCAGGTCCTCGAACAGCGAGCGCACCCGCTCGAGGTCCTCCGCGGCGCCGGCCTCTTCCAGCAGGTTGGCGCGGCCGCGGACGATCAGCGCGCGATCCTGCGCGTCGCCGCCGCCCCAGGCCGCCAGCCCGTCCTCCACCAGCCTGGCGGCGGTGACGTCGAGCTCGCGCCGAGCCTGGTCGAGGTCGGTCTTGAGGTCGACCTTGGCCTCGTTGAGCGTGCGGCCGCGCAGGCGGGCGTTGAGAAAGTTGGACGCCTCGGTCAGCGCCGAGGGGGTGACCCCGGCCGGCAGCCGGATCAGCCGGTTCTCCACCGTGCCGTCGGCGAACACCATCACCGCCAGCGTGCGGTCGGCGCCCAGCGAGACGAACTCCACATGCTTGACGCCCGCGTCGCGGATCGGGGTGACCACGACCCCCGCGCCGCCGGCCAGGCCCGAGAGGATGGCGCTGGCCTCGTTGAGCGCGTCCTCATAGTTGCGGCCGTGGGCGTGCAGCCGGGCCTCGATCGCCTGGCGCTCGTCCGTGCCGATGTCGCCGACCTCCAGAAGGCCGTCGACGAACAGCCTAAGGCCCGCGTGCGTCGGCAGCCGCCCGGCGCTGACGTGCGGGGCGCCCAGCAGCCCCAGCTGCGTCAGGTCCTGCATGGTGTTGCGGATCGAGGCCGGCGACAGCGACAGCCCGGCCTTGGAGAGCGTGCGTGAGCCGACCGGCTCGCCGGTTTCCAGATAGCCCTCGACGATGCGCCGGAAGATGTCGCGCGCGCGCTCGTCCAGTTCGGCCAGGGACGGTCCGGAGGCGAAGAGGGGCGTGCTCACTCAGGCGTCGCGCGATGCTTCCAACGGGCGTCCATGGACTGGACCGTGCCGATCTAGGATAAGCGCGGCGCACGTCCACGCAAGCCGCGCGGCGTCTTCAGGAGTCCAACCATGCGCCCGTCCGAACGCCTCACCGACGCGCTGCGCACGGTGACCCTGGAAACCGGCGTCAACCGCTATGCCGAGGGGTCCTGCCTGGTCAGCTTCGGCCACACCAAGGTGCTGGTCACCGCCAGCCTCGAGGAGGGCGTGCCAGGGTTCCTGCGCGGCAAGGGCCAGGGCTGGGTGACCGCCGAGTACGGCATGTTGCCCCGCGCCACCCATACGCGGGGTCGCCGCGAGGCCGCCCAGGGCAAGCAGTCGGGACGCACCCAGGAGATCCAGCGGCTGATCGGCCGCTCGATGCGCGCCATCGTCGACCTGAAAGCCCTGGGGGAACGCCAGATCTCCATCGACTGCGACGTGATCCAGGCCGACGGCGGCACGCGCACGGCCTCGGTCACCGGCGCCTGGGTGGCGCTGCGGATCGCCACGAAATATCTGCTGGACGAAGGCGTGATCGGCGCCGACCCGATCCTCGACCAGGTGGCGGCGATCAGCTGCGGGGTGTTCAACGGAACCCCGGTGCTCGACCTCGATTACGAGGAGGATTCCAACGCCGAGGCCGACGCCAACTTCGTGCTGACCGGCAAGGGCGACATCGTCGAGATCCAGGCGACTGGCGAGAAGCGCGGCTTCTCCGAGGGCGAGTTCGAGGCGCTGTTCTCGCTGGCCCGCAAGGGCATCGGCGAACTGATCGTCGCCCAGAGGGCCGCGACCGGCGGCTGAGCCTGGCGTCAGAGACCGGCCAGCAGGTGGCGGAAGGCCGAGGCGGGCATCCGCTCCAGCTCACGCGCCAGCGGCGCGAACAGGGCGTCGAGGAATCGTCCAACAGCGGCAAACATCATCACACTCCCTTGTGCAGCGCAGCATTGTGCGGTGCATATAGAAATGAAGCGTTGAGATTGCAAGATTTCCCTAGGGTGGGAGCGGTGGCGTCGTTGCGACGCAGCATCGTTTTGTAGGCCGTCTCCCGTCAGCAGCTGTCGTCCTCGTCGGGGAGGTCGTCGGCGGGGCCGGCTTCATAGAGCAGCAGGTCGCCGGGCTGGCAGTCGAGTTCGCGGCAGAGGGCCGCCAGCGTCGAGAACCGCAC
>NZ_JANMBF010000043.1:0-2259 GCF_031360265.1 Phenylobacterium sp.
CCGACTTCGCGCCCAAGCCGGGCGACCACCCCGACGCCATCCAGTTCTGGACGACGGGAACCACCGCGTCGGCGCACGACATCGTCGTGACCGACAACATCATCACCCGCGGCGCCGGCAGCATCATGCAGGGCATCTTCATGGGCAATGAGAAGATGCTGGAATACAAGAACGTGACGATCACCGGCAATGCGGTGGTGGGCGGCATGTACAACGGCATCTATGTCGCCGATGCCTCCAACGCCAAGATCGAGGGAAACCTGGTCCAGGGCTACAAGGACATGACCTCGTGGATCTACATGTCCAAGATCACCAACGGGGCCCTGGACAACAACCAGGCCTCAGCCTACGCCCTCTCCAAGGACAATGTGGGCGTGAATACCCACGATAACACGACGATCGCCCTGCAGCCGGTGGGCAACACCGCCATCCTGACCGCCTGGACGGCCCTCCATGCGACGCCCGCCGCGACCACCGACGCTGCGGCCACGATAAAATCGGTCAACATACTACCCCCGGTGGCGACCCTGATCGGGACCGGCCTTACCCACGACAACACGACGACCTCTCTGCAGCCGGTGGGCAACACCGCTATCCTGACCGCCTCGACGGCCCTCCATGCGACGCCCGCCGCGACCACGGACGGCTTCGGCGCGGCCGCCACGATACCCCCGGTCAGTGCGCTCCCCCCGGTGGCGACCCTGATCGGGACCGGCCTTAGCGAAAAGCTGGTCGGCACCGCCGGCGCCGACGTCATCGACGGCAAGGGCGGCGCCGACACCATGACCGGCGGTGCGGGCGACGACACCTACATTGTCGACAACGCCAAGGACGTGGTGATCGAGGCGGCGAAGGGCGGCATCGACACGGTCCGCACCGCGCTGTCGCACTACAGCCTTGGCTCGCAGGTCGAGAACCTGACGCTGACCGGCGCCACGACGCAGACCGGAACGGGCAACGAACTGAACAATGTCCTGCGCGCCAACGGCGTCTCCTCGTCGCTGAGCGGGGGCCTGGGAAATGACACCCTGGTGTCGATCGGCGGCGCCGACACCCTGACGGGCGGGGCGGGCGCCGATGTCTTCCGCTTCGAGGCGATCGGGGCCAAGCCCGCGACCATCACCGACTTCACCCGTGGGCAGGACACCATCGACCTGCAGAACCTGCTCACCAAATATCACGGCGTCGATGCGATCGCCGATCACTGGGTCAAGCTGCAAAGCGACGCCACGGGCACCACGATCCTGGTCGATGCCGACGGCCCGTCCGGCCCCGGCGGCTTCACCGCCGTGGCCAAGGTCCTGGGAGTGGCATCGCTGAGCGCCGGGCACGACTGGCTCTTCTGAACCGCCTGGCTCAAGGCTGCTTGAGATGGCCAGTCCCCGTTCGGGGCTGGCCATTCTCATGTGGGGATAGCCTGTGGCTGTCCCGAGATGCTGACTAGCCGTTGCTGACGCGCGGGGTCTTTAGCTGGCGGTCCTGGTGGATCTGCTGCTGGCCCAGGAACCACAGGTAGGGCGGCAGGCCATCCTCGACGAAACCATAGCGTCGCCCATAGGCGTCGTCGCGGCGCTCGAGCAGCAGCTTCTCGGCCGAGAGCTCTTCGGCGAACCGCTTGGCCGCCGTGGCGTCGACGCTTTTGGGCGAGGCCCCGTCGATGTCGGCGATGCTGAAATCGCCCCCCGCCACCAGTGACGCGCCGGCGATCAGCGTCAGCAGCTTGCCGCCGCCGTCGGCGAGCAGGCGTTCGACCTGCAGCTGGATGGGTTTGGCCATGCGCGCGCGAAGTTCCAGCAATGACTCGTCCAGCGCCGCCGACACATCGTCCGGCAACACGGTTCCGCGCCCGGCGTCGATCGCATTCAGGCCCGAGTGATGGCAAAGCAGGGTGGCGATATAGGGCCAGCCGCGCGCCACGCTGACGATGAAATCGCAGGCGGCGGGATCAAAGGTCAGGCCGCTCGCCCGTTCGCCGGTGGCGACCAGGCTGCGGATCTCGCCTTCGGACATCAGGGGGACGCGCACCGCCAGAATATTGCGGCGGATCGAGGGGATGTGTTCCACCAGCTCGGCAAGATCGGCCGCCACCCCGCCGATCACCACCTGCATCCGCACCGAGCGGTCGGAGAGGAACTTGATCAGTTCGGCCAGATCACGGCGGAACTCGCTGGATTCGCAGCGGTCGAATTCATCCAGGATGATCAGCGCCCGGGTGCCCGTCAGCTTGACGCAGAGGTCGGCGAACTGACGCGGCGAGAA
>NZ_JANMBF010000066.1:0-3915 GCF_031360265.1 Phenylobacterium sp.
GCGCGCGTTTGAGGCGCAGACGGCGGCGGACACGGCGCTGCTCTGCGACACCGTGGTCAAGCTCGCCCGGTCCGCGCGCCAGTCGGTGGCCCTGCACGGCAAGCTGGAGAAGGACAGGCTGCGCGGCGAGCCCGAGGCGGCCAAGGCTCAGGCCCAGGTCCACGCGGTCGCCGTCAGACAGCGCAGGCTTGAACTGCAGCGCGGCGTCGAGGCGCAGCTCTGCGCCGACTGGGACCCGGAGATCCAGGACGACGACGGCGAGTCCTTCCACTTTCTCGGATTGATCCAGGAGCGCCTCGACGATGTTTCCGAGGAAGAAGACTTCCTCGATCTCGACCCCGACCAACTGATCGCCCGGCTCTGCGAAGAGCTCGCGGTGGAAGCCGCCAGGGCCAACGCGGTGCTGGCGCCGCACAAGGCTGTGGCCTCGGCCGCCCCGCCGGAGCCTGGCCCTGCACCGGGCGCGCGCCCCAACGGCCACGACACCCCGCCGCCGCCCGCCGACACCTCCTGATCGGTGGATTCCGGCGACTGCGCCGAGGCCCTCATGTCGCAAGGACCAACCGCGGCAATCGCAGAGATACGCGGAAGGGGGGCGTGACTGAGAATGAAATCGGGGAACGATTGCTGGGCTGCGCCCTGAAGGTGCATAGGGCGCTGGGTCCTGGCCTGCTTGATCAAAAGCCGCTTGTCATACGCTACAGTGATGAAAGAGGATTGTGAAAGAGCCGATGCGTCGGCGGATGTGGTCCTTGCCGGAGCTTCCACAAACGCTCGTTTGTGCATGATGGAGAAAGACGATGCCGATCAAAGCCAATGCCGAAATCGAGGCCATGGCCGATCAGCTCGCCGCGCTGCGTGGTCAAAGCGTTGAGGAGGTTGTCGCCGCGGTCTTGCGCGCCGAATTGGCGCGCGAGCCAAGTGCACGACGAGCCCTGCGGCCTGCGAAGCTGAGGCTGGCCCAAAGCGCGAAGGTCGCGCGCATCTTGGAACTGGTGCGCGCCGCCGGCCCGGCGGGCGGGGAAGGCGGGGACCGCACGGCCTTTCTCTATGATGACCAGGGTCTGCCGCATTAAGGCCTGCCGATCGTGATTATCGATAGCTCGGCCGTCATCGCCATCCTGTTCGATGAGCTGGACGCCCAGGCCTTGCTTTCGCAGATCGCGGCCGCCGTCGTGTGCCGGCTTTCGTCCGCCAGCCTGGTCGAGGTTGGGATCGTGTTGCGGCGGGATACGGCCGCGCCGCGGCGAGCAGCCTTCGATGAGATGCTGCGCCTCTTCTCCATCAAGATCGAGCCGGTGACCGAGGAGCAAGCCTACCTGGCCCTCGACGCCTATGACCGGTTCGGCAAGGGATCCGGCCATCCAGCCGGCCTGAACTACGGCGACTGCTTCAGTTACGCCTTGGCCAAGCAGACCGGGGAACCACTGCTCTTCAAGGGCAACGATTTCACCCACACCGATCTCGAGGCGGCATGCTGATCGGCTATGCTCGCGTGTCGAAGGGTGACGAACAGAGCAACGCCCTTCAAGCCAAGGCGCTCAAGGCGGCCGGGTGCCAGCGCGTTTTCGAGGAGGCAGCCTCCGGCGGTCGGTGGGACCGTCCGATCCTGCACGACAGGGGCGGCATTTGCCGCCTGGCCAACGGCCTGTGACCCGGGCTGGGTCGCTCCGCGTATCTCAGCGGACTCCGCGGTAAATCCCTCGGCACGCTGGCGACGGCGGGCGCTCGCGCCGCGGACGGCTTCGAGTCAACCGCGGAGATCGCAAAGACCCGCGGAGGAAGAAGGAAGCCGCCACGTCTCTGCGCGTCTCAGCG
This sequence comes from Phenylobacterium sp., assembly GCF_031360265.1. Taxonomy (GTDB): domain Bacteria; phylum Pseudomonadota; class Alphaproteobacteria; order Caulobacterales; family Caulobacteraceae; genus Phenylobacterium. The sequence continues at coordinate 1,819 of NZ_JANMBF010000066.1, forward strand.
ATCTGCGCGGTTCACAATCACGGCGCCCCGGGAGCAGGCTGGGCCAGGCCTCCCGCAACGATCTGCGCCAGCGTCGCCACGAAGAACGCCGGCTCTTCGCGGGTCACCCTGGCCTCCAGCATCGCTGCGGTATCCCCCGGCTGGACCGGGACGCTCATCCGCGCAACCACCGGACCGCGATCGTACTCCGCATCGACCAGGTGGACGCAGATGCCGCTCTCGGCGACGCCGGCGGCGATCACCGCCTCATGCACGCGGCGGCCGTACATGCCGTGGCCGCCGAACGCCGGCAGCGGACCGGGGTGGATGTTGAGAATTCGCCCGGCGTAGCGCGCCAGGGTCGCCGGACCCAGCTGTCGCAGGTAGCCGGACAGGATCACCAGATCGACGCCGTGCGCCGCCAGTGTGTCCGCCAGCCGCGCGTCGGCCGCCACGGGGTCGGCCTGGGTCGGGATGCAGAGCGCCGCGATCCCGGCCTCGGCGGCAAAGCTGAGCGCCGGCGCGCCGCGGTTGTTGCTGACCAGCAGCCGCGCCTCCGCCGCCAGCGCGCCGGCCCCGATAGCCGCCACGATGGCGCGTGCGCTCGACCCGTTGCCGGAGGCCAGGAACGCGAGCTTGAGCGGTTCGGGCCTCACAGAAAGCCGCCGCTCAGCCGGTGGTCAAACCGCAGGCCGTCATGGGCCGGCTCGACCCCGGGCGGCAGTTGCGCCTTCAGCGCCTCATAGTCCAGGTCGATGTGCAGGTTGGTGAGGATCGCCCGGCGCGGCTTCAACCGGTCGATCCAGGCGAGCGTCCGCGCCAGGTGCGCATGCGTCGGGTGCGGCCGGTAGCGCAGGGCGTCGACGATCCACACGTCGAGGTCCGCCAGCGCGGCGAACGCCGGCTCGTCGAGCTCGACCACGTCGCTGGAATAGGCGACGTCGCCGAACCGATAGCCGACCGAGCGCACCCCGCCATGATCCTGGTCGAAGGTCACCACCGGGATCGAACCCGAAGGCCCATCGACCTGCCAGGTCTCGCCATGGGCTGGAAGGGCGCGCCGGTCGCAGATCGCCGGATAGCCCCCCTCGCCTTCGAAGATATAGCCGAAGCGGCGCATCATCGAGGCGTCGGTCGCCGCGTCCATGTGGCAGGCGATACGCGCCCGCTGGCGGATGAAGAAGGCCCGCACGTCGTCGATGCCGTGCACCTGGTCGGCGTGGTCGTGGGTCAGCAGCACGGCGTCCAGCCGCCGGGCGCCGGCGCGCGCGGTCTGCAGGCGAAGGTCCGGCGAGGTGTCGACCAGCGCCGTCGTCGAGGTCTCCGCGCCCTCCCCCTTGCGCCGGACCAGCAGCGAACAGCGCGACCGCAGGTTCATTGGGTCGGTCGGATCGCAGGCGCCCCATTCGCCATCGGCCCGCGGCACGCCGCCGGAGGAGCCGCAGCCCAGAATGGTGAACTCCAGCACGCCGGTCATGGCCCCACCGTCGCCGGGCGCGGGATCCGGTCGAACAGGTCAAAGAATGCGGCCTCGGTCCGCGCCTCGGCCTCGTCCAGCGTCCAGCCGCGGATCTCCGCCAGCTTGGCCAGCACATGGGCCACATAGGCCGGCTCGTTGCGCCGTCCGCGATGCGGCGCGGGCGCGAGGTACGGGCAGTCGGTCTCGACGATGATCCGCGCCGCCGGCATCCGCGCGATCACCTCGCGGACATCCTGCGCGGCCTTGAAGGTGGCGATGCCGGAGACCGAGAACCAGGCGCCCAGCGCCGCCGCGCGGGCCGCCAGCTCCGCGCCGGACGTATAGCAGTGCATCAGGATGCGGAACGGCCCGGCGGCGTATTCCTCTTCCAGTATGGCGGCCATCTCCGCGTCCGCCTCGCGGGTATGGACCACCAGCGGCAGGCCCGTCGCCCGCGCCGCCGCCGCGTGGACGCGGAACACCCGGGCCTGGATGTCGCGCGGGCTGAGGTCATAGTGGAAGTCGAGGCCGGTCTCGCCGATGCGCAAGTCGCGCGGGTCGGCCGCCAGATCGATCTGCCGCGCCGCGGTCAGCTCCGGGTCGTGCGTGGCCTCGTGCTGATTGGTTACCACGGTGAACCAGATGTCGGGCGCCTCGGC
>NZ_JANMBF010000179.1:0-14358 GCF_031360265.1 Phenylobacterium sp.
ATGGAACAGGCTGAGTCGCCCGAATGCACCCCGGCCTCTTCGATGTGTTCCATCACCCCGGCGACGAACACCGCGCCCTGCGCATCGCAAAGCGCATCGACATCCACCTCGGTGGCGCGGCTGAGGTACTGGTCGATCAACACCGGTGAGTCGCCCGACACCTGCACGGCGGTGCGGATGTAGCGATCGAGCTGCTCGTCGTCTCGGACGATCTCCATGGCCCGGCCGCCCAGCACATAGGACGGCCGGATCACCACCGGATAGCCGACCTGATGGGCGCCGGCGAAAGCCTCGTCGCGGCTGCGGGCGATGGCGTTTATCGGCTGGGCGATGTCGAGCTTGTGCAGCAGCTGCTGGAACCGCTCGCGGTCCTCGGCCAGGTCGATGGCGTCGGGTGAGGTCCCCAGGATCGGAATCCCCGCGTCCTCCAGCGGCTGGGCCAGTTTCAGCGGCGTCTGGCCGCCGAACTGCACGATGACGCCCAGCAGGGTCCCGTTCGACTGTTCGACATGAATAAGCTCGAGCACGTCCTCCGCCGTGAGCGGCTCGAAATACAGCCGGTCGGAGGTGTCGTAGTCGGTCGACACCGTCTCGGGATTGCAGTTGACCATGATCGACTCCACGCCGATCTCGGCCAGCGCGAAGGCGGCGTGGCAGCAGCAGTAGTCGAACTCGATCCCCTGGCCGATCCGGTTGGGCCCGCCGCCCAGGATGATCGCCTTCCTGGCCGCCGTGGGCTCGCTCTCGCAGTCGGGCGCCTGGCCGAGCGCGCCGGTCTCATAGGTCGAATACATGTAGGGCGTCTCGGCCCGGAACTCGCCGGCGCAGGTGTCGATGCGCTTGTAGACTGGCCGCACGCCCAGCGCGCGCCGCGTCTCGCGCACCCGGGCTTCCGTCCCGCCGGTGAGGATCGCCAGCCGCGCGTCGGAGAACCCCTGGCTCTTCAGCGCGCGCATCGCCTGCGCCGTGGCGGGCAGGCCTTGGGCGCGGACGCCAGCCTCCTCGGCGACCAGTTCCTCGATCTGGCGCAGGAACCAGGGCTCGTAGGAACAGGCCGCGTGGATGTCCTCCACCGACAGCCCATGACGGAAGGCCTGGGCGATCACCCGCAGGCGGTCGGGCGTCGGCTGACCCAGGGCGCGGACCACCGCGGCATGGCCCATCTCCGGATTGCCGGCGTTCTCGATCTCCACCTCATCGAGACCGCAAAGACCGGTCTCCAGGCCGCGCAGGGCCTTCTGCAGGCTCTCCTTGAAGGTGCGGCCGATGGCCATCACCTCGCCCACCGACTTCATCGAAGTGGTCAGGTGCGGCTCGGCGCCGGGGTATTTCTCAAAGGCGAAGCGCGGGATCTTGGTGACCACATAGTCGATGGAGGGTTCGAACGAAGCTGGCGTCGCGCCGGTGATGTCGTTCATCAGTTCGTCGAGCGTGTAGCCGACGGCCAGCCGGGCCGCGACCTTGGCGATGGGAAACCCCGTGGCCTTCGACGCCAGGGCCGAGGAGCGGCTGACCCTGGGGTTCATCTCGATGACCACCATCCGGCCGTCGGCCGGGTTGACCGCGAACTGCACGTTCGACCCGCCAGTCTCGACCCCGATCTCGCGCAGCACGGCGATCGAGGCCCTGCGCATCCACTGGTATTCCTTGTCGGTCAGCGTCAGCGCCGGGGCGACGGTGATCGAGTCGCCGGTGTGGACCCCCATCGGGTCGATGTTCTCGATGGAGCAGACGATGATGCAGTTGTCCGCCTTGTCGCGGACCACCTCCATTTCGTACTCCTTCCATCCCAGAACGCTTTCCTCGATCAGCACCTCGGTGGTGGGCGACAGGTCCAGGCCGCGCTCGACGATTTCGCGGAACTCCTCGATGTTGTAGGCGATGCCGCCGCCGGTGCCGGCGAGCGTGAAACTGGGCCGCACGATCGCCGGCAGGCCCACGAATTCCAACCCCTCCAGCGCCTCGTCGAGCGTGTGGGCGGCCTTGGACTTGGGGCTTTCCAGGCCGATGGCGTCCATGGCGTTGCGGAACTTCTGGCGGTCCTCAGCCTTGTCGATGACCTCGGCCCGGGCCCCGATCATCTCGACGCCGTACTTGGCGAGCACGCCGGAGGCGTCGAGCGCCAGGGCCGTGTTCAGCGCCGTCTGGCCGCCCATGGTCGGCAGCAGGGCGTCGGGGCGCTCCTTGGCGATGATCTTCTCGACCATCTCCGGCGTGATCGGCTCGATGTAGGTGGCGTCGGCGACGTCCGGATCGGTCATGATCGTCGCCGGGTTGGAATTGACCAGCACGATCCGGTAGCCCTCGGCCCGGAGCGCCTTGCAGGCCTGCACGCCGGAATAGTCGAATTCGCACGCCTGGCCGATGATGATCGGCCCGGCGCCAATGATCAGGATCGAGGAGATGTCGGTCCGCTTGGGCATTCGGTCTCGCGCGCGGAGGCTCGCGCGTTTTCCACGCGAAGCCCGGCCAGTTCTGCAGGTTAAGCCGCCCGTTTAGAGAGGGAGTCGGTGGGACGCAAGCGGGCGTGTCCCGCACCGTCGGACCCTTCAAAGAGGAACCGCGGAAAACACGGAAAGAGCGCGGAAAGAGAGTATATATGTTCTTGTATTGTTCTATTGCGGCGTTCCCGCTCGGCTGACGCTATGGACGGCGCGCCTATCGACGGACTTCCATATCAGGATGAGGCGTTCCAAATCCGTGGGGCGGCATTCGAGGTCTATCGCGCCATGGGCGCGGGGTTCTCGGAGGCTGTCCATCAGGAGTGCCTGGAAGGCGAGTTTGCGCGGCGCGGCGTCCTGTTCGAAACACATCGCCCCCTTGGCCTGACCTATCGGGGTAAGCCGTTGCGCCAGACCTACGTGGCGGACTTCGTGCATTGTGATCCGATCACCGTGGAGTTGAAGGCGGCCCGCAGGTCTGCAAAGCAAATGGGCCGGTGCGGACACCGGCCCATTGGCCGCGACTTGGCGGGGTTTCACCCCCGCCTATCTGGTCACGCCTAGCGGGCGGGGCTTGCCTGCCGCATCGTAAGCCGGCGCCGAGTGTGCGCCGCCGACGCCCCGCGGAGACCCGCCCATGAAGATCGACCTGCTGTCGCCCGTAAGCTTCGCCGACGGCCAGCCGCACGATCAGTATCGCTGGCTGCGCGAGCACGCCCCCGTGCGCTGGCATGACGAGCCGGGCGGGCGCGGCTTCTGGGCGGTCACCCGGCACGCCGACGTCTGGGCGGTGGACCGCGACTTCCAGGCGTTCTCGTCGGAGCCGACCATCATGATCCCCGATCCGCCGCCCCAGGTTGCGGGGGAGGGCCAGGGCCAGGGGTTCGGGCCCTACAAGATGATGCTGATGATGGACCCGCCGGAACACACCGCCTTCCGCAAGCTGATCCGCCAGGAGTTCACCCTGCCGGCCGCGCGCCTGCGCGGCGATCGCATCCAGGCCCTGGCCCGCCAGATCGTCGACGCGGTGATCGGGAAGGGCGAATGCGATTTCGTCGCCGAGGTGGCGGGCGAGATGCCGTCCTTCGTGATCGCCGAGCTGATGGGCCTGCCGCTGGAGGACGGGCGCGAACTCTACAAGCTCACCGAGACCATCCACACGGCGCCGGAAGCCTTGCCGCCGGGGGCGGGCGGGGCGGCGGTGGCGGCGATGTTCGAGTATGGCGGCCGGGTGATCGCCGAGAAGCGGGCGCGGCCGGGCGATGACCTGGCGTCCAAGCTCTTGGCCTGCGAGGTCGATGGCCGGCGGCTGGAGGATATGGAGTTCCTGCTGTTCTTCCTGCTGCTGGTCGACGCCGGCGGCGACACGACCCGCAACCTCTTGTCCGGTGGGCTGCTCGCCCTGATGGAGAACCCCGACCAGATGGCCTGGCTGATGGCCGACCTGCCGGGGCGACTGGCGAACGCGCGCGAGGAACTGCTGCGCTGGACCAGCCCGGTGATCTACATGCGCCGCACCGCCCGCAAGGACGTCGAGTTGGCCGGCCAACAGATCCGCGAGGGCGACAAGGTGGTGATGTATTTCGGCGCCGCCAACCGCGATCCCGCCGCCTTCGACCGGCCGGAGACCCTGGACCTGTCGCGGCCGGAGAACCCGCACATCGCCTTCGGCACCGGCCCGCACGGGTGCCTTGGCCAGCACATCGCCCGCATCGAGATCGACGCCATGCTGATGGAAGTGCTGACGCGGATGGACGACTTCGCCCTGGCCGCGCCCCCGGAGTGGCTGGCGTCCAACTTCATCTCCGGCCCCAAGGCCATGCCGCTGCGGTTCCGGGCGCGGAACTAGGTCAGCCACTCGACCACGGCCAGGACCAGGCCGCCGATCCACAGGGTTTCCAGACCCATCACCGCCACCGGCCGCCAGCCCGCGGCGATCAGCGCCTTGAAGGTGGTCTTCATGCCCAATGCGGCGATGGCCACCACCAGGCACCAGCGGGAGATCTCGCCGGCCGCGTCCACCGCGGGCCTGGGCAGCAGGTGCAGGCTGTTCAGCGCCACCAGCGCGGCGAAGCCGAAAAGGAACAGCGGCATAGGCACCCGGGCGCCCGACTGGCCGGCCCGGCCGCGCGACAGCACCAGGGCGATGGTCAGCACCACCGGCAGCAGCATCGCCACCCGCAGCAGCTTCACATATGTGGCCACGTCGCCGGTCTGCGGAGAGATCATGTAGCCCGCGCCCACCACCTGGGCGACGTCGTGGATGGTGCCGCCGCGGAACAGGCCGGCGCGCTGATGGTCCAGGCCGATGGCTGTGACCAGCATCGGGTAGAGGATCATGGCGATGGTCGAGAGCGTGGTGACCACCACCACCGCCAGGATCACATCGCGCTCGCTCTCCTTGGTCTTCGGCAGCACCGAGGCGATGGCCAGGGCCGCCGAGGCGCCGCAGATCCCCACAGAACCGCCGGAGAGGACGCCGAAGCTGCGGCTGAGCCCGAGCATCCTAGCCAGCAGCAAGCCCACCAGGAGGGTCGTTGTGACGCCGGCCACCACCATGGCGATCGGCACGGGACCCAGCGCGATGATCTGCTCGACGGTGATCCGCGCGCCCAGCAGCGCCACGCCGGTGCGCAGGATGGCCTTGGACGCGAACTCGATGCCGGCGACGCAACGGCCCTCCTCGTGCAGGAAATGGAAGGTCATGCCGAACAGCAGCGCAAACAGCATGACCGGGGCGTTGTAGTGCTGCGACAGCCACGAGGCGGCCAGCGCGATGGTCAGCGCCACCAGCACGCCGGGGTAGACCGAGCGGGCGAAGGCCTCGAGGCTGAGCGGCCGGCGGCGCACCGGACCGGTGACCGGCAGGCCCTCCATGCCCTCGAAGGACTGGAACATCTCGTGGGCCGATGCGGCGTCGGTATCGATGTCCCGGACCATGCAGCCTTCCCGCCATTCCTTCGGTCCCACGCTGGCCCGTTTCGCGATTCCACGCCATAGCTGGGGGCATGACCGACACGCCCGCCGCGACCCCGGCCTTCGACCCTGCCGCCAGCCTGACGGGCGAGTTCGTGGTCCTGCGGCCGCTGGCGCCGAGCGATGCGGCGATCACCCACGGATGGCGGCATGGCGCGCGCGCCCGATATCTCAACGCCGCGGCCCCCACCGTCGAGGATCAGGCGCGCTGGATCGCCGCGCGACCGGCCAGCGAGGTCAACTATATCATCGCGCTGAACGGCGGGCCGGCCATAGGCATGCTGTCGCTGGTCAACATAGACTTCGGCAACCGCCGGGCTGAGTCGGCGCGGTTCCTGATCGGCGACGAGGCGTCCGCGCAGGGGACGCCTGCGGCGGTGGAGGCGATGCTGCTGCTCTACGACCTGGCCTTCGAGCGGCTGGGGCTGGAGCGGGTCTATGGGGTGATCGAGGACCGCAACCAGCTGATGGTCAAATGGCAGAAATACCTTGGCATGAAGGAGGAGGGGCGGCTGCGCCGGCACTTCTTCATGGACGGCGAATTCCATGACGCCATCGCGCTTGGCCTGCTGGCCGACGAATACCGCGCCGTGGCGCTGCCGCGGATGCGCGGCCTGATGAAGCTGGGCCGCGCGCGCGCCGCGGGGCCGAAAGCGTGAGCGACGCGGTGGCGCTCCGCGAGGCGGCCCTGCGTGAGGCGGCTATGGGCATCGTGCTCGACGCGCTGGAGAGCCTGAACCAGGAACTGGACCTAAGCGACCGGGTGGCGGTCGGTCCGACCACGCCGCTGTTCGGCGCCGACGCGACGATGGATTCCCTGTCCTTGGTCTCGGTGATCGTCGACGTGGAGACCGCGCTCACCTTGAAATACGACGCGCCGATCAGCCTGACCGACGACCGCGCCATGAGCCGGGAAATCTCGCCCTTCGACGACGTCGCCACGCTCACCGACTATATCGTCGAGTTGATCTCGGAAATCGCGCCGGCCTGAGCCGACGTTCGCGCGGCGTTAACCCTGTTGGCGCCCTTAGCGGCTTAAATCCCGGAGATTCTGGGAATCACGCCGGCTCAAGCGCGCATGGACCTCTATTCTGGAAAGACCGCCCTGGTCACCGGCGCCACGCGGGGCGTGGGCCGGATCATCGCCGAGCATTTCCTGGCGCAGGGCGCGTCGGTGATCGGTTTTGCCCGCGGCGAGGCCAGACTGACCGGCCCGGCCTATCATCACGTCCAGGTCGACCTGGCCGACCCTCTGGCGATCCAGAAGGCGTTCCTGGGGCTGCACAAGCAAGTCACCAGCCTGGAGATCGTGGTCAACAACGCCGCCGTGCTGACCTCGCAGTACGCCATGATCATGCCGCCGGCCGCGGCCCAGGCGATGGTCAACGTCAACCTGCTGGCGCCGTTCATCGTCTCGCGCGAGGCGGCGAAGTTCATGCGCAAGACCAAGTGGGGCCGGATCATCAACATCGGCTCGATGGCGGTCAGCCTGGAGCCCATGGGCGACTCCGTCTACGCGGCGACCAAGGCTGGCCTCTCGACGCTGGCCAACGTCATGGCCAAGGAGTTCGGGCCGATGAACGTCACCTGCAACACGCTCGGCATCACCGCCATCGAGAGCGACATGCTGGCGCAACTGCCCCGCGACAAGATCGAGGCGATCATTTCCGGCCTGCCGGTTCCACGGTTCGCGACGCCGGCCGACATTCTCAACGTGGTGGACTTCTTCGCCTCCGAAGCCAGCGGCTATGTCACCGCCCAGACGGTGTTTCTCGGCGGCGTGAACTGATGCTGGCCAGAGCCTACCCCGCGCCGCTATCCGGGGCTCCCGAGCGCGTCGGCGACGGGGTGTGGAAGGTCACCGGCGGGGGGTTTCCCTCCAACGCCTATATCTGCGCGACCGAGACCCCGGGCGAGGCGTTCATCGTCGATCCGGGTCTCGATCCCCTGCGCATCGACCGGGCGGCCCAGGGCCTGAGCCTGACCCCGCGCCAGGTGTTCTGCACCCACGGCCATTTCGACCACATCGGCGGGGCGAGCCACTTCCAGCAGGCCTATGGCGCGCCGGTCTTCCTGCACCCGGCCGACCTGAAGACCATGAAGACCAGCAACTTCCTGCTGATGGTGCTGAAGCTCGAACAGCGGATCGTCCTGCCCGAGGTCACCCCGGTCGATCCGGGCGCGACGAGTCAGGGCGGCCAGCCGCTCCGCTACCTGCCGGTCCCCGGCCATACGCCGGGCAGCTGCTTCATCCGCTTCGGGCGCCAGATGTTCACCGGCGACAGCCTCTACGCCAAGGGCGTCGGCCTGTCGGACCTGCCGGGCGAGAACCACGGCCTGCTGCGCAAGAGCCTGCTGGCGCTCTGGGACCAGATCCCGGGCGACACGCTCATCCATCCCGGCCACGGCCCCTCGGCGCGGTTCGAGGAGATCGCGACGGGCAACCGGGCGCTGCTGGCGTTTCTGGGCGAGGTCGCGTCATGAGCCTGCGCGCCGGGTCGGGGGTCTGCATCGCCGGCGTCGGCCATCACCTGGCCGGCGTGGTCGAGGACAATGAAACGCTCTGCCGCAACCTCGAGGTCACGCCCGCGTGGATCCTGGAGAAGACCGGCATCAAGCGCCGCTACCTGGCCGCGCCGGATGACACCGCGTCCGCCTTTGCGGTGCAGGCGGCCACACGCGCCATGGCGGGCGCGGGGATCGCCGCCGACCAGATCGACATGATCGTCGCCTGCACCTTCTCGGCCGACTACACCTTCCCGCCGCTGTCGGCGAAGATCCACAAGGAGCTGGGCGTCCGGGGCGGCCAGATTTTCGACCTGCAGGCCAATTGCGCGGGCTTTGTCTCCGGCCTGACCGCGGCCAGCGACCGGATGGCGGCCGACCCCTCGGTGCGCCATGCCCTGGTGGTCGGCGTGGAGCTGAACAGCCGCTACATCGACCGCGGCGACGCCGACAGCGTGATCTACCATTCCGACGGGGCCGGCGCCGCGGTGCTGAGCCGCGGCGCGGCCGGGTCCGGCATCGTCGCCTCGGCCTTCCACACCGACAGCTCGAACTATGAGGCGGTGCGGGTGCGTGGCGGTGGATCGAGCTTTCCGGCGATGGGCCGCGCAGGCCCCGCCGACAGCGACGTCATGGAACTGAACGGACTGGCGACCTGGAAGCAGGCGATCACCCACCTGCCGGCGGTGGTGAAGGCGGCGCTGGGCAAGGCGGACGGCGAGCTTTCCGACGTCGATTTCTTCGTCTTCCACCAGGCCAACTACAACCTGATCGACTACATCGTGCGCAAGATGGGCGCCGACCTGTCGCGCACCTACACCAACGTCCAGGAAATCGGTAACACCGGCGCGGCGTCGGTGGCCATTGCGCTGAGCGAAGCGGTGGAGCGTGACCTGATCCAGCCCGGCGCGACGGTGGTGCTGGCGGCTGTCGGCGCGGGGTTCAACTTCGGCGCCAGCGTCTGGCGCTGGGCGCCGGCGGGCGCCGGACGGGGTGGCTAGGGCATGTTCTCCGACTTCGACGCCATCAAGGTTGGCGACGCCCGCACCCTGACCCGGACCATCGGCGAGGCCGACGTGCGCCGCTTCGTCGAGATGACCGGGGACGACAATCCCCTGCATGTCGACCGCGCCTACGCCGAGGCCACCAGCTTCAAGGACATCGTCGTCCACGGGATGCTGGGGGCGTCGTTCATCTCCACGGTGATCGGCACCCAGTTGCCGGGGCCGGGCGCACTCTGGGTGGCCCAGAGCCTGGAGTTCCTGCTGCCGGTGCGCCTTGGCGACACGCTTCAGGTCAGCTGCACGGTGACCGCCCGGCACGCGCGCGACCGCTTGCTCGAACTCGACACGACGATCATAAACCAGGCCGGCCAGACCGTGCTCAGCGGGACCGGCAAGGTCAAGGTGCTGGAGCCCCGCGCGGCCCAGCCCGGAGCCGCCGATCCGGGTCGGCGGCGCGTGGCCCTGGTCACCGGCGGCGGCGGCGGCATCGGCCGGGCGATCTGTCAGCGGCTGGCGGCCGACGGGATGGAGGTGGTGGTCGCCTGGCATGGCCGGGCGGACCGGGCCGACGCCGTGGTCGCCGCCATCCAGGCGCTGGACGGCCCGGCGCGGGCGGTGGCGATCCAGGCCGACCTCGCCACGGCTGACGGAGCGGCAAGCCTGGCGCGGGCCGCGGCCCAGGCGTTCGGACCCGTGGACGTGCTGGTCAACAACGCCTCGCCGGCGATCGGCGCCAAGGCTTTCGCCGACCTGCGATGGGACCATGTGCAGGCCCATCTCGACGTGCAGGTGAAGGCCGCGGTCCTGCTGGCCCAGGCCTGCCTGCCCGCCATGATCGAGCGGCGGTATGGTCGGATCGTCAACATCACCTCGCAGGTTACGGAGGGCGCGCCGACCCCCACCTGGACCGCCTACGCCATGGCCAAGTCGGCGCTGGCGACCTTCTCGCGCTATCTCGCCGCCGAGGTCGGTCCCAGCGGCGTCACCGTCAATTGCGTGGCGCCCGGCATGACCGAGACCGCGCTGATCGGCGACATCCCCGAGAAGGCCCAGCTGATCGCCGCGCGGCAGACGCCCATGCGCCGGCTCGCCGCACCGACCGACATCGCCTCGGCCGTCGCGCATCTGGCCTCGGCGGAGGCCGGCTTCATCACCGGCCACACCCTCAGCGTCAACGGCGGCATGGTGATGCGGTGAACGGACCGGTCGTCCCCGGGATGGTCCGCGATCCCCTGGCCGATCCCGGCGCCTCGCTGGCGCAGGTGATGGCCGCGGTAACCGCCGCCGAGGCGCGTTCCGACCCGATCGCCACGGCGCATATCGGCGTCAGCGCCGGGGCGAGCGTGGACATGCTGGGGCTCTATCTGCGCCGTCACGCGCTGCTGGCGGGCGTGCGCCTGAGCGTCAGCCAGGGAAATTTCGACGACCCGCTGGGCGACCTGGCGCGGTTCGCTGAGGCCCGCTGCGACCACCTGTTGTTGGCGCCGTTCCTCGACGCCCTGGAGCCGGCGTTCGAGGCGCGCGCCGCGATGCTGTCCGACGCCGAGCTTGAGGCCCGCGAGGCCGACCTGCGCGCCCGCTGGCGGCTGGTGCTGCGCGGCGCCGGCGGCTTCCGGACGGTGTTCCTCTGCGGCCTGCATCGGATCAGCGCCCCGGTGGCCGGCGGGGACCGGCTTGACGCGGTGATCTCTCGGCTGAACCAAGCCTTGCGTGAGGAAGCAGCGGCCTTCGCCAACGTCCGCTGGATCGACCTGGCGGGACTGGTCGCCGACCTGGGACGCCGCGCGGCTTTCGACCTGCGTTTCTACCTGCGCAACACCGCCCCCTACGCCCCGCCGCTGCTGGACGAATGGGCCCGACAGGTCACCGCCGTGTCGCGGGCCTATGGGACGCGGTTCCCGAAGGCCCTGGTGCTGGACTGTGACAACACGCTCTGGGGCGGCATTCTGGGCGAGGATCTGGCGAGCGGCATCCGGCTCAGCCCCGACAGCTATCCCGGCAATGTCTTCCACCGCGCCCAGACAGAGTTCCTGGCGCTGCAACGGCGCGGCGTGCTGCTCTGCCTCTGCAGCAAGAACGACGCGGATGAAGTCGCCACGGTGCTGGCCAGCCATCCGGACATGGTGCTGCGACCGCCCGACATCATCGCCAGCCAGGTCAACTGGTCGGACAAGGTCGAAAACCTGCGCCAGCTCGCCCAGGACCTGAACATCGGCCTCGACAGCCTTGTGTTCCTGGATGACTCCGCTTTCGAGTGCGAGGCGGTGCGCAGCCAGACGCCGCAGGTGACCGTGTTCCAGGTTCCCGCAAGCCCGCCCGACTACCTCGCCGTGATCGCCGCGATCAAGGACCTGTTCCTGGCCGGCGGGGTGATGACCGACGGCGCCGACAAGACCGCCCAGTACCGCCAGCGCGCCGAGGCTCTCGCCGAACAACAGGCGTTCGCCACCCACGAGGACTATCTTGCCTCGCTTGGCCTGACCGTCACCCTGGCGCGGGATGACGCCGCCAGGAGCACGCGCATCGCCGAGCTGAGCCAGAAATCCAACCAGTTCAACCTGACCACGATCCGCTATACGGACGGTGAGATCGAGGGGCTGATGGCCGATCCGGCCGTGGCCGTCTGGTCGCTGGAGGTCGCCGACCGCTTCGGACCGGCCGGCCTGACGGGGGTTGTTGTGGTTCGCCATGCGGGCGCGACGGCCAGCATCGAGAGCCTGTTCATGAGCTGCCGGGTGCTGGGACGCGGCGTCGAGTTCGCTATCTGGCCGGCGATCCTTGGCGAGGCCGCCGCGCGGGGCTGTACGCGGGTGCGGGCCAGCTACTGGCCGACGGCCAAGAACGCTCAGGCCGCCGACTTCTACGATCGGGCGGGCCTGGCCCTGGTCAGCGACGCCGGAGGGGTGCGGTCCTACGCCGCCGCGCTGGCGACCTTCGCCGCCCCGCCAAGCCCGTGGATCGAGGTGCTGAATGCTTGACGAAGCCGCGCTGAAGCAGGTGATGGCCATCGTCTTGGGGGTGTCCGTGGACGCCATCGGCCCGGACGCCAGCGCCGACACGATTCCCAGCTGGGATTCCTTGCACCACATGAATCTGGTGCTGGCGCTGGAGCAGACCTTTGGCGTGGTGATCCCCGACGAGGACGCGGCCGACATCACCTCCTACGCCTTGATCAAGGTCGTCCTGCAAGAGCAGTTGGGGCGTTAGCGATGCAGTGGCTGCTCGACCGCTTCGCCACCGCGCCGGACCAGGCGGCCTTTGTCCACGAGGGCGAGACCGTCGCCTATGGCCAGGCGGTCGAGATCATCAACGGCTTCAGCGACACCCTGGCGCGCGAGGGCGTGCGGGCGGGCGAAAAGGTCGCGGTCCTGGCCGACTATGCGCCGGCCGTGGTCTGCCTGATCCTGGCCCTGGCGCAAGCCGGCGCCATCGTAATCCCGTTGAGCCGCGCCGCCGTCGTTGAGGAGGACGGCGCGCTGGCGATCTCCGGCTGCGACTGGTTCGTGGAATTCGATCCCGAAGGCCGCCAGGCCGCGTTCAAACGCCGCCGGATCGTCGTTGACCATGCCCTTGTCAGCGAGCTGGTGGCGGCCGGGCGTCCGGGCCTGATCCTGTTTTCGTCGGGGTCCAGCGGCGCGCCCAAGGCGATCCTCCACGACTTCGACCGGATCGCCGACAAGTTCCGCAAGGCGCGGACCGCCACCCGCGCCATTCCGTTCCTGATGATCGATCACTTCGGGGGCGTGAACACCGTGCTGGGCATCACCAGCAGCCTGGGAACCGTGGTGACGGTGGCCGACCGCTCGGTGGCCGCAGTCTGCGAGGCCATCGCCCGCAACCGGGTGGAACTGCTGCCCGCGACGCCCTCGTTCCTGACCCTGATGCTGGCCTCGGGCCTGCACCGCAAGCTCGATCTCAGCTCGCTGAAGCGGATCACCTACGGCACCGAGGTGATGGCGCAATCCACCCTCGACCGGCTGCGGGCGGCCTTTCCCGGCGTCGAGCTGCAGCAGACCTATGGCCTGTCCGAAGTCGGCGTCCTGCGCTCCCAGTCGCGGCCGGACGGGTCGCTGTGGGTGCGGGTCGGCGGCGAGGGTTTCGAAACCCGCGTAGTCGATGATGTGCTGTGGATCCGGTCGCAATACGCCATGCTGGGCTATCTCAACGCCCCGTCCAATTTCGACGCTGACGGCTGGTTCAACACCCAGGACCGGGTCGAGGTGGAGGGCGACTACATCAAGATCCTCGGCCGGGTCAGCGACATCATCAATGTCGGCGGCCAGAAGGTCTATCCGGCCGAGGTCGAGGACGTGATCCTGGGCCTGGACAATATCCTCGACGTCGCGGTGATCGGCGAGGCCCACGCGCTGCTGGGCCAGATCGTGGTGGCCAAGGTCGCACTGCAGACCCCCGAGCCGGCGGACGATCTGAAACGCCGTATCCGGCTGGCGTGCCGCGCCAGCCTGGCGGCCTACAAGGCGCCGGCCAAGGTGCTGATCAGCCAGGAGTCCTTCCACACCGCCCGCCAGAAGAAGATCCGCCGTGCCTGAGCCCGCGCCGCCCCAGTCCGCGCCACCCGAGTTCGCTGTCTCGCTGCTGGGTCACGAGACCGCCGAGATGATGTCCGCCGGCGCGGCCTGCCTGGCGAACGGCGCCCATGCCGACGCCGAGGCGCTGTTCCGGAGCGCGGTGATCAAGCGCCCGTGGGACCCGGAGACCCGCTACCAGCTGGCCGCCGCCCAGATCGCCGCCGGAAAGCACGATGACGCCCTGCGCTCGCTGGCCGAGGCCCGGGACCAGCATGCCCGGCTGATCCTGGCGGCCCATGCGCCCGAGGCCCTGGCGCTTGACGCCGACCCCCAGCGCCTGCTGGACCTGGCGGAGGGCTTCTACGGCCGCAACCAGATGGCCACCGCCACCGGCCTCTACCAGCGGCTGATCGACGCCAATCCGGACGTGGCGTCGTTGCGCCTGCGGCTGGGCTTGGCGCTGCAGCACCAGGGCCGCATTGAGGAAGCGATCGCCGCCTTCGAATCGCTGGAACGGCGCTGGCCGCACCCGCAGCACCATTCGTTCCTGCACTATGCGCTGGCCTTTCAGCGAGCGACGCCCGACGCCATGTATCAAGAGGGGATGAGGTATTGGGAAGCCCACGCCAAGGGCCTTCCCAAGGGCCGCCGGCGGCTGACCCGGGCCGATGGCAAGCTGCGGATCGGCTACTTCGCGCCGCTCTTCAACCAGCACCAGCTGACCAAGTTCTTCGCGCCGGTGATGGAGCATCACGACAAGGACCGGTTCAGCCTGGCCTGCTATTCCGGCGCGCCGGCGAACGATGCGGTCGGCCAGGCGATCCAGGCCCGCTGCGATGTCTGGCGCGACGTCTCCGGACTCGACGACGCCGCCTTCGCCCTGCAGGTCGGCGCCGACGAAGT
>NZ_JANMBF010000181.1:0-97328 GCF_031360265.1 Phenylobacterium sp.
GGCCGTCGAGGAACCGGATGCGACTCCAGGCCGCCGCCGACAGTCCCCCGGCCAATGCCGCGCCGCCGTCGATGGCCTGTGGCGGAAAGATCATGTCCAGCGTCCCATGCCAGGCCGCTCGGATGCGCGGCCCCGGTTTCAATAGGGTCCGGAAGAGGCCATCTTCGACGCTCATGTCCCGTCTTCCTTCATCTGGCCTCCCCGCCTCCGGCCCGCCTCACCTGTTCGACCGCGCCCTGCATCGCAAGCGTCTGGACCGCGCCGCGAGCGGGTTCGCCACCGCCGACTTCCTGCACCGCCGCGCCGCCCTCGACCTCGTCGAGCGCCTCGAAGGGATAGTGCGGGACTTCCCGGTGGCCGTCGACCTCTCTGCGCGCACCGGGGCCTTGCGCGAGGCCCTGAAGGCAAGCCCCGCCGCCGCGCGCGTCGGCCTGCTGATCGAGGCGGACCTGTCGCCCGCCATGCTGGGCGGCCGGGCCGGAGCGCGCCTGGCCCTGGACGAAGAACGTCTGCCGTTCGCAGCCGAAAGCCTCGACCTGGTGGTCTCGACACTCGGCCTGCACTGGACCAACGACGTGGTCGGCGCCCTGATCCAGATCCGCCAGGCCCTGAAGCCGGACGGCCTGTTCCTGGGCGCCCTGCTCGGCGGCTCGACCCTGACCGAGCTGCGCCAGGCGCTGACCGACGCGGAGAGCGAGATCCTCGGCGGGGCCGGCAGCCGCGTCTCGCCCTTTGCCGACAGCCGCGACGCCGCCGGTCTGCTGCAGCGCGCTGGCTTGACCCTGCCGGTCGCCGACGTGGACCGGGTCAGCGTCAGCTACGACCATCCGCTGAAGCTGCTCGCAGACCTGCGCCAGATGGGCGAGACCAATGTGCTGGCCGATCGTCATCCCCGCCCGCTCACCCGCGTGCTGCTGGCCCGCTCCAGCGAGATCTATGCCGAGCGGTTCGCCGGGCCAGACGGGCGGATCACCGCGACCTTCGAGATCATCACGCTGACCGGCTGGGCCCCGCACGCCAGCCAGCCCCAGCCGCTTCGGCCCGGGTCGGCGAAGATGCGGCTGGCCGATGCGCTGGGCACGGCGAACGGCCAAGCTCGGTAGCGGCCGAGAAAGCTTAGACCTTCTCCCCGCTGACTTGGCTCAAGTCAGCGGGGAGAGAACAGGGTCGTCGTCATATCTGGAGCCCTTCTCCTCCGCTTAGGTTGAGCCAACCTGAACGGGAAGGGCTCTGGGTCGCGACAACTGGCCACGGCGACGGCGCCAAAGGACTGACCCAGGGTGGCGTTTCGGGGGGCTCCTGACATCGGGGGTCAAGAGTGGCGATCAGTTTCAAGGCATTTGCCGTGGCCATGGCCGCCGTCAGCCTGGCCGGTTGCGCCACTGCGCCCGACCCGCCCCGGACCTACGCTTCGCCCCCGCCCGCCCGTGGCTTCGCGCCCCCGGATCGCGGCCTCGCCATCCAGGCCAGCGCCTTCGAGAGCTTCATGCGCCATGCGCGTGGTATCGACCCGGGCTTTTCCAGCCCGTCGGACGTCGCCGAGGCCCTTCAGACCGGCGCCGGTCACACGCCGAACGAGCTGGAAAGCGGCATGATCGCCTATGCGGCGTTGGCGGCCTTGCAGGAGCCGCGCTTCGTGGCGGCGGTCCGCGCCGAGCGCGACCGGGGCGGCCTCGCGCGCCAGTTGGCCGCCGACCCAAGGACCGCCCTGACGCTCCCAGGCGGCGAAGCGGCGGGCGCGCGGGCCTCGGGCGCGCTCTACGTGCAGGGCTCCGCCCTCCTCACCGACGGCGAACGGGTCAAGCACGCAGCCTATTCCGTGCAGCGTCAGGTCTGGGCCAGGGCCAGGGTTGCGGACGCCGCGGGACGGCTCAGCCGGGTCAAGCGCATCTCCGCGGCGGGCTACCAGCCAAGCCGCGAGGATGCCGGCGAACTGCGGACGTCGTTATCGCAGGGTGCGCGGCGCGGCGGCGCGGCAAGCGCGGTGGTTGCGCACGGGGTGGCGCTTGCAGCCTTGACGGTGCTGGGCGAGGACGGCAAGGCGCGCAGCCTGATGAGCGAGCCGCGCTCGGGCTCGTGCCTCAGGCTCGCCAAGCTCAACCTCTACCAGTGCCTGGCCAGCGCCGGCCCTCACTATGAGGACATCTACTGCCTGGGGCAGCACGCCATGATGGATCCCGGGCAGTGCGTGGTGGACGCGACCCACGCGACGGGCGCGCGGCAGATGACGGTGACCCGGGCGAGCTATCGCCGGTAGTCGCCGGAACGTCGCCGCGCGGCGTCCGTTAGCCCGGGGACCGCAGCAGGAGAGTTCCCCATGACCGACCCAATCGCCAAGCCCGTTGAAAAGCACCCCGGCATGATGGGCGACGGAACCGAAGAGCAGAACCTGAACCAGAAGGGCGACCCCTCGGCCCGGATCACCGAGGACGAGGTGAAGGACGCCTTCGGCGGCAAGGACCCCGCGACCAAACCCTAGGCCGGCTACCGACGGATCCCGGGAAACGCCGCGTCTGGGTGCGGCCCGGTTGCAGCGCGCGGAGCCCTTCCGATCCAGGTCGGCTCAACCCTTCGTGGAGATGAAGGGCTCCAGATACCGGCAACGACCCTGTTCGTTCCGGGCTTAGGTCAGATAGGCATGGATGATTTCGACCAGTTCCTCGGCCGCCTGCCGGTGCGGGTGATCGGCCGGAGCGGCAGGATCGACCATGTGCTCTCGGATGTGATCTTCGATGACCTCGCCGATGAACCCTTCCAGGGCGCCACGACATGAGGTCGCCTGTTGCAGGATCCTGACGCAGGCCTCATCGCTCTCCACAGCCCGCTCGATAGCCTCGACCTGGCCGCGCAGCCGACGCAGCCGATTGAGCAGTTTGGCCTTTTCCCTGGCGATGTGGCTCATGTCGTCAAATAGTCCTTGAAACTATAGTCCCCTAGGCTATATGCCGCGTTGCGCCGGGTGGGAAGGGACAACCGCCTCACTTGGCGTGGCGACGCGCGAGCGTCGTCGGGATCAATCGGACCAACGGATCATCATGAACCCGCGATCTAGCAACCCGACCACCGTGGGTGAGACGCGACGCCTGGCGTCGGTTGTTCAATCCGCGGCTGGCCGGTTCGTCGCCCGGGCGTTCGTGACCGTCGCAGGAATCCAGGCTCCAGCCTGATCCCCGCGACTGTCGCCTCCCCCAGGCCTGAGCAACCCGCTTGAGCAGGAGGAGGCGAAGATGGCCATCTTCAATCCCCGCCGTATGACCCTGAACGCAGGCGCCGCCACGCGCCTGGCGACAAACACGCCCGCGCCCGGTCCAAGCGCGGCCCCGGTGGTGTCCTGGCGGGTCGATAGCGCGGGGCGGCTTGCCCGCATCTGGCGGATCAGCTGCGTCGAACCGTCCGGCTGAGCTCGCGGGCCGACCTATCCGTCGATCCCTTCCGACCTTTCGCGCAGGAGTTGCGCCATGTCCGTTCTCGAAACCACCGCCGGCGCGCCGCCCGGGGCGCACCTCGACACCGCGCATCGCGGCGACATCAAGGGCGCTTTCGGCTCAATCCCCGAGCATGGCCACGCGCCGGGCCTGGGCTGGCGGCGCCGGCTGATGACGCTGGCCGCCATCGTCGGGCCAGGCCTGATCGTCATGGTCGGCGACAACGACGCCGGCGCCTTCGGCACCTATACCCAGGCCGGCCAGAACTACGGCACGGGCCTCTTGTGGACGCTGCTGTTGCTGGTCCCCGTGCTGTACGTGAACCAGGAGATGGTGGTGCGCCTGGGTGTGGTGACCGGGGTCGGCCACGCCCGCCTGATCTTCCAGCGGTTCGGCAAATTCTGGGGGGCCTTCTCGATCATCGACCTGTTCCTGCTCAACGCCCTGACCATTGTCACCGAGTTTATCGGCGTGACCCTCGGCCTGGACTACCTGGGCCTGCCCAAGGTCTGGGGCGTGATCGCCGCCGCCGCCGTCACGATCGCCGCGGCCTCCACGGGCAGTTTTCGCCGTTTCGAGCGGTTCATGATGGTGCTGGTGGCGGGCAGCCTGGCGCTGGTTCCCGTCTTCCTGATGATTCACCCACCGGTCTCGCAGATGGCGCACGACTTCCTGGTCCCGGGCCTGCCCAAGGGAAGCAAGGTCAGCGAGGTGATGTTGCTGGTCATCGCCATCGTCGGCACGACGATCGCACCCTGGCAGCTGTTTTTTCAGCAGAGCTATGTGATCGACAAGCGCATCACCCCACGGTTCATGGCCTATGAAAAGATCGACTTGGCGATCGGGATCGTGTTCGTGGTGGCCGGCGCCGCGGCGATGATGGCCTTCACCGCCGCGGCCTTCTCGGGTCAGGCCGGGGCTGGCCACTTCACCGACGCCCGCGCCGTGGCCGCGGGTCTTGAACACTCGGGCGGAAGGCTGGCCGGGACGCTGTTCGCCATCGCCCTGATTGACGCCTCGGTGATCGGCGCCGGCGCCGTCTCACTCTCCACCGCCTACGCCATTGGCGACGTCTTCAAGATCAACCACTCACTGCACCGCAGGCCCAGTGAAGGTTGGGGCTTCTTCCTGATCTATGGTGGACTGATCGCGCTCGCCGCGGCGCTGGTGCTGATCCCCGGGACGCCCCTGGGCCTGCTCACCAACGCGGTGCAGACCCTGGCGGGGGTGTTGCTGCCCAGCGCCACGGTGTTTCTGCTGCTGCTCTGCAACGACAAGGCTGTGCTGGGTCCCTGGCGGAACGGTCCGTGGCTGAACCTGTTCACCGGAGCGGTGATCGCGATTCTGGTCATGCTGTCGGTGATCCTGACGGTGTCGGTGTTCTATCCAAACATCACCGCCGCGTTCATCGGGGAGGTGTTCCTGGCTGGCGGCGCGTTGGCGGCCGCAACCTGGCTGGGCGCCAGCGGTGCGCGCCGCGCGCGGCGGCGCGGAGTGATCGATGTCGCCGGCCGGGCGGACTGGCGGATGCCGGCGCTGGACAGGCTGCCGCCCGCCCGCCTGTCCGAGGCCTCGAAGCTCTGGATGCTGGCGCTGCGCGGCTACCTGGTCATCGCCGGCGGGTTGCTGCTGGTTCGGATCGTCCAGCTCGCCGTCCGCCACCACGCCTGAGCCCCTGCGAGACCCTGTCCCGGCTGACTTGTCTCAAACCGGCCGGGACAGAGCTGGGTCGTCGCTGACGTCTGGAGCCCCTCTCCGCCACGAAGCGTTGAGCATCCGGCCCGCACGCCCGGCGAACGGCGTCTCCCTGCGGCTGCGCCGCAAGCGCTGATCCGGCGGTCACAGCACGTCGCGCAGCCAGGCCACCAGCGGGGCGTCGGCGGGCGGCATGGGGTAGTCGCCCATCCGGCCGGGCGTCACCCAGGCCAGCGCCGCGTGCTCGCGCGCCGTAACCTGCCCCTCCCAGCGGCGGATCAGGTAGAGCGGCATCAGCAGGTGAAAGCCCTCGTAACTGTGGCTGGCGAAGACGAAGGGCGCCAGGCAGGCGTGGGTCACCGCGATGCCCAGTTCCTCGTCCAGTTCGCGGATCAGGCAAGCCTCGGGCGTCTCACCGGATTCGACCTTGCCGCCCGGAAATTCCCACAGGCCCGCCAGCGCCTTGCCCTCTGGCCGCTGGCAGATCAGCACGCGGCCGTCGGCGTCCACCAGGGCCGCAGCGGCGACCAGCAGCAGGGTTTTCTGGCTCATAGTTGCTGCATTCCCCGGATGAGTCCGAAAGGCAACAGCACCGGCCAATTCCGAGCGCGTGGGTTGACTTTGCGGCCCCCAACCCCGATGTGCGGGGCGCGTCACGAGACTATGACGCTATCGGCGCTCCAGCCGCGTGGGATCTCTCTTCGAGGTCCAGCCTGTCGAGCGCCGTAAGACCCATAGATCGCCCATCACGCGGGGCGCTTCCCCAAAGACCCGCGACCCGCGCGCCCTCGATGGACTCGAGCTGGCGCGTTCGGCGCATATCTGAGAGTTCTTTTTTGACTCAATTCACCGATTTCGGCCTCGCCGCGCCCCTCTTGAAGGCGCTGGCCGGCGAAGGCTACACCATCCCCACCCCGATCCAGGCCCAGGCGATCCCCGGCGTCATGGCCGGCCGCGACCTGCAGGGCATCGCCCAGACCGGCACCGGCAAGACCGCCGCCTTCGCCCTGCCGATCCTCCACCGCCTGGCCGCCGAGAAGCGCCAGCCGGAACGCAAGGGCGCCCGCGTCCTGGTCCTTTCCCCGACCCGCGAGCTCGCGACGCAAATCGGCGAGAGCTTCAAGACCTATGGCCGCCACATGGGCGTCACTGTCGCGGTGATCTTCGGCGGCGTGAAGTACGGCGCCCAGCACAAGGCCATGGCCAACGGCGTCGACGTCCTGGTGGCCACCCCCGGCCGGCTGCTCGACCACCTGCAGGAAAAGACCATCACCTTGCGTGGCGTGGAGATCTTCGTCCTCGACGAGGCCGACCAGATGCTCGACCTGGGCTTCGTGCTGCCGATCCGCCGGATCGTGGCGCACATTCCGAAGGTGCGTCAGAACCTGTTCTTCTCGGCCACCATGCCCACCGAGATCGGCAAGCTGGCGTCCGAGCTGCTCACCGACCCGTTGCGCGTCTCCGTCGCCCCGCAGGCCACCACGGTGGAAAAGGTCAACCAGCGCGTGCTGTTCGTCGAACAGTCCCGCAAGCGCGCCCTGCTGGCCGAACTGTTCGACGACGCCCAGTTCAAGCGGGTCATCGTGTTCACCCGCACCAAGCGCGGCGCCGACCGCGTGGCGCGCAGCCTGGAGCAGGTGGGCGTCGACGCCGCCTCGATCCACGGCGACAAGAGCCAGGGCCAGCGCGAGCGCGCGCTCGCCGACTTCAAGGCCGGCAAGGTCCGCGCCCTGGTGGCCACCGACATCGCCGCCCGCGGCATCGATATCGACGCGGTCAGCCACGTGGTCCAGTACGAGCTGCCCAACGTGCCGGAAAGCTATGTGCACCGGATCGGCCGGACGGCGCGGGCCGGCGCGGATGGCTCAGCCGTGGCGTTCTGCGCCGACGACGAACGCACCCTGCTGCGCGACATTCAGAAGGTCACCCGCCAGACCATCCCGTCCTTCGACCGTCGGAACGACAAACACCTGGGCGCGGCCACCGCGGCCATGCCCGAGCCGCAGGGCGTCAAGCCCGACCGCGCCGACACCCGCGGCCAGCCCGGCGGCGGCCGCGGCAACCATGCGCCCAAGCGCAACCGCAATCACGGCGGCGGTGGGGGCGGCGGCCATCGCCACGAGGGCGCGCCCGCGCGCTCGGGTGAGGCCAAGCCCGCCGCCCGACCGGCCTTCAAGGGCCCGCAACGCGGCGGCGGCAACCAATCCACCCCCCGCACCGGCGTCTGGTCGAACCGGTAACGGGGAACCGACACCGCGAGAAATCTGGAGGGACTCCGCCGCAGGGCGGGACCCTTTCAGTTTGCCGGGTTGTTGGATTGCGGCGACAGTTGCAATAATCTCCACAGTCGCTGGGACCAGGGCCGAGCACGCCTGGTTAAGGGGATATCGCAACCGTCGACGTAATCCCGTCACCCGGGTTGCCGCGCCTCATTTCGCCGGGGCAAACAGCGATGCGTAGCTGGGGATCTGCCGCTCAAGCGAGTCGCGCAGGTCGAGGGCCATGAGGAAGAACTCGCGCTCTCCCTTGCCCTTGCCCCAGGCCGCGTCATTCCTGAAGGCGGGCACCAGCAGACCGATGTTCTCGCCCTGGGCGTCGCGCAGCGGCAGCAGAACGACGAACTTCTTGGCCGTATCCTTGGCGCGATGCCAGCGCGGATCGACAATGGTGATGCCCTTGACGCTGACGTCGATGTCGTCAGGGTCATCGGCATTGCCGATGCGCTCTGGATAGGATCCAGCGAACATCGTGTAGGTTTTTTCCTGGCCGGGCGGGACGCCGTGGAAGGTCAGGCTGAGAAGTTCCGGGTGTTTGGCCATCACGGCATCGGAGAGTTTCTGCGCGTAGATGGGGGTCGCCGGCGCCTTCCAATTCTTGGCGGGCGCGGTCTGGCTGGCCGCCACAAGGGGGCTGGCAATGACCAGCATGCCCACGAAGGCAGCGGCGAAGGCAGTCTTGAACGATCGCATGTGGTCCTCCCGGAATAGTCTTCTTGCGCGCTTGGCGAATGTTCCCCGCGACGCCTGACGCGAGACTGAATTCCCCCTGAACGAGAATTCAGGGGAAATTCAGTCTCGCGTCACGTTGTGCGCTGAACCTGGCGTCAATAAAAAAGAGTTTCGGGGCTGTCCCGAGACCACGGGTGGAAACGCGGCTGGCTGACGAGGCTTTCGCGCCTCGCGACCGGACGCCTGGAGCTTGCGACATGCCAACAGCAGCCTGCCCGCCACCGGCGGATCGCGCGCCATGCATCGCCGCGCTCAACGCCTATCCGACAGTGCCGTCAAGACGGTCGGTCTCGTATCCTGACAACCGTCTTAGATAACAAAAACAACGACTAGGGAGGATATCATGCACATTCGGTCCGGCGCGCATTTCAAGACCGTCCTGCTCGCAACGGGGATGACCCTTGGTCTTGCCCACGCCACGTTCGCTCAGACGCGCAGCGCGACCAAGGCGACGGAGGTCGATGAGGTCATCGTCACTGGCTCGGCCCTGCCGACGACGCTCGACGCCGTGGCGGTGCCGGTGAGCACCGTCAGCGCCGAAAAGATCGCCAAATCAGGTGTCGATTCCAACGCCCTGGAGATCCTGCGCAAGTCGCTGCCCGCGTTCGAGGGGCGCGGCAACGCCGGCAGCAGCAATGCCAACAACACCAATCAGAACACCGCCGGCGGCTCGCAAGCCCGCCTGCGCGACCTGGACACCCTGGTGCTGATCAACGGCCGGCGCGCGGCCGTGAGCGCCATCGCCGGCGTCGGCGGCAAGATCTTCGTCGACGTCAATCAGATTCCCCCCAGCGCCATCGCGCGAGTCGAGGTGCTGCAGGACGGCGCCTCGGCGATCTACGGTTCCGACGCTGTCGGCGGCGTCGTGAACTTCATCCTGAAGCATGATTTCAACGGCCTGGAGGTCGGCGGTCGCTACGCCGGCGCGCAGGGTGGCTATACGGAAAAATCGGCCTATTTCACCGCCGGTCACAGCTTCGGCGAGCGTCTCGATGTGATGCTGAGCGGATCCTACAACCAGACCGATCCGCTCTATCAAAAGGACCGCAGCTTCACGAACCCATTCATCCTCAGCAGCACGGCCGTGCCGGGCGCCGTCGGCACATTCCTCCTGAACCCCGGCTTCGATTCGCCCAGCCAGTCCGTGCCGACCGGGATCGCAGCCACCGCGCCCAGTCTCGCGGCGCTGACGCCGGGCGTCTATACCGCCTCCAACGCGGCGGCGATTGGCCAGACCTATCCGCTCTCGCAGTTCCAAACCCTGCTGCTGGGCCAGAAGAACAGCGCCCTCACCGGTGACTTCACCCTCAAGCTGGACGACGCCGGCAGGATCGAGGCGTTCGGCGATGCCGAATACGCTCACGGCGAGAGCTTCACGCAATTCCTGCCCCGTATCGCCGGCGTGACCGTCGCGGCGGGGGCGCCCTTCAACCCGACCACCAGCACGCTCAGCGGCGTGCAGTTCGGCGTGCCACAGGCGCCCAAGCAGTATCGGAACACCACCGACAAGTTCCGCATCACCCTGGGCTTGCGCGGCGATCTGGAGGCTATGGCGCATCGGTGGCGCTGGGAGACCGCCTTCACCCACAGCCAGGACAAGCTGGAACAGCTTCAGCGCAATGTGATCTATGGGCCCAACCTGCCCCTGGCCATCGCCGGCGGTTTCGACGCCAGCGGCAACGCCTTGGCGGGCGGCCGCTTCAGCAAGGTTTTCAGCAACTTCGACACCAATGCGCCGCTGATTGTCACGCCGGCGCTGGATCCCTTCGCCAGGGGCGGCCGCGACCCGGCCTCTCTCGCGAACATCCTGGGCACGGAGGTAATCACCGGAAAAAGCACGCTCGATACCGTCGATGCGAAGGTGACCACGGAGCTGTTCAAAGTTCCCGCCGGCGATGTCGGCCTGGCGCTTGGCGGCGCCTGGCGCAGGGAATCCCTGGCGGCCTCAGCGGACATGAACGGTCGCAACACCGGACCCACCGCGCAACGCTGGATCGGCGGCCAGTTCTTCGATGCCTTCGACAAGTCGCGCACGATCAGCTCGGCCTTCGCCGAAATGCGCGTCCCGATAACCTCCGACGACATGCATGTGCCAGGCTTCAGCGCCTTGGACCTGATCGGCGCGGTGCGCTACGAAAACTACAGCGACGCCGGCTCCAGCACCGTGCCCAAGCTCGGGTTCCGCTGGCAGCCGGTTGACCGCCAATTGACGATCCGCGGCACGGTCTCCCGCTCGTTCACGGCCCCCTCGCTCTATGCGGAATACGGCCCCACCGCCACCCGCCAGGCCGGCGGGGCGATCATCCTGAACGCCTTCCCGGGACAGCCTTCAAGTCCGTTCAACGCCGAAGACGGCAACAACCCCAGCCTCGCGCCCGCCAAATCCGACAGCATTTCCCTGAGCGCTGTCTACAAGCCGGACCTTGTCCCCGGGCTGACGCTCAATGTGCAGTACACAAACGTCCGCCTGAAGAACATCGCCGGCGGGATCGGCTTCAACAACATTCTGGTGGACGTCAATCGGCTGGGGGCGGCCTCCATCTTCTCGGCAAATGTCGCGAAGAACAACTTCCCCGGACTCCCGGGCGCGGTCGCCTTCGCCAATCCCGGCGACCTTCTGGCCTACCTCAACGCCGCGCCGGGCGTGAACAACCTCAATCTCTACGCCATCGACCAGTTCCGGAACCTGGGCGGCATCAAGCTGTCGAGCATCGATTTCAGCGCCGACTATGTGATCCCGACACAGACCCTGGGCACGTTCACGCTTGATCTCGTGGGCGCCTACCTTGCCTCCTACAAGTACCAGGCCCTGCCCTCGCAGCCGTTCTACGAATTCGCCGGGATCGCCAGCAACAGCCCGCAAGCCGGCGGCACCCAGCCAAAGGTGCGTCTCTACGCCACCGTGGACTGGACGAAAGGACCCTGGGAGGCCGTGATCGGCGGAACCTACGGCGACAGCGTGAAGGACCAGGGGGCCGGCGGCTTCACGTTCGCCAACGGTACGGCCAAGGCGCTCAGCGTGAAGTCCTACACGTCACTGGACGCCCAGATGTCCTACCATTTCGGCGACGTCGAAGGGCTGCTGAAAGGTCCGAAGGTTACGGTGGGTGTCAACAACATCGCCAATCGCATGGCGCCCTACGCTCCCAACGCCTTCACCGACAACCGGGCGGACGTAGCGACCTATTCGCCGATTGGCCGGCTGTTCTATGTGACGCTCGACACCCGGTTCTGATCGGCGATCCCGGCGCGCGGGCTGAGGTCGCCTGGACCCAGGTTCGGGTCGTCTTCAGCCTGCCGTCAGCCCCCAGTCTGTTCCCGCGCCTTGACCCTGGAAAAACACCAAGAGGAAACCTGCAATGAAGCGCCTGGCCCTGATCTTCCTGCTGGCGTCGGTTTCCGCGGCCGGCGGCGTGCGCGCGGACGAGGTTCCGACCCTGAAGGCGGGCGACACGACCTATGGACAGCACCTGCTCAACGGCCTCAAGGCCGAACGCAATTGGGTGATTGGCCTTGAGATCGAAGGTGTGCGTCCCAGTGACAGGTCCGCCAGGGTCCTGGCCTCGACGCTCCGCCCCGCCGGCGCACCGGCCGATCACCCAGGCGTCACCGGCTTAAGCCGATCGGCCGGACGGGCGACGGTGGAACTGCCCCAGTTCGACGCCTCGCGCCGCAAGGTGGGAACGTTGAAGGTGGTGCTTGCCGCCGCGCCCGGCGACAAGGACGCGGCGCTGATGGCCAAGGCCGTCGCCCTCCGAGATCGGCTCGCGCGCCGGATCAGCAACCTGCCCAACCTGATGGAGCCGGACAGCTTCGACGGGGTCACCCATGCCGACACATATATGCAACACCTCATCGACGTGACGTTTGAACGCCATCCGAACCTGGTGCTGGCCGTCGCGCATGTGAATTCCCCGGATGGCAAGAAGAACGTCATCCTCGGCTCGACCATCGGGAGATGGGGCAAGCCCGGCGACGCCGACGACCGCCGAGTCTACGAGACCGGCCGCACAAACCTGGAGGTCAACTCCACGGGCGACCGGATCGAGATCGAGGAGGAGCTCAAGAACGCCGCGGGCGAGACGATCGGCGCGCTTGGCCTCGTCTTCCCCTATCGCCAGGACCAGGACGTCACGCCCTATCAGAAGGCCGCCATCGACATCCAGGACGAGATCGGCCGGCGGCTGCTCAGCGCCAAGAACGCCTTTGACCCCTATCCCTACGACAGGGCCTACAGCGAGCACACCGTGGCCCAGGCCCTGGTGGAGAAGACGCTAAAGGCCAATCCGGGCCTGCGGGTCCTGGCCATGCACGTCACCAAGCCCGGCGTCACCAAGCCGGGCGAGAAGGACAACATCATCCTGGCTTCCAATATCGGCCGGATCGGCAAGCTTGCCGACGCCGACGACCTGGCGATCATCTCCACCCGCCAGGACAAGCCTGAGATGAATGAGAACGGCACGATGTTCGAGGTGGCGATGGTCCTGCATGACGAGGCCGGCCGCGACATCGGCGTGTTGGGCACCGTCTACCGCTACCGCGACGGCGACGACAAGGCCGCGCGCATCGCCCAGTCGCACCGCATACGCGACGCCCTGGCCAGGCAGATCCCCAGCGCCGCTGCGTTGTTCAAGGCGCCCTGACACACTCGGCAAGATCCCGACCGGACCGCCCCTTATTACGTCCCGCCTGGTGGCGGCGCTGCTGACCTGTGCCGCGTCGCTTAGCCCAGGCGCCAAGGTGACCGCGGGCGAGGCGGCGCGGGCCAGCGTCCCGATGATTTGCCCCCGGAAAACTGGACGGCGTTAGCCCCGTCGGCCGTCTTCGGACGCCAGGCGCCCGGCGTGCCAGCGCAGGTGATCTTCCATGAAGCTGGCGATGAAGGCGTAGCTGTGATCATAGCCCGGCCGCAGGCGCAGGGTCAGCGGGAGGCCGGCGTCGCGGCAGGCGGCCTCGAGCAGTTGCGGTTGCAACTGCGTCTGGAGGAAATTGTCCGCCTCGCCCTGGTCGATGAGCAGCTCGGGCAGTCGCGCGCCGTCCTCGATCAGCGCCGTGGCGTCGTAGGGCCGCCAGGTCCGGCGATCCGGCCCGAGGTAGCTTGCCAAGGCCTTCTCCCCCCACGCGCAGCGGATCGGCGCGCAGATTGGCGCGAAGGCCGAAATGCTCCGCCATCGTCCGGGGTTCTTGAGTCCCAGCGTCAGCGCGCCGTGACCGCCCATGGAGTGGCCCATCAGCGCCTGGCGATCCATGTCGACGGGAAAGTTTGACGCCACGACCCTCGGCAGCTCGGTCGTGACATAGCTTTCCATCCGGAAGTTCTCGGCCCAGGGCGTCTGCGTGGCGTCAACGTAGAAACCCGCGCCCTGACCGAAGTCATAGGCCGGATCGTCCGGCGCGCCCTCGCCACGCGGACTGGTGTCGGGCGCCACGAAGATCAGGCCCAGCTCGGCGCAGGCGCGCTGAAACTGGCCCTTGTCGGTGACATTGGCGTGGGTGCAGGTCAGGCCCGAGAGGTACCAGACCACCGGTCGAGGCTCCCGCTCCGCCTGTGGCGGGGTGAAGACGCTGAAGGTCATCGGGGTCTTCGTCTCGCCGCTGGCGTGGCGATAGACGCCCTGAATCCCACCGAACATCTTCGCTGTGGAGAGGATTTCCAGGCTCAATAGACCACGACGCTACGAATGCTTGTGCCGGCGTGCATCAGCTCGAAAGCCTCGTTGATCCGGTCCAGCGGCAGGGTGTGGGTGATCATCGGATCGATCTCGATCTTGCCGTCCATGTACCAGTCGACGATTTTCGGCACGTCGGTGCGGCCGCGCGCGCCGCCGAACGCCGTGCCTTTCCAGACCCGGCCGGTGACCAGCTGGAACGGCCGCGTGGCGATCTCCTTGCCGGCCTCGGCGACGCCGATGATGATGCTCTCGCCCCAACCGCGATGGCAGGCCTCCAGCGCCTGGCGCATCACCGTGGTGTTGCCGGTGCAGTCGAAGGTGTAGTCGGCGCCGCCGTCGGTCAGTTGGACCAGATGGGCCACCACGTCTTCGCCCAGGGTCTTGGGATTGACGAAGTGGGTCATGCCGAAGCGGCGTCCCCAGGCCTCGCGGTCCGGGTTGATATCGACGCCGACGATCATGCCCGCACCGACCATTTTCGCGCCCTGCAGCACGTTCAGTCCGATGCCGCCCAGGCCGAACACCACGACCGTGGCGCCTGGCTCGACGCCGGCGGTGTTCACCACGGCGCCGACGCCGGTGGTCACGCCACAGCCGATGTAGCAGGCCTTGTCGAAGGGGGCGTCGGGGCGGATCTTCGCCACCGCGATCTCCGGCAACACGGTGAAGTTCGAGAAGGTCGAACAGCCCATATAGTGGAACACCGTCTGGCCCTTGTAGGAGAACCGGCTGGTCCCGTCGGGCATCAGGCCCCGCCCTTGAGTCGCCCGGATGGCGGTGCACAGGTTGGTCTTGCGGCTGAGGCAGCTTTTGCACTGGCGGCATTCCGGCGTGTAGAGCGGGATCACATGGTCGCCAGGTTTCACGCTGGTGACGCCGGCGCCGACCTCGACCACAACGCCCGCGCCCTCGTGGCCCAGCACCGAGGGAAACAGCCCCTCGGAATCCAGGCCGTCCAGCGTGTAGGCGTCGGTATGGCAGATGCCCGTGGCCTTGATCTCCACCAGCACCTCGCCGGCCCGTGGCCCCTCAAGGTCCAGTTCCACGATTTCCAGCGGCGTCTTGGCTTCGAACGCGACAGCGGCGCGGGTCTTCATTGATGTCCTCTTTCCTCAATCAGGCGCAATACCGTCGGCGTCCCGGAATGCCATTGCAGTCCCATCGGAGCCCCCTCCCGCACGCGCGTTGCGACCCGGACTGATGTCGGCGCCCGGCCCGTCGGGTGGTCTCTACCAAGCTGCGCCCATGATGCCACCCCGCATTGCGATGAGACTGGCGCGCCACGGGGACCCGCCCGGCGTCGGACAGCCTCGACGATGCGCCCGGCGCGACTCGAACCGCCGAGGCGGATGGGATCGGGACCGCGTCCCGGGGGCGTCGAAGCAGTCTCGATTGTCGACACATTCTCCTGCCAGAGTGTGCTCCCCGAGCGGTAGCCCTACAGGCTTTTGTCCCCGGGGGGGATAGCCTGGACGCGGCCTCTGACGGGCGCCGCAGCCTGTGCGCCGGCGACACGCCTCGGCAGGGGAAAGACCACGACCATGACCGCCATGCCATCCAGCGCCGCCTCCCCGTCCAGCAAATCCGCGGGGTCCGGCGACTTGAAACCGCCGCACGGCCTCACCAGCGATGAGGTCGCCCGGCGATTGGCCAGATTTGGACCCAACGCGGCGCCCGACACGGCGGTCAATCCCTTGCGGGCGGCGATCGAAAAGCTTTGGGCGCCGGTTCCTTGGATGCTCGAGGCGGCGATCCTCCTCGAACTGGTGCTCGGCAAGGTCATGGAGGCCGGCATCATCGCGGGGCTTCTGCTGTTCAACGCGGGGCTTGGTCTGCTCCAGGAAGGCCGCGCCCAGGCAACCCTCGCCGCGCTCAAATCCCGGCTCGCGCTGAACGCATCGGTGCTGCGCGACGGTTCATGGACGACCGTTCCGGCTGTCGATCTGGCGCCCGGCGATGTCGTGAAGCTGGCGCTGGGCGGCGTGGTCCCAGCCGATGTCCGCCTCACGGCCGGGGAGGTCCTTCTCGATCAATCGATGCTGACCGGCGAGTCGGCGCCGATCGAGGCGGGAGCCGGCGTCCAGACTTTCGCCGGGGCGCTGGTTCGTCGCGGCGAGGCGACCGCGGAGGTGACGGCGACCGGCGCGCGCACGAAATTCGGCCGAACCGCCGAGCTTGTGCGCACCGCCCATGTCGTCAGCTCGCAGCAGAAGGCGGTTCTGCGGGTCGTGCGCAATCTCGCCGCGTTCAACGGCGTGGTCCTCCTGGGGTTGGTCGCCTACGCCGTCCTGTTGAAGATGGCGCCCGGCGAAATCATCCCGCTCGTCTTGACCGGGATTCTGGCGTCAATACCGGTGGCGTTGCCGGCCACCTTCACCCTGGCCGCGGCGCTCGGCGCGCGGGTCCTGGCCAAACAGGGCGTGCTGCCGACCCGCCTTTCGGCGGTGGATGAAGGCGCGACAATGGATGTGTTATGCGCGGACAAGACCGGCACCTTGACCCGCAATGAACTGACCGTGACGATCC
This sequence comes from Phenylobacterium sp., assembly GCF_031360265.1. Classification (GTDB taxonomy): domain Bacteria; phylum Pseudomonadota; class Alphaproteobacteria; order Caulobacterales; family Caulobacteraceae; genus Phenylobacterium. Next base: position 16,327 of record NZ_JANMBF010000181.1, read on the forward strand.
TCCGCCCGATGCCCGGAGTCACGGAGGCGCAGGTCCTGGCCCTGGCGGCGCTGGCCAGTTCGGACGGCGGCCAGGACCCGGTCGACGCGGCCATCCGCACCGCGGCGCTCGGAAAAGGCGCGGCGGCGACCTCGAAGGTGGTGAGGTTCGTCCCGTTCGATCCGGCGACCAAGATGTCCGAAGCGACGGTCGAGGATCCGGTCGGCGGGACCCAACGAGTCGTGAAGGGGGCGTTCGCGGCGGTCATCGCCATTGCGGCGCCATCGGCGACCGCCGCGGCGTCGGCCCAGGAGCTTGAGGCCCAGGGATTTCGGGTGCTGGCCGTCGCGTCAGGGCCGCCGACGGCCATGCGGCTGGTGGGTCTGGTCGCGCTAAGCGATCCACCCCGAACGGATTCCGCAGCCCTCATCGCTGAACTGTCCGCGCTGGGGGTGCGAACGGTGATGGTCACCGGCGACGCGCCGACGACGGCGGCCACCGTGGCGCACGCAGTTGGGCTCGACGGTGCAATATGTCCGCCCGGGCCGGTTCCACCGGCTGTGCGACCCGAGACCTTCGCGGTGTTCGCGGGCGTCTTGCCCGAGGATAAATTTCGGCTGGTCGAGGCGTTTCAGAGGGGCGGCCACATCGTCGGGATGTGCGGAGACGGCGCCAATGACGCACCCGCGTTGCGCCAGGCGCAGTTCGGGATCGCCGTGTCGACGGCGACCGATGTCGCAAAGTCGGCCGCCGGCATGGTCCTGACCGAGCCTGGACTCGCCGGCATCGTCGCCGCGGTCAAGGAAGGTCGGGTGACGTTTCAGCGAATCCAGACCTACGCGTTGAACTCCATAACCAAGAAGCTCGTGACGGTGCTCTTCCTGGGCGCTGGCCTCATCATGACCGGGCACGCGATCCTCAATCCCCTTCTGATGGTCATCGTGATGATCACCGGCGACTTCCTGTCCATGTCGCTGACCACCGACAATGTCCGGCCGTCACCGATGCCCAACGTCTGGCGGATCGGTGAGCTGACGATTGCGGGGGTCGCCTTTGGCGGCTGCCTGTTGGCCTTCTGTGTCGGTGTCCTGGCGGTGGGAAAGTACGCGATGAACCTCGGCCAGGGCGCCCTGCAGACGTTGGCCTTTGTCGCCCTCGTATTCGGAGGACAGGCGACGATCTACGCCATACGCGAGCGGCGCCAGCTGTGGGGCTCGCGCCCGAGCTTCTGGTTAGCCGCGTCATCCCTGGTCGATATCGCCATCGCCTCGACCCTGGCTGTCGGCGGGATGGCGATGGCGCCGATTCCGTTCCTCACGGTTGTCGCCGCGTTCGCCGCGGCGTCGATATTCGGCCTGGCCTTGAACCTCAGCAAGATCCCCCTCTTCGCGCGCCTCGGGTTTGCCTGAGCCCCACTATCGACCTCGATGGCGCTCGCGACCGCGGCAGGCGGCTTGCGACCCTCATGCGGGGCGACGTGAGCGTCTGGCGGAGCGCTATAGGGCGCGGCTTCGCCAGTCTTCCACCAGTGAGAACAGGAACGATCCGGACCAAGTCAGCAGGAGGATGCCGTTCAGCGGCGCGATGGCGGTGATGAGACGTATCTCGCCGGTCGGCACGACGTCACCGTACCCGAGCGACGCGTAAGCTTCGGCCGCATAATAGATGTAGGCCATCGGGGAATGGGGCGTATTGCCGCTAAAGGCGCCCAAACCTAGCGGCCCGACGGAGAGGGCGAACAGGATCGCGTAGACGGCGATCTCCACCAGGTGCAGGGCGACGAGGCCGCTGATCACCACGAGGAGGGTCGGATAGGGGCGTTGGGCCCTGCGCGCGAGGCGATCCATCCGTCGAATGGCCTCGTAGTGCAGGGCGGTGGAACCGATGACCGCGAGCAGCGCTAGAATGGTGGCGAACGTCAGGTGCATCTTACCCAGGTCTCAAGGCGGCGAGGCCTCATGGATGTCTATCCGGATCCCTGTTCAGCGCGGGAGCCGATCGTATTGGCGCGACGATCATCCGCGCGTTTCGGGGGCAAATTGAGACGGGGGCGACGCTCGGCAGGCGGGCGCGACCCTGGGCCAAAGGAGCCGGCGCGCCGCCACGCCCTCAGGCCCCGAGACCTTCATTCGGCCAGCAACCCCGGCGGCCCATCAACCCCGGCGGCGTGGACTTGATCGGCACGCTCGCGACGATGAGGATCGCAGCACGTCTGCGTTCCACGCTAGCGCCTGTCGAAATACTCCTCGAGGAGATCGACCAGGGAAAGTTCGGTCGCCGTGGCGTGCTGGGCCAGGGGCAGGTTCTTTTGCGCCGATCCCGCTTCCATGCCCTTGAGGGATTCCTCGAACGCCGCCTTCAGGCTGGGTGACGTGACTTGGCCAGATAGCTGAGTCCAATGCGCGCGCGCATACGCGACATCGGCGGCGACCGCCGGCCAGTTGGGCGCGCCTCCCTTGAGGAGCGCGGCGGACTTGAAGCCGGCATAGTCCAAAAGGCTGACGTCGATCGGCACCTTGATCGTGCGCGGATCCTGGCCGCTGACCAACACCTGGTAGGCTTCAAGGGACGCCAGAGCAATTGCGGCCCGGTCCCTTCGTGTGACAGCCGCGCCAATGTCGGCCATCGTAGCGTCAATCCGCTTGGCGTCGACGGGCGTCAGTGCGCCGCGAACCACTGAAACCTTCGCGGCCGCCTGGCTTTGAAGATCGCCCAGAACGGCAGGCGTCGCATCGAACGCCTGTTCCGCCAGGGCTTCAAACGGCTCGGCCGCCGCAAGATGGGGGTTCATGGTCGCCGCCGGCGCCGCGCCACTCGCCGACGCGCCGGCGGTCGGCCCCACGGCCGGGGCCTTGGCTGGCTCGCTTCGGGGGCTACACGCCGAGATCATAGCCAAACTCGCCGCTGTGGCTAACCAGGTGCGCGACTGTCGCAGTGTCAGAGTCATGGCTTTCCTCATGCTTGGGGCCCGCGCCCGTTTACCAACGCGCTCACTTGCCGGCCGTTGCATCCCGAGCTGCAGGGCGACCGCGAGATGGCGCCGACCACGCCGGGCTCAGACCTCCGATCATGGAACCCACGCGGCCTCGCCGGGTTGAAGCATGTCCGGTCCATCACCCTCGCCATGAGGCGACATGCCCTGGAAGGAGAGCCTTCTGTGCGCATGTTGAACAAGGTTCCGGCGGTTACCCTCATCTTCTGGCTGATCAAGACCATGGCCACAACGGTCGGGGAGACCGCGGCCGACTTTCTCTCGACCACCCTGCACCTGGGCTTGATCGTCACGTCCTATGTGATGGGCGCACTGTTGCTGTTGGCGTTGGCCGTCCAGTTGATGACCAGGCGGTACTGGCCGATGGCCTATTGGGTCGTGGTGGTCCTTGTCAGCGTCGTCGGGACGCTGATTTCCGACAACCTGGTCGACAATCTGGGCGTCAGCCTGATCGTCACCTCGGTCATCTTCGGTGCGGGATTGGCGGCCGTCTTCGTGACCTGGTACGCGAGCGAAAGAACCCTGTCGGTCCATACGATTGTCACAACCCGGCGCGAGATTTTCTACTGGGCCGCCATCCTGTTGACCTTCTCCCTGGGGACATCAGCCGGCGACCTGATCGCCGAGAAGCTCGGGCTGGGCTACGCCTACTCCGTCGTCCTCTTCCTGGCGCTCATCGCCGCCGTGGCGGGCGCATACTATGTCTTCAAGATCAACGCCGTGCTGGCCTTCTGGATCGCCTACATCCTGACCAGGCCGCTCGGCGCCTCGACGGGAGACCTTCTGTCCCAGCCTGCCAAGTTGGGGGGACTTGGTCTGGGGACGACCTGGACCAGCCTGCTCTTCCTGCTGGCGATCGTATCCCTGGCCGGCTACCTCGCTCTCCGACAGCGGCGAGAAACCGCCGATGTTGCGTTGCCGGCCACAGTCGGGGAGCGCCCCTGAGCAAGCCCGACGACCCTGTTCTATCCCCGCTGGCTTGAGTCAGGTCAGCTGCGAGAGGGTCTGGGTTACGGCGGAGGGGCGATGTTCCCGCCGCTCATCCTTCGCCGAAAAGGCCCTGCTGGACCTTCTCGAGTTCCTTGGCGTAGCGACGTGCGACATAGACCTCAGCCAACAGGCCAAGCACCTGGCCGGAGTCATCGGTGACGGCCAGTTCCTCAGTCTCTGTGCGGTCAAAGGTCTGCATCACCTGCTCGATGTTCATGTCGGCGCTCAGGACGACGTCGGCGCCGGTGGCCAGTGTGCTGACGGGGCTGTCGTCGCCGGGGCCTTCCAGATAGGCGCTTGAGGTCACCACGATGCCCGCGTAGCGCTGCGCGTCGTCGAGTAAGATCACGCGGCTCGTCGATCCCAGAGGGAAGCGCCGCCGAAACTCGGCCAACGTCGCCGAGGCCGCAATCGTCGCGGTGTCGGCGCGCATCATTCGGCCCGCCGTCAAGGTTCGGATCCAACCGACATCGCGGGCGCTGCGGATCGTCTCGCCACGAAGGTGAAGGCGCCACGTCGAGAAGGAATAGCCAAACCGCTCCCGCACAACGGTGCTGGCAATCAGCGACGCTGCCAGCGTGGCGGCCGAGACCCCGAAGTCGCGCGTGGTCTCGAGGACCAGGAATGACATCGTCAGGGGACCGCCGACGATGGCGACAGCCAAGGCGCCCATGCCAACCAGGGCGGCGTTCTCAGGCTGCAGCAGCAGTGGCAGTCCCGTGATCTCGACAAGTCGGGCGTAGATTTGCCCGACCAGCGACCCGAGGAAGAGCGACGCGAAGAACAGCCCGCCCCGAAAGCCGAAGCCGAGCGAGATGACGGAGGCGCCGGTTTTCAGGAGGAGAATTGCGGCGAGCGCGCCCAGGCCAAGGCTGGTCGCCAGGTCGGCGTGCAGCGCGCCGTGACCGGAGGACAGAGTCTGGGGTGACAGGTAGGCGAGACCCGCAAGAAGGCCGCCGCCGACGGCGGGGCGCATCCAGGTTGGAATCGGGGTCAGCCGAACCAGCCGCTCAGCCGTCCCGACCAGTCGCATGATGGCGATGCCGACGACGGCGCAGACGACTCCGAGACCCGCATAAAGCAGGTAGTCGAACGCCCTGGGGGCTTCGAAGACCACGATCTGGATCGAGTACGGCGCCGCCCCCATCAGGCGAGCGACCAGCACACTGGCCAGGGCGGCCGCAGCGACCGGGGCGATCATGGATGGCGCATAGGAGCCGATCACGATTTCGAAGGCGTAGAACGCCCCCGTGAGCGGCGCGCCGAACGCGGCGCCGATCGCGGCTCCCGAGCCTGCGCCGACGAGAGTGCGAAGGTCCTGTCGCCGCAGTTTCAGGCGCTGGCCGAGTCCGGAGGCGATCGCGCCCCCACCCTGGGCGTAGGCGGCTTCGAGTCCGACGGAGGCCCCGAAGCCGTTGGAGATCAGGGTTTGAACGCAGACCACGAAGCTGTCGCGAAATGAGAGTACGCCGCCGTAGAGCGCATTGGCTTCGACCACGTCGATGAGCTGTAGCGGCCGCCATTTGGCCATGACCCAAGTAAGCCCGCCCAGGACCAGCCCGCCGGCAGGTAGCCACAGAAGGGCGATGGGCGAAATCCTTGGCAAGGCGCTCAGGCGATCATCGATGGCGAACCCGTAGAGGTGGGACTGAAGTCGATGGGCGATGAGGTCTTGAAACACCGAAAGCAGCCCAGCTGCGGCCCCGACGACCACCGCCAGGGCGATGAACCAGATTTCGCTGGAGCGTAGGCGCCGACGCAGCCAGGCCAATGGCCGGCGCGGAAGCGTTGACCGAGGTGGGGTCGCCTCGGACATCCTAACGCTGCTCCGGTCGGAAGACCTGCCGCCGGAGCGCAAGGCCGAAGGCCAGAAGAGACCCCGACAGGACTATGCCCGTCGTCAGGCCATGCGGAAGGGACCGAATTGCCAGATCGGGATTGCGCGCGGTTTCCAGCAAGATCCGGAAGCTCCCGTAGACGACGAGGAAGAGGCCTGCGACGGCGCCCCGTCTTGATAGCCATCCCGAGCGGGGGCTGACCAGCCTCGCGAGCAGAAACAGCAGCATGCCTTCCAGGATAGCCTCATAGAGCTGGCTGGGTTGGCGCGGCAATAGCCTGGCCGGGCAGACACCCTTGTTGTCCGCCATCAGGCGGCGGGTGCAAATGACGTTGCCCAACCGAAGGTCCGTGACCCGGCCCCGAAGCTCTCCATTGATGAAGTTCTCCAGGCGTCCGAACAACCGGCTGATCGCCGCGCCGGCGACGATCACATTCTCAAGCCCAAACACGCTCAGACCCCGACGAATAGCCACGGACGCTCGCTGGTGGGCCCGGCAGGACTCGAACCTGCAACCAGACCGTTATGAGCGGCCGGCTCTAACCATTGAGCTACAGGCCCCAGCAGCGATGCGTGGGTGGCGGGTAGCACGCGTGGGATGAGGCTTAAAGCTTGCGTTCATGTACGACCTGCCAGGCATGTGGTTACGAGCCCGTGCGGTTCCGATGGAGACTGAGATGACGACCTTCCCGCGCGCCGCGGCGCTCGCCCTGATCCTGACCGCCGCCCCCGTGTCCGCAGCGCTCGCCCAGTCGGCGGCCGGCGTCGAGGCGGTGTTCCGCGCCACCACGCTAAGCCTCAACGCCACCGGGGAGGTGCTGGCCGCGCCCGACATGGCGATCATCGGGCTGGGTGTCGCCACCACCTCGCGCACCGCGGCTGAGGCCATGGCGGCCAACGCCCGGCAGATGGCCCAGGCCATGACGGCGCTGAAAGCGGCAGGCATCGCGCCGCGAGACATCCAGACCGCGCGGATCACCCTGAACGCCCAATACGCCTACGATCAGGGTCAGACGCCGCGTCTGACGGGCTATCAGGCGGCCAATCAGGTGACGGTGACGGTGCATGACCTGACCCGGCTGGGATTGGCGGTGGACGCCACGGTCTCGGCCGGCGCCAACCAGGTGAACGGCATTTCCTTCGCGCTGAGCAATCCAGGCGCCGCCGAGACCGCCGCGCGGGAAGCGGCCGTGCGCGCCCTGCAGGCCAAGGCGGACCTCTATGCGCGGGCCACGGGCTACCGGGTCTCGCGCCTGGTCTCACTGGGCGAGACCGGCGGCTATGAGGCGCCCCAGCCCCAGCCGATGATGGCCATGGCGCGGATGGAGAAGGCCGACACGCCCGTCTCGCCGGGTGAGCTGAAAGTGCGCATCGAGGTGAACGGCGTCTACGAACTGGTCCGCTAAAGTCCCGCGCGCCTGAACGCCGTCGCCAGCCGCTCGGACATCATCCGGCCGGGAAGGGCCCGGTCGCCCTCCATCATGGCGGCATAGACCAAGCGCTTGCCGCCGCTCTTTGCGGCGATCGCTCCGGACGCCCAGCCGACGCCGCGCGAGGCGTCGGCGGTCGTGCTGCAGCTGAGCGCGCGCGGCTGGCCGTCGCGGGCTGTGGCCTCGAGCAGCCCGTCCAGGGTCCGGGTCCCGGGGGCGTCGCAGGCCGGCAGGGCGCGCGCGCAGGCGGTGTGAGTATTGTAGCGGTAAACCACCCGCCCGCTGGGCGCCTCGGCGATCAGCAGACAGGACGCCGGATCGCCGATGGCCTGGCCCACCGCGGCGTCCAGCCGGTCCGGGTCGACGCCGTTGGGCGCAGCCGGCGCGCAGGCGTAGAGCACGGAGAGGGCCATGAGGCCGGCGGCGCGGCGCGTGGGCATGGGTCGTGCTCCTATCCCGCGTACCTTTGCAGGAAGCCCGTCATCTGCGCCGGCATCGGCGCGCGGTCACGGAACATCCGCGACAGCGCCAGAACCATGCGCCCATGATCGAGGGCCGGATAGTGCCGCGCCTCCACGTCGACACCGGCCTGGCGGAGCCGCGCGGCGAACTCCACCTTGTTGCGCGGACAGACCGGAGAGCCGCGAGGCCGAGCCTCCGCGTCGGCCTTCCTGTGCCTTGCGTAGACTCCCATCCGGGCGCGCCCGGCCCCTGGCGTCGGAGGATGCGAACGTCGCCCACCCTATGGACGCGCTTGACGCCCGCGCTTCGGCGCCGCGCTATGGTTGGATAAACGCCGGTAACCGGCGCGCCCCGATGCGGGCAAGGGGGAGCAGGCGCATGGACGGCGATCAGGCATCTGGCGAGTTCATCGCAGCGGGGCTGGAGCAGGTGGCCCCGGCTTTGCGGGCGGTGGTGGAGGCTGGCGACCTTTCCGGCTTCGTCACGCTGATCTGGCGCAGGGGCGAGGTGGTCCAGGTCAACACCGTCGGCCTGCGCGATATGGCGGCGGACGCGCCGATGACCCGCGACACGCTGTTCCGCATCGCCTCGATGACCAAGCCGGTGACCTCCATCGCCGCCCTTATGCTGCTGGAGGACGACAAGCTCAGGCTTGACGATCCGATCACCAAGTGGCTGCCCGAATTCGCCGACATGCAGGTGCTGAAGGACGCCGCAGGGCCGATCGACGACACCTACCCCGCGGCCCGCGACATCACCGTCGAGGACCTGCTGACCCACCGCGCGGGGTTGGCCTATGCGTTCACGTCCGTCGGACCCATCGCTCAGGCGCACGAGGATCGCCTGGGGCCGCCGCTGGGCACGCCGATGACGCCGGACAGTTGGTTGAAGGCGCTGGGCGGCCTGCCCTTGTCCTATCCGCCCGGGGAACGCTTTCACTATAGCCACGCCACCGAAGTCCTGGGGTTCCTGGTCGCCCGCATCGAAGGCAAGCCCCTGGGCCAGGTGCTCAAGGACCGCATCTTCGGCCCCCTCGGCATGGTCGACACGGATTTCTGGGCCCCGCCGGAACGCGCCGGCCGCCTGGCGAAGCTCTATCGGATGAACCCGGAGACCGAACAGCTTGAAGATGTCTCGTTCCCGCGGGAAACGCGCCAGCCCGGGTTCGAGGCGGGGGGCGGCGGCCTGATCTCCACCGCCGATGACTACCTGAAATTCGCCCGCATGCTGCTGGGCAAGGGCGAGGTCGATGGCGTGCGGCTGGTGAAGGCCGAGACGGTCGAGATGATGGCCGGCAACCGGCTGACCGAGGCGCAGCGCGCCGTGCCGTTCATGGGCATGCCCTTCTGGATGAGCCAGGGGTTCGGCCTGGGCCTTTCGGTCATCATGGACGCCGACGCCCACGCCTGGATGGGCGCGGGTTCGACCGGGGCGTTCGGCTGGCCGGGCGCGTTCGGAACCTGGTGGCAGGCCGACCCGGCGCAGGACATGGTGGCGATCTACCTGATCCAAGATTCCATGCCGCTCGGTCCCGAGGCGGTCGCAAATCTGGCCAGTCGCCGAGGTCTGGGGGGCCGTGCGGCCCTGCCCGTGTTCCAGAAGCTGGTCTACGGCGCGCTTGGCCAGTAGCCGGACGCTCTAACGCCCTATCACCGGATCGCGCGGGGCCACGCACATCGACTGGCCCTGCCACGTCGCCGCCAGCAGCGAGCCATGAACCACCGCCTTGCGCCGCGCCCGCTCATAGGCGGCGCTCTCCGCCGGCGGACGGACGCCGGCCGCACAGATCGGCGTGGTCACGCGTTCACCGTCGCCCGCGCAAAGGCAGATGTCCTCGCGCCTGTCGAGGCGGCTGGCGGGGACCTTGCAGGTAGCCGGCAAGCTACGGCCGGCGACGTCCAGGCAGATCACCGTGCTGGCGGGCGGGTTCTCCCTGAGCGGCTGGGCCGCGACGACCGCGGCGGCAAGGCTGACGCCGGTCGCGAGGATGAGGATCGAAGGCTTCATACGCGGTCTCCTTCTGTCCCGCGATCTTACGCGCCCTGGACGGCGCGCCAAAGAGGGCACGGTTTCCTAAGCACGGTTCACCATGAAAGCTGGCGATGGCTTAACCGACGCCGGCGCAGGGTGCCTGACATGGACCCGATTTCCACCGCCCGTTACGGCATGATGGCCGCCACCCAGCGCCTCGCCGACTCGGCCAGCCGCGTCGCCAACATGGGCGGCGCGGGCGAGGTCGACTACGCCAGCGAAGCTGTCGCGCAGATTGAAGCGAAACAGGCATTCAAGGCCAACGTCGCCGTGATCAGGGTCGCCGACCAGATGTGGGACTCACTCCTCGCCCTGCAGCGCTAAGCCACACGATATCAGGCGAAGGCGATCCAGCGGCCGGCCGCGGCGCCCATCACCCAGACCAGGATAGTGACATAGCCGATGATCCGGGTCAGGGGCCCACCCGTCTCGCCCCGACCCGCACGGAACAGCTGGACCAGCGCCACGCCGACGATCCACGCCGCGAAGATCACCGCGAAGGTCTTGTTGACCGGTGTCAGGTGCGCATAGTCGTCGGCCCTGACGACGATGTGGGTCCAGACGAACTGCACCACGATCAGCGGGATCAAGACGCCGAGATAGACCCACCGGGCGCGCCCCTTGACGGCGAACAGCACGATGAACGCCGCCGCGGTGATGATGTGGAAAACCCCCGGATTGATCAGCTCGGAGGTGGCGAACACCCACAGGCCCAGCAGGAACACCGTCCCGCCCAGGACCAACCAGATCTTCGGCGCCAACCCCACCGCGCCGTCGTCGCGGGCGACGGGCCGCGAGGCGCCATAGGTCAGGAGGATCCCGGCGATCAGCGCCAGCATCTTCACGATGAAGGCGGCGCTGTCGTAGAGCCGCTCGGCGTTGGCCGAGCCGATCAGGATGCCGGTGACGACGATGCCAATCACGCCGAGGTTCTGCCAGCCGCGCAGGCTGCGGTAGAGTTCCGACGGCGGCTCCTGGGTCAGTCCGACGCCGATCAGGCGCAGGTTCATCAGGATCGTCGTGCCGCCAAGGGTGATCAGTGAAAGGACGTGAGCCACCTCCCACCAGGCGAACTGCGGCTTTACGAACTTGCCTGGGAAGGCGCTCGCCAGACCCTCTACCCAGGGCCTTGCCTGGGGAATGAAGTGCTCGAGATTCAGGCTCATGGGCGCGCCCCGGCAAGGGCGACAGCGCCCTTTTCAGAAGCCTTGCATTCCTCCGCCCAGTTGATGAACGCCGGCTGCGGCTTGCCGCACTCAAACCAGTCATAGGCGATCAGCCGGCCGAAGGTGATGACCACCAGCCAGGCGCTCAGCGACAGCGCCGCAGCCGCCCGCGCCCCCGCCGGTGGCAGGGCGTCGGAATCCCACGATCCCTGGGTCCGCTGGATGCGGCTGTGGAAGATCAGGATGTTGATCAGGGCGATCGCCAGCATGATCATCTTCACTCGGAACCAGATATTATGGTAATAGAACAATGGTTTGGCGAAGAACAAGCCCATCCCGGTGATGACCACGAAGATGAAGCCGAAGATGGTCAGCGGCAGGATCGTGTCGCTCACCACCGAGACCGGCGTACGGCGGAACGTGACCCCCAGCAACCGCAGATCGACGACCAGAATTGTCCCGGCGAACAGCATCAGTCCGATCAGGTGGCTGCCCTCGAGCAGCCCCCAGAAGTTCAGCGACCCGAGGAGCGCCTCGCTCCAGGACTGGGCGGTTTCGCCGGCGCCCTTGCCAAGCTCGGTCTGCAGCCAGACCAGGAATGCGCGTATCAAGGATACGTCCCCCGAGGTGTCGGTGACCAAGGCATACCCCAGGCCGACCGCTTTTGCGTTGCCCAGCGGCAACAGACAGGTGGATACGAAAAAGGGAGCCGCGAGGCTCCCCCTTCCGGCTATCGAGGTCTGACCTACTTTGGCGCCTCGGTGGCGTCGGCGCCGTCCTTCGGCGCGCCCGTCCCGGAGGAGCCCATGAACAGCTTGCGGCCATCCGGGAAGGTCACATCGCGGCCGTTGGCCTTGCAGACCGGCGTGCAGGCCTTGTCCTTCGACTGGTAGCCGCGGACGACGATCTCGGTGCCGGGCTTCAGCGAATTCCGGTCGATGCCGGCGCGCAGCAGGGTGTTGGGCGTACCGCCCTCGACCATCCATTCGGTATCCTTGCCGTCGGCGACCACATTGACGTGGACCCAGGCGTGCGGGTTGATCCACTCCACCTTCGTCACCTTGCCGCGCAGCAGCACGGGCGACTTGCCGTCGAACTCGGCGGCGAAGGCGTGATGGGCCGAAGCCTGCTGCACGCCGAGCGCCGCGGCGGTCAGAAGGCCCGCGGAAATCACGGTGGGGAGAACAAAGCGGCGGAAATTCATGGAGCGTCTCCAGCGACGGATGCTGATGTCTTGCATCGTTCCGGGCGACCGCTTCCGGCGGCAGCGCGGGACGACAGGGCGGGTGTGGTGGCTACTTCAACGGTTCTTTTCGCAGATGACCGTACATCAGTTCCTCGACGAATTCGACGCACTTGAACTGTTGCAGACGGGCGTCTTCGCCGACGTGCTTGTAGAGGTTCATGCTCATCTTCCAGGGACGGGTGAAGGTAGCCGGATCAGTGATTTCGGCCTCGTAGCGCATCACCCCGGGGGCGGTCGGCGTCCAGCGTTCAACGACCTTCATGTCGCCGGAATGGAAGTTGCCCGCACGGTCGAACCAGGTGGAATCAAGCATTCCGGTGACCACGACCACCAGGGTGTCGCCTTCCCAATGGCCGACGGACTGGCCCATCCAGCTGTCGATCGGGGCGGGGCCGGGATCCTTGAACTGAATGTTGCGCACCGCACCGGCGTATTCATAGGCGATCAGTGTGGCCGACTCCGACTGGAAGATCTGGAACGGCAGGGCCATGTAGTTGGCGCGCGGCACGCCCGGCAGGTAGCACTTGATCTCGGGGTCCCTGTGGATCCAGTCGGCCCTGTTGGCGTCGCGCTGCTTCAGCGCGGCGGGGGTGTAGGGAATGGTCCCGCCTTCGACGACGCCAAGACCGGCCGGCACCGATCCGACCGCGCCCAGGGCGACCACGTCCTTGGCCGGCACCGGCACGACGGGACCGGGCCGCATCTGCAGCGCCGCCGACGCCGCATGCGGCTCGATATTCCAGTTGGCGGCGTTCATCACCTGCCAGACGCCGTTAAGATCAGGGTGCTTGCCGTCGGCCCCGCGCGGCGCGCGATAGGCCATGGCGTGCGCCCTGGCCGCGGGCTTGGCCTTGGCTGGCGCCGCCGCGGGTGGCGTGACGGCCGCCGCCTGGGCCTGACCGCCGAGAACCGCGCCAGCCAGAGCCAGTGCAACCATAGTCCTGATCATTGTTCGCTCCCCATATCCCCGCCGCGAGATCGGCAGGTTCGTCTTTGACAAATTTCTAACGGACGTTTTGTCCAAGCGCCAGACGCCCCGGACTTTTGACAATTGGCCCTCAGCCGGCTAGCGCCGACGAATGGCGACGCGGCAGCTATTTCCCACTCCGGTCTATGAGGCGTCGCTTAGCACGGACCGGAGTTTCGAAAATTTCAGGTCGGACTTGCAGGACGCCTGCCGCATGCTGGCCGACGAGGACGCCGCCGGCCGCGCCTGGTGCCGCGCCAACGGCTATGGCGGCTACACCTCCTACGCCTCGCTGGACGACCTTCCGACCCGCGCCAGCGTGTTCGGCGAGCTGAAGACGAAACTGGATCGGCACGTGCGAGCGTTCGCCCAGGACCTGGCGTTCGACCTGCGCGGCGGGCGCCTCAAGCTCGACAGCCTGTGGGTCAACATTCTCAAGCCGGGCGCGACGCACTCGGGTCACGTCCATCCCCACAGCGTGATCTCCGGCACGGTCTATGTGGCCACGCCGAAGGGGACGAGCGCGCTGAAGCTGGAAGATCCCCGCCTGCCCCTGATGATGGCCGCCCCGCCCCGCCGCGCCGACGCCGCGGAGGCGACCCGGGCCTTTGTCTACCTGACGCCGCAGGCGGGAACGGTGCTGATGTGGGAGAGCTGGCTGCGTCACGAGGTGCCGGCCAACCGGGCCAGGACGGACCGGATATCGATAAGCTTCAACTACGGCTGGCGCTGAGCGCCTGATGCGCGCCTCTGGCCAACGACGCCGCCTCGGTTCCAGGTCGGAGCCTGTCCGGTCGTAAGGCGCCACGATGACATCCGCCGCGATTCGGCCGGGGTCACGCCCGCGGCCCCCGCGGCCGTGGCCGCATGGGGTCATCGTCGAGATTCAGCGCCGCCGCGCGGCGTCAACTGTCGAGGAAGCTGCGCAACTTGCGGCTGCGGCTGGGGTGCTTCAGCTTGCGCAGCGCCTTGGCTTCGATCTGGCGGATGCGTTCGCGGGTGACGCTGAACTGCTGACCGACTTCTTCCAGCGTGTGGTCGGTGTTCATGCCGATGCCGAAGCGCATGCGCAGCACGCGTTCTTCGCGCGGCGTCAGCGACGCCAGCACCCGCGTCGTGGTCTCGCGCAGGTTGGACTGAATCGCCGCGTCGATCGGCAGGATGGCGTTCTTGTCTTCGATGAAGTCGCCCAGGTGGCTGTCTTCCTCATCGCCGATGGGGGTTTCAAGGCTGATCGGCTCCTTGGCGATCTTCAGCACCTTGCGGACCTTTTCCAGGGGCATGGCCAGTTTTTCGGCCAGTTCCTCCGGCGTCGGCTCGCGGCCGATCTCGTGCAGCATCTGGCGCGAGGTCCGCACGATCTTGTTGATCGTCTCGATCATGTGCACCGGGATGCGGATGGTGCGGGCCTGGTCGGCGATCGAGCGGGTGATCGCCTGCCTGATCCACCATGTAGCGTATGTCGAAAACTTGTAGCCCCGGCGGTACTCGAACTTGTCGACCGCCTTCATCAGACCGATGTTGCCTTCCTGAATAAGATCAAGGAACTGCAGACCCCGGTTGGTGTATTTCTTGGCGATGGAGATAACCAGGCGCAGGTTGGCCTCGACCATTTCCTTCTTGGCCTGGCGGGCTTCACGCTCGCCCTTCTGCACCGTCTGAACGATGCGGCGATAGTCGTCGATCGGCACGCCGGTCTCGGTGGCCAGGGCGGCGATCTCGGTGCGGATGTCGCCGATCTGACCGTTGTCATTCTCGGAAAACTTGGTCCAGCGCACGCCCAGCGCCTTGACCTGATCGGTCCAGTCCGGCCGCAGTTCAGAGCCGAAATAGGCCTTCAGGAACTCGGTGCGGCTGATGCCGTAGCTGTCGGCCAGCCGCAGCAGCCGGCCTTCCAGCCCCATCAGGCGCTTGTTGATGGCATAGAGCTGCTCGACCAGGGCTTCGATGCGGTTGTTGTTGAGCTTCAGGGTCTTCAGGTGCAGCACGATGGCGCTGGAGGCCGCGATGTAGGCTTGGCGGTCCTTGTCGGAGAGGTCGGCGCCCTTCAGGCGCTGGCCCACCAGCTTTTCCTGCAGCAGCCGGAAGCTTTCGAATTCGGCGGCGATCGCGTCGAGGGTGATCATCACCCCTTCGCGCAGTTCGCCTTCCATGGCGCTGATGGTGGGACCCGCGCCGTCGTCGAAGTCGTCGTCGTCGTCGCTCTTGGCGATGACCTCGCCGTCTTCGTTAAGCTCGGGGGCCTCCTCGACGACCTCGGACGGAGGGGGGGCATTGGCCGCCAGTTCCTCGGCCGCCGCGGCGTTGATGCCGCCATAGGTCTGTTCGAGATCGATCACCTCGCGCAGCAGGATGCGACCCGAGCCCAGCTCGTCGCGCCACACCATAATCGCCTCGAAGGTCAGCGCGCTCTCGCACAGGCCGCGGATCATGGTGTCGCGGCCGGCCTCGATGCGCTTGGCGATGGCGATCTCGCCCTCACGCGACAGCAGCTCCACCGAGCCCATCTCGCGCAGGTACATGCGCACCGGGTCGTCGGTGCGGTCATAGGCGGCTTCCTTGGCGGTCTCGACCACCGCGGTCTCTTCGCGCACGGCCACATCGCCGCCGCCCTCGGCGTCCTCCTCGGCCTCGACCACATTGACGCCCATCTCGCTGAGCATCGCCAAGGTGTCCTCGATGGCCTCGGAGGTGACCTCTTCGGACGGCAGCACCTTGTTCAGCTCGTCCATGGTGACGTAGCCGCGGGCCTTGGCCTGCTTGATGAACTTCTTGACCGCAGCGTCGGTCAGGTCGAGGAGCGGACCGTCGCCCCCAGTGGTCTCCGGCGCTTCGGCTTCGGCGGTGGTGGTGCTCATCGAGGTCTCCGAAATCGGCGTCCAACCCCATGCAAAACGGGGGCCGAAGAGGGTTTGCGGCGGCTGGGCGATGGAAACGCCGTATCTCTACGACCCCTCGCCAGCAAGTTTGTTCCGTACAAAATCAAGGTGCGTCAGTGCGTCGCGCTCCGTCCGTCCAGACCCCGCCACGCGCAATCGCCCCCGGAGGTTTCCCCCCGCGGCGCGCGTGGCGTCATCCGATACCGCCGCCCGAGACCGGGCGGGGAACAGGCGCGACCACTGGGATCACCACGCATCGAGGGAGACATCATCAACTCTGGCGAGGGGCGCGCCCGAAGTTCGCGACGGCCCGATCAATGTCTGTCATTAGCGCGCTAAATCCGCAGGGCCGCAGATGGCGTCGAAGGGGTCCCGTGTCAAGGTCGTCCGGGCGCGGAGGACGGTGAAGGTCACCGCAAGCGCGCTGAGCGACGCGTAAGGCCCCGGTTGACGGCGGCCGGCGGCGGAGCAAGTCTGCGACCATGGCCGACGGCGACCTCACCCTGAAGCTCGACGACGAGACCGCCAGGCGGCTCAAGGACGCGGCCGAGGCTGCCGGGCAAAGCGTGGACGACTTTCTTCAAGTTCTGATCCGGGAAGGTCTGGCCGAAGCTTCGCAGGACGATGACTGGGCCGAGGACATTCGCATCCTTGAGGACTACGACCGCACGGGCGTCTCCTATTCCGTGGACGAAGGCCTCGCGGTCTTCGACGCCGCCATGAAGGTCCATCTAGCCAGGCGTCCGCAACGTTGCGCGTCCGGCTATCGGCTTCAGCGCAACGCGATCTTGCGCGCCTGCCCGAATTCCTGGCCCCCAGGACCGCCGTCGTCGCCGCGCGAGCCCGCGCGGCGCTGGTTTCGGCGCTGGATTCGCTGGGTGAGTTGCCACGCCGAGGTCGGCCACTCGACCGCGGAGGGTTGCGTGAAGTCTTCGTGTCATTTGGACGTGACGGCTATGTTTTCCGTTACCGGGCGTCAGAGAATGAAGTCTTTGTCACCCGCATCTTCCACGCCCGCGAACGGCGCTGAACGCCGGGTCAGTGCGGCAGGACCGGGTGGTCGTCGTCTGGGTTCGACCAGTCGCTGTTGATCAGGCGGCGTTTGAAATCGCGGTCGGCCTTCAAGCTGATCAGGGTCGATGAGTCATGGTCGCGGTCGAGATCGCGGGCGGCGGTCTCGACAGCGCGCTCCAGGCTCTCCAGCTCCATCAGCAGGTCATAGGCCTGGCGCCAGAGCTCGCGGGCGCGGGCGCCCGTGGCCTGCAGGAAGGGGGCGCTGACCCCGGCTCGGCGAGCGTCCTGTTCCAGCAACGCCATCATCGGGGCGCCGAAGCCGCGGGCGTCGAGGTGACGCAGAGCGGCGTCGAATTCCAGGCCGTCGGCCTCGTAGCGCAGGCCCACCAACGCCTGGGCCAGGGCGTCCAGCTTCTCGTCGCCGAAGCCGCGGGCGCCGACCTGTTCGATCATGTCGTCGATGACGCCGGGGTCGCGCACGGCGGCCAGCGCCAGGGCCGCAGCCAGTGGGCGGGGCGAGGCGCGCAGCCGGCGGCTGGCGTCGCGGGCCTGGGGCGTCGAGGGGGCCTGCGAGGGGCCGCCGCGGCGCTTGTCCCAGCGGGCGCGCGACATCTCGCGGGCCGCCGCCCCGACGGTATAGACCGGCTCCCGGGTCGGCCACAGCTGCTCGAAGCGGCCCAGCAGGTCCTCCTTGTAGGCCCTGGCCAGGTCCGGATCGGCGATTGTGGCGGCGAGCTTTCGCAGGCGGGATTTGAGCGCCGTCTTGCGTTCCGGCGTGTCAAAGGGCTCGGCGTCGCGCTCGCGGATGAACAGCGCCTCGGCGAAGGGCGTGGCGCGGGCCAGCTGAGCCCTGAGCGCGGCCGGACCCTGCTCGCGCAGCACCTCGTCGGGATCCTTGGCGCCCTCGACGATGGCGAACTGGAAGCTCTTGCCGGGTTTCAGCAGCGGCAGGGCGCGGTCCATCAGGCGCGCGGCGGCCTGGCGGCCGGCCCGGTCGCCGTCGAAGCTCAGCGTCGGCTCGGGATGATGGCGCCAGAGCAGCTCCATCTGCTCCTCGCCGAGCGCCGTGCCCATCGACGCCACGGCCGGGATGCCGGCGCGATGGCAGGCGATGGCGTCCATGTAGCCCTCGACCACCGCCAGCGGCAGCGCCTCTCCGGACCCGTTCGCCGAGGCGGGCGTGGCGGCGATGATCTTGCGCGCCTCAGCCAGGCCGTAGAGCTGGCGGCCCTTGTGGAAGACCGAGGTCTCCGGACCGTTCAGGTATTTGGCGCGGGCCTGGGGATCCATCGCCCGGCCGCCGAACGACACCACCCGGCCGCGCCCGTCGGCGATCGGGAAGATGATCCGGTCCCGGAAGCGGTCATAGGGCGCGCCGCCATCCTCCGGCGCGATCAAGAGGCCGGCCTCAACCAGCTCGGCGGGGCGCGCGCCCTTGGCGATCAGATAGTCCTTGAGCGCGGCCCTTCCAGGGGGCGAGAAGCCCAGGCGGAAGCGGCCCCAGTCGGCCTGTGGCAGGCCGCGCTGTTCCAGATAGGCGCGCGCCTCGCGCCCGACCGGACGGCGAAGTTCGGCCTCGAACCACTGGGCGGCCAGCTCCAGCCAGTCCGACAGGCTCTGGCGGACCTTTTCCTGCTCGACGGCGCGCGGGTCCAGGGCGGGCAAGGGCACGCCGGCCTCGGCGGCCAGCCGCTCGACCGCCTCGACAAAGCTGAGCCGCTCGCTCTCCTGCAGGAACGAAATGATGTCGCCGGTCTTGCCCGATGAGAAATCGAAGAACTGGCCCTTGTCGTCGTTGACGTAGAACGACGGGGTCTTTTCCTTGGTGAACGGCGAGAGGCCGACGAACTCACGGCCCTGCCGGCGCAGCTTCACCGTCTTGCCGATCACGTCGGAAGGGCGAAGGCGAGACTTGATCTCGTCAAGGAAATGTTCGTCGAAGCGCACGGGTGCAAGGATAAGGCGCACCGCGGCGGCGGCGGCAAGCTAACTGGCGAAAGCATCCACCGGATTTGACGCCGGCGCCGGCGCGGCCGATGGTCGGGCGTGGTTCGCGCCACGTTTCAACGGGGGATCGGCGCTTGACGATGTGGCTGCGCCTGGCGGGCGCGCTCCTGGTGACCCTGGCGGCCATCGGCGCCTGGGAGATCTTTGGCGTTTCGCGGATGCTGGGCGGCCGCACGCCGGACGACGCGCGCTCCGCGGCCTACGGGCGCGGCGAACTCTTCTGGTTGCTGATCTTCCTGGTGGTGATGGCCACCTCCCTGCTGGCGGCCGCGCGGCGCTGGGCCGGCCACCTGAAGCGGGCCGTCAGCATCGCGCCTCAGCGCAAGTGGCCGACGCCCTAGCGACGATGGGTTACCCCAGACCCTTCACCCAGTCCGGCAAGTGCGTGATCGAAGGCAGCTCGGCGAATCTCGGGTGGCCGGCTGGCGCCTCGGCCATCTCGTGCGCCCAGGTCAGCGGATAGGGGATGTGGGCCGCGAAGGCGCCGGCCTTCAGCGCCGGCAGGATGTCGGAGCGCAGGGAGTTGCCGCACATGGCGGCCTCCGCGGCGCCGGTCCCGTGGCGGGCGAAGACGGTTTCGTAGGTTGCGGCGTCCTTCTCGCTGACAATCTCCACCGCGGTGAACAGGTCGCCGAGGCCCGAGGCGGCGAGTTTCTGTTCCTGATGCAGGAGGTCGCCCTTGGTGATCAGCACCAGGCGATAGCCCTTCGAAAGTTCGGCCAGGGCGTGGATGACACCCGGCAAGGGCTCGACCGGATGGCCCAGCATCTCGCGCCCGGCGGCCAGGATGTCGGCGACGATGCGGCCGGGCGGCTCGCCGCCGGTCAGCTCCATGGCGGTCTCGATCAGCGACAGGGTGAAGCCCTTCACGCCATAGCCGTAGAGCGCCAGGTTGCGCCGCTCGACCGCGGCCAGGCGGGCGTCGAGCACCTGTGGCGCCGCGACGTCGGCCATAAGGGCGCGGAACCGGTCCTGGGTCAGCCGGAAGATCGTCTCGTTGTGCCAGAGCGTGTCGTCGGCATCGAGACCGACCGTCGTGATCCGCATGGCCGGCTCATAGCAGAGGCCGGCGCGGCCGTCGAAATGCCTGGAGCATTGGTTGCCAATCCGCCACGACGCGCGCTTAGGTTGTCGCCTTCAGACAGGAGGGACGCATGTCGGATTTCGAGAGCCGGGCGTCATCGGGGTCACTGACGGTGGTCGCCCGGCGAGGCGAGCGCATGTGCCTGCTGGCCATGGACGTGACCGATCCGGGGCTGGATTTCCTGGGGTTCGCCATCGAGGTCAGGTCGCCCGGCGCGCCCGACGCCTCGCCGCTGCGCAACCGCATCGCCTTCGACTATCCGGCCCAGATGGTGACCGGCCTGCGCGCCTTCCCCTCGACCGAGGCGCCGTTCCAGACCTTTCGCTGGATCCATTTCCCCTACGACCCGCAGCTGGGAACCTACAGCTATCGCGTCACCATGATGCACGGCGCGCCGGGCGCCCTGGTTCGCGGGGATAGCGTCCTGGTCGAGATCGCGCTCGAGCCGGTGACCTACGACGGGGTGCTGGACGTAGGCTTCACCCGCAACTTTGCCTCCTCCCAGGCCTTCAACGACAAATATGGCGCGATCGCGAAGACCTTGATCCCGACCCCGGCGAAGGTCGGTCTAGCGTTCGCGAAGCCGGCGACCGACGCCTACACCTGGCTCGGGTTTGAGGCGCTGGAACTGCTGAACGGCGTCCTCAATGAGGTGATCGCCGATCCGGGCATGAGCCTCGACATCCTGGCCTACGACTTCAACGAGCCCGACATCCTGGCCAAGCTGAAGCAGGTGGCGGCCCGGCCCGGCGCGCTCCGGGCGATCATCGACGACTCCGCCACCCACACGGGCGCAGGCGCGGCGGAGGACACCGCGGCGGCGGCGCTCACCGGCCTCGGCGTGCCCGTGCGGCGGATGAATTTCCGGCGGCTGCAGCACAACAAGGTGCTGATCGCGCGCAAGGCTGGCCAGGCGGTCAAGGTGCTTTGCGGCTCGACCAACTTCTCGTTTCGCGGCCTCTATATCCAGGCCAACAACCTTTTGGTGTTCAGCGAGCCGGGGGTCGCCGGACTGTTCGCCCAGATGTTCGAACTGGCCTTCGCCGACCCCGAGGCGCTGAGCCACGATCCCTTCGCCAGGACCTGGCATGTGGTCACCCCGACCGCGGGACCGACGATCAAGGTCTGCTTCTCGCCGCACCTGGACGGCGAGGCGCTGTCGCTGGGGCCGGTGGCGGGAGCCATTGATCAGGCGACCTCCTCGGTGCTCTACTCGGTGGCGTTCCTTAACATGGACGCCAGCGGCCCGGTCCGGCAGGCGTTGGACCGGCTGATCGGCAAGCCGCTGTTCAGCTATGGCGTGGTGGACAAGGCCGGCGGGCTGGTGGTGAAGAAGCCGGACGGCTCCGACGGCCTGGTTTCGTTCGCCTATCTGAAGGACAAGGCCCCCGAGCCGTTCAAGACCGAGTGGGGCGGCGGCGGCGGCATCACCCTGCACCACAAGTTCATCGTCACCGACTTCAACCAGCCCACCGCCAAGCTGTTCACCGGCTCGTCCAACCTGGCGGCCGGCGGGGAGAAGGAGAACGGCGACCACCTGATCCAGATCAGCGACAGCAAGATCGCCACGGCCTATGCGATCGAGGCCCTGCGGATGTTCGACCACCTGCACTTCCGCGCCAACATGAACGCCCTGGAGGCGGCTGGAAAGGCGCCGGAGGTGATCAAGCTGTGGAAGCCCGGCGACGCCGCGCCGATCTGGTGGGCCACGTGCTATGCGCAGGGCTCCCAGAAGCAGCGCGACCGGCAAATGTTCGGGAGCTAGGCGGCGCAGGCCGTGTGCGGCTTGACCACGCGCACGGCGGAAGCCGGAAATTTCGCCAGCAGCGCGGCTGGGCGGCCGGGCCGGACGGCGAAGTCGCCACCGCAGTTGGGGCAGGCGCCGCCCAGGCGGGTCGTCACGCAGTCGGCGCAGAAGGTGCACTCGAAGCTGCAGATGCGCGCCTCGGCGCTGTCGGGCGACAGGTCGCGGTCGCAGCATTCGCAGTTGGGCTTGAGGATCAGCATGGCGCGATCCTGGCGCCTCGCGACCTTGCGCGAAATGCCAAGTTTCCCTCGAAAACGGCCTATTCGCCGAATCCTTCGCCCGGCGTGACGGGGGCCAGGCGCAACAGGCGCGAATCCGCCACGCCGGCGATGCGGTGCTTGACGAATTCACGGTACTCCGGATCGCGGACCATCTCGA
This sequence comes from Phenylobacterium sp., assembly GCF_031360265.1. Classification (GTDB taxonomy): domain Bacteria; phylum Pseudomonadota; class Alphaproteobacteria; order Caulobacterales; family Caulobacteraceae; genus Phenylobacterium. The sequence continues at coordinate 38,596 of NZ_JANMBF010000181.1, forward strand.
TGAAGGCGCCGGAAGTCGGATATTCGGCGATGAAGGCCAGATCCCAGGCTTCGTCAGACGGTCCGGTGACCATCACCTGCGGCTTGCCGGCCCAGACCTGCCGGCCGCCGACGCGGGCGAAGATGGGCGCGGTGGTGCGGCCATAGGCGCGGTAGGCGTCGAGGCCGGAAAGGTCCTTGCCGTGGTCGGGGTGGTCGGCCGGGTAGTCCGCCCTCGGCTTTACCCGGACCAGGTTGAGCATCTGGACCGGCTGATCGCTCGGCAGGGATTTGAAGATCTCCCAGGCCTGGCGATCCGGGTCGATGTAGGCGTCGCGCATCAGGGGTGCTCCTGGCTTCATCCGCGTGCGATATGCGCACATTGACCGCCAGGACGGGACTCACTAACTACGCGGCCGTTTGCCCAAAAGGAGTCGCCGTCATGAGCCGTGATCTGCTGCCCGGCTGCACCGGCGTTCTGGCGCTGGCGGACGGGACGGTGCTGCAGGGCGTTGGCGTCGGCTCGGTCGGCGAGGCGTTGGGCGAGGTCTGCTTCAACACCGCCATGACCGGCTATCAGGAGATCCTGACGGACCCCTCCTACATGGCCCAGATCGTCGCCTTCACCTTCCCGCACATCGGCAACACCGGGACCAATGGCGAAGACCTGGAGCAGATGTCCGGCTCTGCCCAGACAGCGGCCCGCGGCGCGATCTTCCGCGACCGGCCGACCGTCCCGGCGAACTGGCGCGCCGACAGCGATCTGGCCACCTGGATGACGCGGCGCGGCGTGGTGGGCCTGGCCGGTGTTGACACCCGCGCCCTGACGCTGACGATCCGCGAGCACGGCATGCCGCACGCGGTGATCGCCCATTCGCCTGGGGGCCGGTTCGATCTGGACGCCCTGATCGCCAAGGCGAAGGCTTGGTCAGGACTCGAGGGCCTGGACCTGGCCAAGGACGCCACCTGCCTGCAGCCGTTCGTCTGGGACGAGGGCCTGTGGTCCTGGCCCGACGGTTACGCGCGGCCCCCTCTGCCCAAGACTGGCGGTCCGAAGTACGAGGTGGTGGTCGTCGACTATGGCGTCAAACGCAACATCTTGCGCGCGCTGGCCAGTGTGGGCGCGCGCGTTACCGTCGTTCCGGCCTCGACCTCGGCGGCGGACATCCTGGCGCGCAGGCCGGACGGGGTGCTACTGTCCAACGGACCGGGCGATCCGGCGGCGACCGGCGTCTATGCTGTTCCCGAGATCCGCAAGCTGATCGGGTCCGGCACGCCGGTGTTCGGCATCTGCCTGGGCCACCAGATGCTGTCCCTGGCCCTGGGCGCCACGACGGTGAAGATGGACCAGGGCCACCACGGGGCGAACCATCCGGTGAAGGATCTGACCACCGGCAAGGTGGAGATCGTCTCGATGAACCACGGCTTCACGGTCGACCGCGCGAGCCTGCCCGAGCCCGTGGTGGAGACCCACATCTCACTGTTCGACGGCACCAACGCCGGCATCGCCCTGAAAGACCGCCCGGTGTTCGGCGTCCAGCACCACCCCGAAGCCTCCCCCGGCCCCACGGACTCGCTCTACCTCTTCGAACGCTTCGCCGCCCTGATGGACGCGAAGAAGAAGACGTAGGAACCACGGAAGACACGGAAAGAGCACGGAAAGGCAAGTCAGAGCGCGAAGCGCTCAATCTCAACTTTTGGCGCAGCGCCGAAATTCACAAGTAGACCGAGCTTCATGCCCGTCACCCGCAGGTAGTTGAATATTAGCGCCCGATGCTCGGGCGCGATGCCGCGAATCTTGAACGCCTCATAGGGGTAGAGCAGCCTGTCGCCTGCGGGGCCTTCCATAGCGGCATTGTAGGAAAAATCTAACGAGGGAACAATAAAAGAACATAGAGTCTTTTTCCGTGCTCTTTCCGTGTTTTCCGTGGTTCAAATCCCTACCCGATCGACCCGCCGAACATCAGTGCGCGGACGTAGCGGCTGGGAGGTGAGCCGTAGCTGAGGACCTTGTCGTGATAGCGCTTGAGATCGAAGGCGGCGCCCTGGCGGCGTTCGGCCTCGGCGCGCAGGGAGTCGTGCTCGGCGGCGCCGACGAAATAGCTCGGGAGCTGGGTCGAATCGAGCCGCGCGCGGGTCCACTTGCCGGCCGCTTCGCGCTCCTGCTGGAAGGCGGTGACCGTCAGGAAGGCCATGACCTCGGCCTCCCCCGCCCCGTCCACGTGCACCATCTGGTCGAGGATGGCGTTGGTGATCGAGCGCACCCGGGTCTTCAGCTGCTGCAGTCGGAACAGGGGGTCCCCATCAAGGTAGCCCTGCTTGGCCATCATGTCCTCGGCATAGACCGCCCAGCCCTCGATGAACGGGCCTGAGCCCAGGAGCGCTCGCAGCACCGAGGGGTGCTTGTTGGAATGCCAGATCTGCACGAAGTGGCCAGGCATGGCCTCGTGGATCATGGTGTCGTTGAGGCCCCGGCGATTGTATTCGCGCAGGAAGCTCTCGGCCTGGGCGGGGGTCCAGTCGTCGGGGATCGGCGAGATGTCGACATAGGTCTTCTGGCCGCGGTCGAGCGGACCAGGCGCATCGCAATAGGCGACGGCGGCGCCGCGGGCGTACTCAGGCATGATGATCGCCTCGACCGGCGCGTCGGGCAGGGTGATCAGGTCCCTGGCGCGCACGAAGTCGGTGGCGGCGGCGAGCGCGGCGCGGCAGGCCGGAACCACCCCATCGCGCGGCGGATGATCGGCATAGGCGAGCTCCAGCGCGGCCTCGATCGCCTTCTGCTGGGTCGCGGCGTCCGGCGCTTCAGGCATCGGCGGGACGCCGGCCCGACCGGCCAGGACCCGGCGGGAAACGCCATACATTTCCGCGCGGGTCTGCTTCAACGCCGCATCCGCCGCGGCGCGGATTTCCGCCCGCGACATGGGCGAGACCAGGGCGAACGCGAGCTTTTGATCGTACAGCTTCGAACCCAGGCGGAAGTCGCCCTTGGCGGCCGGGACCAGCACCGTGTCGAGCCAGGTCTGCTGTTCGGCGACGGCGGCGCGCAGGGTCTGGGCTGCGGCCTTCAGGCGCGCCTGGTCCGAGGGCGGCAGGGCGGAGGCTGCGGGCAGGACCATGCCGTCGAGGATGGAGAGCACGCCGGCGTTCTGTTTGGCCACCGTCTGGGCGTGGATCAGCGGCACGCGGGCCGGTTGCAGCTGCTCCCGCATCTGGGCGTAGAGCGCCGGCAGCGCCTGCATGCGCGAGATCACCGAGCGCAGGCGCGCCGGCAGCGGCGCAAACTCGCGGGCCATCAGCGAATAGAGCGCGTTGCCGGCGACGCCCGCGTAGAGTTGCGGGTCCCACGCCCAGGACTGCAGCACCTCGTCGGTCCAGATGTCGTAGCGCAGCTGGTTCTTGAGCAGCGCCAGGTCGACTTGGTTCTCGCGGCTGAGCTCAGCGGGACGGAAGCGTTCCGCGCGGGCCAGGAACCGGCGGGCGAGATCCTCGCGCGCGCGGCGCCCGGCGGCGGACATGTCGTCCACCTGGCCGTCGAAGCGATGGTCGCCGAGCACCGTGGCCTGGCTGGGCGATAGCGCCGGTATCTGGTCCACATAGGCCGCGGCGAGCCTGGCGAAACGGACGTCGGCCGGGCTGGTGGCGAAGGCCGGCGCGGCGATGGCGGCGAGGCCGAAAGCAGCGGCGCCGCGGCGGGTGAGGGAGATATGGGTCATCCCGAATGTTCACCACGCCCACGCGCCCGCGCAAAGGGCGCCAGGGTCGCCGCGTCGAAATTCGGGGTCGCGGAATGACTAAACCGCGAAGCGCTCGATCTGGACCCTTGGCGCGCTTCCGAATTTGACCAGCAGCCCGAGCCGGAAGCCCGTGGCGCGGTGACAGGAGCGACTTCGTGGTTTTTGTGCCTGTTCATGGTTGGAATAACTGAGGGCCGGCAGGGCCGGCCCCCGTTGGCGCTACGGCATCAGCACCGTGTCGACGACGTGGATGACGCCGTTGGACTGGCTGACGTTGGCGATGGTCACCTTGGACGCGCCGCCCTTGGCGTCGGTGAGCATCACGCCGCCGCCCTTGGTGGTGACGGTGAGCGTCTCGCCCTGCACGGTCTTCACGGTGTTCTTGCCCATGCCCATCTTGGCCGTCTTCATCAGATCGGCGGCGCTCATCCGGCCGGCGACCACGTGATAGGTCAGGATCTTGGTCAGGGTGGCCTTGTTCTCCGGCTTCACGAGCATCTCCACCGTGCCGGCCGGCAGCTTGGCGAAGGCCGCGTTGGTGGGGGCGAAGACGGTGAAGGGGCCGGGACCCGAGAGGGTCTCGACGAGGCCGGCGGCCTTGACGGCGGCGACCAGGGTGGTGTGGTCCTTGGAGTTGACCGCGTTCTGAATGATGTTCTTGGAAGGATACATGGGTGCGCCGCCGACCGTTACGGTTTTTTCATGCATAGGAGCCGTAGACATCTGGGCAGACGCAAAAGTTCCAGCCGACGCGGCCAGGACCATACCGGCCACAACGGCCGAGATAAGCTTGGATTTCATTGAGTTCATTCCTCGAATGCTGACCCCACCGGCCAGTCATGCGAGTTGTTACGTTTCTATGCGTATCAGCGGATGCATGTCCGAGAAATTATATTTTCGCCAGCTTGCCGACGGCCGCGATTGGGCCGCTGGGCGCGTCGAGCCTCTTCGAGCCGCCCGGAGGCTCGACCGAGACGGCGATCGCCGCGCCTTCCGCCAGCGAGGACAACAGGCCTTGCGGCAGCGGCATCGACTTGGTCTTGCCGGGCTCGATGAAGCCCAGCGCGCGCGGCTTGCCGTCGGCCGGGATCACCCACAGCTCGTGGACGTGCGCGGGGTCGCCGCCCGGCTGGACCAGAGACGTGACAATCAGCGCCTTGCGCGCCGGATCGTAGGCGGCGACGAACAGCGGGACCGGCGCGCCGGAGGGGCTGACAAGACTGGCGTTGAGCAGCTGACCGGGCGCGGGCGGCTGGACCCGCACGGCCGGCCGATTGGCCAGCATGACGGCGGCCGCCAGGCTGGCCGCGGCCAGCGACAGGGACGCGACGGTCGCGCGTCGCCAGAAACCGGCTCCGCGGCCGGTATTGTCGTTGGCCGGCAGGGCGCGCTCGATGCGCGGCCAAAGTCCGGCCGGTGCGGTTTTGGGGGCGATCCCTTCGGCCAGGGGGGTCAGGCGCGCGCGCCAGGCGTCCACCAGGGAGGCGAACGCCGGATCGGCGGCGGCGCGAACCTCAGCCTGGCGCCGCTCGTCGGCGGACAGCACGCCCAGGGCGTGTTCGGCGGCGAAGGCTTCGGCTTCGGTGAGATCGGGGCCCTCGTTCATGGCTCCAGGCACCCCTTGAGGCGGGCCAGACCGCGACGGATCCAGCTCTTCACCGTCCCCAGCGGTGCATCCATGCGGTTGGCCAGGGCGGAATAGGCCAGACCCTCGAAAAAGGCGGTGCGGATCGCGCGCTGGGTGCGGTCGTCGAGCTGGGCGAGGCAGTCCTGCAGGCGGCCATTCTCGCCGGCGGTGACCAGCAGGGCCTCGGCGCCGACCGCGCCGTCGGCGATCTGGAGATCGTCGACCTGTTCGGCATAGGCCATGGGGCCTCGGGCGCGCAACCGGTCGATCGCCCGGTTACGGGCGATGGTCGAGGCCCACGTCATGACGCCCGCCCGGCCGGAGTCGAAGCGGTCGGCTCTTCGCCAGATGGTGAGATAGACCTCTTGCAAGATGTCCTCGGCTTCCTCGCGGTCGGACAAGATACGCAGGCAAACGGCGAACAGCTTCGCCGAGGTCGCATCATAAAGCTGCCCAAGGGCCGCACGCTCGCCGGCGGCGATGCGCGTCATGAGCCTGGAGAGGTCTTCGGGGGTGGTCGCGGCGGCCAAGGGTGAGCTCAGGTCTCGCAGGGCTTGGGGCAGGGATTGGCGTAGGGCATCGGCCGCGGACCCTGGCCCGGGACAAATTCCTTTAGGCGCATGGCGACCGCTCTGGAACCCCGAAATCCACGGCAGGGCCGGGACGCGCGGCTCAGGCGGCGACCGTCTTGGGCTTGCGCGCCGCCGTGCGTTTGGCCTGGGCCGAGGCCAGTCGTTCACTGCGGCGCGCGGTGGCGGCGGCCTCCAACGCCGGCAGCAACTCGCTCGCCGCGGCCTGTTGACGCTCATCGCCGTCGGCGTGCAGGCGCCGCGCATTGGCCAGCAGGTTGACCACCTGTTCATCGGTCAGGGTCGGAATCTTTTCGATGAGGGTCATGCACGCCTCTCCACACTTGAGCGCCGCGATGAGCGCGGGCGTCAGGGACTATATGGGCAAGCCGGCGATTGGTTTCGAGATTTCTCCGACAAATTCGCCCGTCTTGCGTGCGCTTTGGAATTCCGCCACGGTGGCGGGCATCGAATTCGCCAGGGTTCGGTCGCCCTTCCCCGCCTTGATCGATCAGGCCCCGCCGGATTGATCGGGCGCCGGACCCGCCTGCCGAGCCCTCGCGAACTGAGATCGCCGGCGCAAATGCGTGGGCCGGCGGCAATAACCTATCGAGGGACCAGACCTTACATGGCTACCGGCACCGTCAAATGGTTCAATGGCGCCAAGGGCTTCGGATTCATCCAGCCGGATGAGGGCGGCCCTGACGTGTTCGTGCACATCTCCGCGGTCGAGCGCGCGGGCCTGCGGTCTTTGGACGAAGGCCAGAAGATCACCTACGAGCTCGAAAAGGACCCCCGCAGCGGCAAGTCCGCGGCGGGCCAGCTGCAGGCCTAGCGATCCTACAGATATGCGGGAGCGAAACCCGGCCAAGTCGCGGCCAATGGGCCGGTGTCCGCACCGGCCCATCGTCTTTGAACACAAACCCGTATTTCCCACAGGGTATCCTGCTACCTTTGGCGGCGATAAGGTGGAAGCGGACCGTTGGGCTAGCGGCGGTAGCCATCCCGCGCTTCGCGTAACCCCAAGTGAGTACTTGATTGCTTCCTATGGCGGAGATCCCCAGCCGCATCTGCATTTGCTTCAAATTGACCGCAGTAACCTTGAGGCCACGGATAGCCTCAACGAACTCCGAGAGGGTCGCCTCAGGTGGGGTGTCCACCGACATGTTTGTAGAATTGCGGATGGCAGCCAATGAGGTTCGGCTGGCAGCGAAGCTAACGTCCGCCATCCAACTCTCTCGGACATTCTGCCGGTCTGCTTGTTGGTCGCCAACGTCGGGTATCGCCGCCGCCTACCGGGCAGGACAACGCCACCCAGGTCAAGAGTGTCGCTCGATCCGGCGATCATCATAGTCCCCCCGCTGCGGGGGAGGATCCGTCGCCTAGAACAACCCTGCCGTCAGGTTGATGGTGAGGGCGACGATGATCGTGTTGAAGGCGAAGGCGACTAGGCTCTGCACGGTGCCCAGCCGGCGCAGGCCCTTCGACGTGAATTCCACGTCCGCGGTGGCGCAGGCCACCCCGATGACGACGGCGAAGTGCAGGAAGTCCCAATAGTCGGGCTCCTTGACCCCCGGAAAATTGAGCCCGCCCGCATCGGCCGCCCCATCGTCTTCGTCGACGCCATAATATTCATGGGCGTAGTGCAGGGCGAAGATCATCTGCACCATCAGCCAGGAGGCGACGACGGTGAAAAAGGCCAGCAGGATGTGCCAGGCCTTGGCGAGGCCGTGCGCATCCTTGGCCATCGACAGCTCGATCCCGACCGCCCAGACGCTGGCCGCCGAGGCGATCAGCACCAGGGCCAGGATCACGCCGCGGCCCTCGTCGTCGATCGCCGCCCTGGCGCGTATGTCGGTGGGGCCATGCTCGATCATGCTGGCCAGCATGGCGCCGAGAAAGCTCACCGTCAGCGCGTCCCAACCCAGGATCATCCGGGTCGAGGCGGCCATCTGCGGGGCGAGGACGATCAGTCCGACGCCCACCCCCACGCCGGCGGCGATGGCGGCGGTCAACCGCGGGCGTGGCGCGAGAATGCCCGGCAGCCATCGCATCACGCTCTTCGGCTGCGTCCGCGCCATACGCCACTCCAAGATCCGGCGGCGAGGATCGCGCGAGTCCGGGGACAGGGTCTAGGGCTTGGCGAGCACAGGATCGAGCCGGGCGATCCCGCCGCCCGGCAGGCGGGCCTGATACGCGCTGAACCGGGGGTCAGCGCGCATGTAGTCGGTGGACACGTATTGCGCGCCCGAGGCGAACGCCGCCTCGCGGGGTCCGGTGTCATTGCGCCGCGCCTCCCAGGTGTCGGCGTCGGCGCGGGTGCGAACGATGAACCCGGCCTTCACAGCCGCCCGGATGCGCGACTGCAGGTCGATCGGCTCGTTCAAAGTGATGTAGGCGGCGGCGGGTGAGGCCTCGTCGGTGTTGATGAAGGTGACCCGGCCCTCCAGGCTCCTGCGCGCGCCGCGGTAGACGGCGACCACCTCGGGGGACTCATCCATGGCGAAGAGGAACTTGCCTCGGGCAGCCTTCAGCGTCGGCCAGCCGCCAGCCAGCACCGCCTCGCGCAGGGTCCTGCGCCTGCCCTGCACCTGATCTGGCGTGATCAGCTCGCCGGGTTTGAACACCGAACGGATCTCGACGTCGATGGCGTCCATGGCCGCGGCGTCAAACGCCAGGAGCTTCACCGCGCCGGGGACTTTCAGCTGGTCCTGCTTGAGGTTGAAGATGATCAGGATCGGCACATGATCGCGATGCGCGTTCGACCAGGTGCGGATCTCCTTCAGGCAGGCGGTGAAGGGCTGGCAGACCACGCGGTAGTCGATATCGGGAACGTGGATCACCTTCATGCCCGGTTTGGCCATGGTCGACAGGTCGTAGGGCGTGGTGTCGGGCGCCAGCTTTCGAGCCAGAGGCGTCGCATAGCGACCGCCGTCGGGATCGTAGACGAAATCGATTTCCAACTGGCGCGCACCGTCGTTGAGCTGTTCGGTGAGCGCCGGATGGCTGTAGTCCAGGGTGTCAGCGGCCTTGGGGTTCCTGGCGCGCAGCATGGCCATCTCCATGGGCGCGATGGCCGCCTTGTAGCTATTGTGACTGCCGACCGTCTGGATCTGGTTGATCTTCAGCCCATCGACCGCCGCGCGCGTACAGCCCGCCTTGCCGGAGGGATGCTCAAGGTCACAGGCTGGCGAGAGAGCAAGCGCGGCGGCGAACACGGCGGCGATCATGGCGTCACTCCAGCAGATCGGGGTGACCCCATTGTGAAGGCTCCGGGCGCGCGCCGAAACCGCGAATTAAGGAAGAGCTTCTATTCTGCCGGCCCTGCGGGGATCATCGTCTTGCCTATCGTTTCGCCTCGGTTGCTGGGGTTCGCGTTCGCCAGCGCCGACCTGTTGATCGAGATCGCTCCCGACAAGACCATCGCGTTTGCCCTGGGGGCCAGCGAAGCGTTGTCGGGCGCGGCCGAAACCTCCCTGATCGGCCGCGCCTGGCGCGACTTCATCGACCCCGACGACCGCTGCATGCTGGCAATGCTTATCGAAGGCCTGGAAGCCGGCCGGCGGGCAGGTCCTGTTGTCGTCCGTCTGGCCGCGCCGGACCGGGCCGCCACGCTCACGGCGCTCCGCCTGCCGCAGAACAAGGGCGCAATCTCCTGCGCGCTGTCCCAGGCCCGCTACGTGGCGCCAGCCTCGGCGGGCCGGCTGCCAGACCGCGCCGAATTCGAAGCCCTGGCGCACGGAATGCAGCAAGGCGCCAGGGAGACCGGAGGGGACTTGGAACTCGCGCTCGTCGAGCTCGCCGGGCTCGACGCGGCGCGCGCCGAAGGGCCGCCGGAGGCGCGGCAGGAGCTCGAGGCCCAGGTTGCCGGCCTGCTGCGCGCCCAGGCCTGGGGCGGGGCAGCGGCGACGGAGTTGGACTCCGAACGGTTCGCGGTGGTCCGGGCCCGCGGCGAGCCGCCGGAGGCGTTCGCGGCGCGGCTGACGCGGCTGATGGGCATGATCGTCGATGCGCCGATCGCGACCAGCGCCGGGCTCATGGCGATGGAGGGCGTGGACCGTCCGCAGCAGATGCTCAAGGCGCTTCGCTATGCGCTCGAAGGTTTCGCCCGCGACGGTGCGGGTTGGCCGACCCCCGGCAACCTCGCCGAGGCCCTGAACCGCGCCATGGAGCAGACCCTGGCGAAGGCCGGCGCCCTGGGCGCAGTGATCTCAGACAGGGCGTTCGCGCTCGCCTACCAGCCCGTGGTGGCGCTGCATGCCCGCGAGCTGCATCACTTCGAGGTGCTGGTGCGCTTCGGAGACGACGAGAGCCCCTTCCCAAAGATCCGCATGGCCGAGGAGATGGATCTGATCGAGGCCCTGGACTTCGCGATCCTGGAGAAGGCCGTGAACGTCATGGCGCCGATCGACGGCCTGAGGCTCGCGGTCAACGTGTCCGGCCGCAGCATCGTCAGCGCGTCGTACATTGACCGCGCCATGGGCCTGATCCGCGCACATACGAGCCTGCGCGGGCGGCTAATGTTCGAGCTCACCGAGAGCGCCGCGATCGACGATCTGTCGTTGGCCGACGAGCGCCTCCAGGTCCTGAGGACCGCGGGCTGCGAGGTGTGCCTCGACGATTTCGGCGCGGGCGCTGCCTCCCTCGCCTATCTGCAGCAGTTGCACTTCGACGTCCTGAAGATCGACGGCCGCTACGTCCGCGACCTGCAGTTCGGCGGCCGCGGCTCGACCTTTGTGAAGCACCTGGTAGCCATGTGCCGCGAGCTCGGCATTCGTACCCTGGCGGAGATGGTGGAAACCTCCCGGGTCGAGGACGAGGTCCGCCGCGCCGGCGTCGACCTAGCGCAGGGCTGGCTCTACGGCCTGGCGACCGACGAGCCGACTGCGCCAAAGGCCAAGAACGTCTGGAAGCTGGCCAAGGCTGTCGCGGTCTAGGCCATCCCGTTCAGCCGGGCGAGAACAGGTCCTCGAAGTTCCGGCGGTAGAAACGGTCCTTCGCGTCCTCGCTGAAACCCTCAAAGCTGGCTTCGAACCGCTGGATCGGATTCTTCGTGCCCTCCGGGTGCGGGAAATCGGAGGAGAACAGGAAGAGCTCCTCGCCGCCCTCGCGGATGATCGTGCCGACGTTCTCGGTGGCGAAGGGCGTGAAGCGCAGGGCCCGCCGGATGAACGCCAAGGGCGGCATCGAGAGGCCCGCGACACCGGATCGGTCTTGCGCCAGCCCTTCCAGGCGCCGTCGAGGCGATGCAAGAAGTCCGCCACCCAGCCGGCGCCCAGCTCGATCACCCCGCCGCGCAGGGCCGGGAAATTCAGGCGACGCGCCGTCAGCCGCCGACCATCTCCAGCCAGGCCGCCTCGGTGATCACCTGGACGCCGAGCCGGGCCGCCTCGGCCAGCTTCGAGCCCGCGCCGGGGCCCGCGACCACCAGGTCGGTTTTCTTCGAGACGGAGCCGGAGACCTTGGCGCCCAGGGCCTCGGCCTGGGCCTTGGCCTCGTCGCGGGTGAGCTTTTCCAGGGCGCCGGTGAAAACGATGGTCTTGCCGGCGACCGCGGTATCGGTTTTGGGCCGCTCGGCCGGGATGACTCTCAGTTCGCCCATGAGGTTGTCCACAAGGCGGCGGTTGTGATCCTCGGCGAAGAACTCGGCGATCATCCGCGCGGCCACAACCCCGACAGCGTCGGTCGAGGCGACCTCCAGGAACGCCTCCCCAGGGGTCTCGGCCGCCGCTCGGATCGCCGCGGCCTCGAAGCTCGCCCAGTCGCCGAAGCGGGCCGCCAGCGCCGCGCGGGCCCTCGAATTGAGCCTGGGAACAGCCAGCCGAAGATGCTCCACCAGTGAGATTTCCGGCGGAATGAGCATCGCCCGGCGCTCGCGTGCGAAGTCCAGCACCGCCTCCACCGCCGTGGGGCCCAGGCCCTCGAGATCAGAGAGCTCCGCATAGATCGGCCCGGCCGTCTGGCCGGCGGCGGCCTCGGCGACCTCCACGAACCGTTCCGCCGTCTCGAAGTGGCGGGCCAGGGCCAGCGAGGTGGTCTCGCCGATATGGCGGATGCCCAGACCGTAGATGAAGCGGTCCAGCGCGATGTCGCGGCGCGCCTCGATGCTCTCCAAGAGGTTGCCGACACTGGTCTCGCCAAACCGCTCCAGCTCAAGGATTTCGGCCCGCTTCTCGTGCAGGCGGAAGATGTCGGCGGGCGCGTCGAGCCAGCCGCTCTCCACGAACAGGGCCAGCTGCTTTTCGCCGAGGCCCTCGATGTCGAAGGCGCGGCGGGAGACGAAGTGGCGCAGGTGCGCAAGCTTCTGGAACGGGCAGGCGAACTCGCCGGTGCAGCGACGCACCACGGTCTCCGCGCCCGAGGCGGTGGTCTCCCGGGCCAGCGGCGTCGCCAGCGGGCACGGGCAATTGGTCGGGAAGCGATAGGGCTCAGCGCCCACCGGCCGTTCGGCCAGGACGACGCTGACGATCTGTGGGATCACGTCGCCGGCGCGCTGCAGGATCACGGTGTCGCCGACGCGGATGTCCTTGCGCGCGATCTCGTCGGCGTTGTGCAGGGTGGCGTTCTCCACGACAACGCCGCCCACCGTCACCGGGCGCAGCCGCGCGACCGGGGTTATGGCCCCGGTGCGGCCGACCTGAATGTCGATGGCGTCGAGGATCGTGCGCGCCTGCTGCGCCGGAAACTTGCGCGCCACCGCCCAGCGCGGCGTTCGGGTGACGAACCCCAGCCGCTGCTGCCAGTCCAGGCGGTCGACCTTGTAGACCACGCCGTCGATGTCATAGGCGAGCCGGGGCCTGAGCGCCTCCATCTCGGCATAGGCGGCGAGCAGGCCGGCGGCGTTCTCAACCCGCCGGCTCTGGGGGGTGGTCTGGAACCCCCAGGCCTTGAGGCTGGCCAGCGCCGCCCACTGGGTCTGCGCGAAGGCGTCGCTGTGCAGACCCCAGGCATAGGCGAAGAAGCTCAGCGGCCGCGCGGCGGTGATCCTCGGGTCGATCTGGCGCAGCGAGCCGGCCGCAGCGTTGCGCGGATTGGCATAGGTCTTGGTCCCCGCCGCGGTGGCCGCGGCGTTCAGCGCGCGAAACGCCTCGTGGCCCAGATAGATCTCGCCCCGCACCTCGATCACAGCGGGCCAGCCGGAACCCTGGAGCCGTTTGGGAATGCCGGCGATGGTGCGGACGTTCTGCGTGACGTCTTCACCGACCCGCCCATCGCCCCGCGTGGCGGCCTGGGTCAGGACGCCCTGCTCGTAGCGAATGGAGCAGGACAGGCCGTCGATCTTGGGCTCGGCCGTATAGCCCACGGTCTGGTCGGACGGGAGCCTGAGGAAGCGGCGGATGCGGGCGTCGAAATCGACGGCGTCCTCGTCGGAAAAGGCGTTGTCGAGGCTGAGCATCGGCACGCCATGGGCCACTGGCGCGAACTGCTCCGACCGCTCGGCGCCCACACGAAGCGATGGCGAGTTCTCGCGCACCAGATGCGGGAAAAGCGCCTCGATCTCCAGGTTGCGCCGCTTCAGCGCGTCATAGTCAGCGTCGGAAACGGTGGGGTCGTCGCGTTGGTGATAGCGGATGTCGTGCGCGGCGATCTCGTCGGCCAAGCGCGTCAGCGCCTCGGCGGCCTGCGCCTCGGTGAGCTCAGCGGCGGGGTGATCAACGGGCTCCATAGGCTACATCTAACGCAGGTGGTGCGGCGAAATCACCTGTTCAGGCGCCTGCGGACTCAAGGCATTCGGCGACCACGTCGGGCCGGCGCGCAATGACCGCATAGTAGGCGCGAAGGGCGCTGTCGGGCCGCGTGCGCCCCTGCTCAAGATCGCGCAACCGGGCGAGGTTGATCTGATAGGCTTCGGCGAACTTCGCCTGACTCAGGCCCGTGCCCTCGCGCACAAGACGGACGAACCTCGCCTCGACCATGCGGTCGAGTTCCTCTTCGGTAAGCGGAGGATTGTCAGGATCAGACAGGGCCGCGGCTGTGATCTCCTCGTCCGTCATGGCGTCGAGGCGGGCCAGTTCGGCTTCCGTAAAGCCCGGCGCATTCCGAGGATCGAGCGTGTATCTAACGATAGCCATATCGCCTTGCCTCCTGGGCGTTCGAAGGTCGCGCCGAAATCACCCGGACAACCTGGCCGCGTCGTGAGTAGACCAACGTTAGAAGCCGTCCGTCGATCACACCGACAACTTTCCGCCGATCTTCTCCGTCGCCTTTGCGGGTGGCGTCGGCGTCCAACCTATGACCGTCCAGAAACACCTCAATCGCGGCGCCAAATCGAACATCATGCTTCCGTTCGTTCGAAGCCGCCTTCGCGGGATCCCATTCAAAGTCCAAGGCGCCCAATCCTCAGGTTATACGGAATTTCCGTATATGGCGCAAGCCCGCCCTCAGGCCTCCATCAGCGCCCGCGCCGCCGCCCGCGCCGCGTCGGTGACTTCGGCGCCGGCGAGCATGCGGGCGATCTCTTCCTCGCGGTCGGCGGCTCCGAGGGGCTCGACGACGGTGCGCAGGCGTTCGCCGTCGCCGGCCTTGGTGATGCGCCAGTGAGCTTCGGCGCGCGCGGCGACCTGGGGGGAGTGGGTGACCACCAGCACCTGGGCCCCTTCCTGTCCCGGACCAGGGGCCGCCAGGCGCTTCAGCCGAAGGCCGACGGCGTCGGCGACCGCCCCGCCCACGCCCTGGTCCACCTCGTCAAAGATCATCAGCGGTTGCGGTCCCCCGCCCCGCCCGGCCAGCGCCGCCTTCAGCGCCAGCGAAAAGCGCGCCAGTTCGCCGCCGGAGGCGATCGCCCCCAGGTCGCCGAACGGCGCGCCCGGGTTGGTGGCGATCTCGAAGGCCACGCGATCGAGGCCGGTGGGACCCGCCCTGTCCTCGGCCTGTGCCGCCACGGCGACCCGGAACCGGGCCTTGTCGAGCTTGAGCGGGGCGAGTTCAGCCATGACCGCCCTGGCGAGCCGTTCGCCGGCGGCGATGCGCTCCGCGGAGAGCCGGCCCGCCTCGGCCAGGTAGGCCTGGCGCGCGGCGTCCAGCGCGGCCTCGGCGGCGCGCAACGCATCCTCGCAAGTCTCCACCGCGCGCAGCCGCTCGGCGAAGCGGGCGCGAAGCAGGGGAAGTTCCTCGACGCTGACGCTCAGCTTGCGGGCGAGACCCCGCAGGTCGAACAGACGCTCCTCGGCCTTCTCCAGGCGCGCGGGCTCAAAATCAAACGCCTCGGCGGCGGCGTCCACGCAGGCTTCGGCCTCTCCGGCCTCGATCAGCACCCGCTCGATCGCCGAGGCCGCCTCGGTAAGACGCCGGACTGCGGCGCCGGTTTCGGCCGCCCCGGCCAGCAGCGCGCGCTCGTGGGCGCGACTGAGCGCGCGTGCGGCGCCCGCGATGCGGCCGCAGAGTCCGTCGAACACCTCCCGGGCGGTGGCGATGTCGGCCAGCGCCTTTTCCGACGCGCCCAGGATGGCGCGCTCCTCGGCCAGCGCCGCCTCCTCGCCCTCGCGCGGATCCATCCGGTCCAGGTCGGCCAGGCGCAGCGTCAGGTCCTCGGTCTCGGCGTCGGCGCGGACCACCTCGGCGCGCAGGGCCTCGACCGCCTCGCGCGCCGTGCGCCAGCCGCGCCAGCGCTCCGCGACCGCTCGGCTCCGGGCGTCGAGACCACCGAATCCGTCGAGCATCGGCCGGTGGGTGCGCGCGTCGAGCAGGCCGACCGTCTCATGCTGGCCGTGCACCTCCAACAAGGCCTCGCCGACCTCCTTCAGCACACCGACGCCGGTGGCCTGGTCATTGACGAAGGCGCGGCTACGACCGTCGGCGGCGAGCGTCCGGCGCAGCACCAGATCCTCGTCGCGGGCGTAGGAGAGCCCTTTTTCCTCCAGCAGGTCCCAGACCGGATGGCCTGGTGACGGCGCGAACACTGCCGAGGCGGCCGCCTGGCTCGCGCCGCGGCGCACCAGCCCCGCGTCGGCCCGCGCGCCGGTCGCCAGGCCCAGCGCATCCAGAATGATCGACTTGCCGGCCCCGGTCTCGCCGGTCAGCACGGTCAGGCCCGGCCCGATGGACAGATCCAGGGCCTCGATCAGCACCACGTCGCGAATCCACAGTCCGATCAGCATGGAGAGACGATCACCTGCAATCAGCGCCCGGAACTAAGGCCGCCGAGTCACATTTGATCACTTTTTGTTCTCTCTGCCCAGCCATCGCATGCCGCTGACGCCGCCGCCGCGTCTAGCCCTTGGTGAAGGGTAGGTGGAACCAGCCGCGCTTCTTGGGCGTGGCGTTCGGGTCCTTGGTGTCCTTGGTCACTGTGGCGGTGGGCTCGGTGGCCGGCAGCGCCTCGGTCGAGGCTGCGCCGGCATCGGACTTGACCGCCATGGCCGAGGCGGTGGTGGCCATCGGCGGCGGCGCCGTGCGGCTCTTGTCCTTGGTAAAGGGGATGTGGAACAGGCTGCGCCGGCTGTTGGCCGACGGTTCGACGGCGGGTCGCAGGCCCTTGGAGGTGAGCAGCCGGTAGGCGTCGGCGTACCAGGCGTCGCCGGGATAGTTATAGCCCAGCACCGCGCCGTTCTTCCGCGCTTCGTCGAGCAGGCCCACGGTCAGATAGGCCTCGACCAGGCGATAGAGCGCCTCTGGCGTATGGCTGGTGGTCTGATAGCGGTCGACCACGGTCTTGAAGCGGCCGACCGCGGCGATGGTGTCGCCCTGGCGCAGATACCAGCGGCCGATGGTCATCTCCTTGCCGGCCAGCTGGTCGTTGACCATGTCGATCTTCAGCCGTGCATCATGGGCGTATTCGGTGCTCGGATAGCGAGAGGCGACCTCGCGCAGATTGTCCAGTGCCTGGCCCGTGGCGGCCTGGTCGCGGCCGACGTCGACGATCTGTTCGAAGTAGCAGATGGCCTTCAGATAGTGGGCGTAGGCCGCGGCGCTGTGGCCGGGATAGAGCGAGATGAAACGGTCCGAATCGGCAATGGCCTCGTCGTAGTCATTGGCCTGATAGTGGGCGAAGGCCTGCATCAGGATCGCGCGCCGCGACCACTCCGAATAGGGGTGCTGGCGCTCCACCTCCCGGAAGTAGTCGACAGCCTGGGACCACAGGTGCTTGTCCATCCGGTCGGCGCCGGTGGAATAGAGCAGCTCCACCGGCCGTTCTTCATAGGCCAGCCGGACCTTGGGCTTCTTGTTGCCGGCGCAACCGGCGAGCGCCAGGGCGCAAAGGGCGGCGACGAGCGCTGGACGCAACCAGGACCTACGGATCAAAATCACCTTCACCTCAGACATGCGCGCGCGCCCCACGCGAGGAGAGCTATCTACACCACCGACTGTGGCGCGCAAACGGCGGCTCGGGGCTTTGCCGTGGGCGAAACGCCTTCACAGGGTCTTGCGCAGGCCATCGACCTCCTCGGCCTGGGTGGCGGTGGGCTTGGCTAGGTTCAGCTGATCGCTGACCATCTCCGACAGAGTTGGCAGGGTGGCGCGTTCGACGCGGTGGGTCTGGCCCCACAGGTCGGCCCGCATCAGCGCCTTGGGGCAGTGCAGGAAGGCCTCGCGCACGGCGACCCTCAGGATCGCCTTGGGGACCTTGCCAAACTCCTCAAAGCCCGCCGCCAGCGCCTCGTCGACCACCAGGGTCGCGGTCCCATTGACGCGATAGATGTCGTCGACGCCCGGGATCATGAACATCAGCCCGACCTCGCCAGCGCCCGAAGCGATGTTCTTCAGCGTATCCAGGCGGTTGTTGCCGGGCCGGTCGGGCATCAGCAGGCTGAGGCCATCCTCGGCCACGCGCACGAACCCCGCCCCTCCCCCGCGCGGCGAGACATCGACGCCGGTCGCGCCGAACGAGCCGATCACCACGAACGGTGAGAGTTCGATGAACCGCCGCCCATGCGGATCGATCCGGTCCAGGCTCTTGGCGACCACCATGGCGTGGGGCGGCCTGTAGAGCCGGTCGAGCTGGTCCTGCATCGCTTCGCGGGTCATGGGGACGCCTCCGCGCCCACTGAAGCAGGGCAACCGCCCGTCGGCAATTCCCTACCCGTTCGGGTAGCGCGCGCCGCGGCGATCCCGCTCATCCTGACCTGGGTCCAAGGGGCCTGAGCGACAGGAGATGGCTCGATGCGAACTCGCCTCCCGGTGATCCTGGCCAGCGTCGCCATGATCGGATGGGCCTGCGCCGCCACAGCGCAGACTCCGACAGGACCAGCCAGCGCGGCGCAGGCCGAGCCCGGCAAGTATGGGATCCAGTGCAACGCCCGTCCCGCCGCCGGCAAGCCCGCCGGAAACTACGGGATTCTGTGCAATCTGCGGGCGGCCGGATCCGATCCGCAACCCGGCGGACCGAGCGGCAAATACGGCCTCCTCTGCAACGACAGGCCCGCGCCCGCCGTCGCGCCCGACGCCAAGGGGAACTACGGCCTGCTCTGCAACGGCATGATCCCGCCCAAATCCAAGCCGACGCCCAAGGCGCCGACCGGCAAATACGGCATTCAATGCGATGAAAAGCCCGCAGCGGCGGCGTCCGCGCCGACCGGCAAGTACGGGATCTTCTGCAACGGGAAACCGGCTCCCGACGCCACGCGGAAGCCAAAGTGAGCGCCGCCCCGCCGACCCGCTGGATCGCGGCGCTGGTCCTGTCGGCCTGCCTGACGCCGCAGGGCGCATTCGGCGCCGACGCCGCCCTGCACTTCCCGGCCGCCGACCCCGCCGCGATCGCCCGATGGATCGGCCCTCCGCCGATACCCGAAAGCCCGCAGGCGCGCCGCGACGTGGATGAACTGACCCGCGTCCAGGCCACCCGCTCGGCCGCCGACTGCGCCTTCGCCAGAACCGACGCGGAGCTGTCGATCTTCGATCCGTTCGTCGGCGTATTCGGCGCGGCCGCCACCGCTGAGGCCTATCCGTCCACCACCCGCCTGATCGGCGCCCTGGTCGAGGACACCTTCGTGATCACCGCGGTGGCCAAAGCGGTCTACAATCGCGCCCGGCCCAATGTGATCGACGGGCGCATCCGGCCTTGCATCGACCAGCCGGAGACCAGCGCCTATCCCAGCGGGCACGGGGTGTTCATGTACACGGTGGCCGAGGCGTTCTCGGCCCTGGTTCCGGAACGGCGTGACGCGATCTTCGCCCGCGCCGACGTGTTCGCCTACAACCGGATTGTCGGCGGCATTCACTTCCCCACCGACGCCACCGCCAGCCGCACAGCGGCGGCGCTCTACTATGCCTCGGCGTCTAGGGATCCGGCGTTCGCCGAGATGTTCGCGGCGGCCCGGCGGGAGCTTCGGACAGGGCTTGGGCTGGCTGACGCGGTCACCCCGTAAGGCCCGGCGCAGGGGTCAGACCGCGATGGCGATCTCGTCGGCGAAGGTGCGGATGCGCCAGGCGTCGGGGCGCGCGACCAGGGCGCGGACCAGCTGGTTGTTGATGCCATGGCCGGCCAGCTCGCCCTCGAAGCGGCCGAGGATCGGGGCGCCCAGCACATAGAGGTCGCCGATGGCGTCCAGCGCCTTGTGGCGCACGAACTCGTCGGGACGGCGCAGCCCCTCGGGGTTGAGCACCCGGTCGCCCTCGATCACCACGCAGTTCTCCAGCGTGCCGCCCCGGGCCAGGCCCATGGCGCGCAGGGCCTCGACCTCGTGCAGGAAGCCGAAGGTGCGGCAATCGGCCAGCTCACGGCGGAACGCGGTCTCGTCCATCGGCAGGTCGATTTCCTGGCGGCCGATCACGGCGGTGGGAAATTCGATCGCGAAGGCGACCTCGAACCGCATCGCCGGCCTCAGCGTCGCGCGCTTGTCGCCGTCCACCACCTCGACCGTGTCGAGGATCTCGATGAACCGGCGCGCGGCCGCCTGGGGCCTGCGCCCGGCGCGGTCGAGGATCTTGAGGAATGGCCAGGACGAGCCGTCCATGATCGGCATCTCCGGCCCGTCCAGCTCGACCACGGCGTTGTCGATCCCCGACATCACCAGCGCGGCCATCAGGTGCTCGATGGTGGCCACGGTGACGCCGGCCGGGTTGGTGATCACCGTGCCTAGCTGGGTCTTGCAGACCGACTGCGGGGTGCAGGGCACGAGGTTGTCGTGGGCGTCGACGTCGATGCGAACGAAGACGATACCCGTGTCAGGCGCGGCGGGCCGAACGGCCACGCGCGTAAACTCGCCGGTGTGGACGCCGACGCCGGCGAACAGGGCCGGCGTCTTGACCGTGTGCTGGAAGGCGCCGCTCTGGAAACCGTCTGCTGGCACGCGTGCGACCTTCCCCGTTGGAGCGCTGGCCCCGTTGGAGCGCTGGCCGCAGGACCGGCAAGCGCCCAGGAATGCGGTTAGTGCGCCGGGTGCGGCGCAGCAAAACAATCCCTGTTTCGCAATGTTTCGGTGTTCGCGAGGGTTGACCAAAGGCCGGAAAGCAGAACGCCATGGAAGCCCGTGGGACCGCCATGGCGCCAGCCGGAAGACGTTGGAAACCAGTCAGTTGGCGAGCCGGCGCAGGAACGAGGGGATCTCGAGATCCTCCCCCTGATGGACCTCTTCCTCCGGGGCGGCGGCCTCGGCGGGAAGCGCGCCGCCGCGGCTGGGCGCCGCGCGCTGGGCGGCCGGCTGCGGCGTGTCGTAGCGGGGACGGCTGCCGAACATGGACAGGAAGCCGCCGCGCGGGCGGCGCTCCTCATAGGCGGGCTGGGCGAACAGCGGTTCGTCCTCGTCCGTGGCCACCGAGGGATCAACGATGCGGATGATCGGCGGCGCGATAGCGGGTGCGTCAACGACCGACCCGGCCGCGACGGGGGCTGCGTAGAGGTCGGGTTGTTCTTCCTCGGCGGCCGCGCGGGCGGCGATCGCCGGCTCGGCGGAATAGGCCGGCTCCAGGGTATAGGCCGGGGCCGCGACGGGCTCGGCGACGCGGTCGCCGGCCAGCAAGGGCGGCGCAGTCATCGGCCGGCGTTCCAGCTTGGGCTCGATGGCGGCGATCGAGGCGCCGTCCATGCCGGTGGCCACGACGCTGACGCGGATCATGCCGTCCAGCGAGGGATCGAAGGCCGCGCCAAAGATGATGTTGGCTTCCGGATCGACCTGTTCGGAGATGGCGTTGGCCGCCTCGTCGACTTCCAGCAGGGTCATGTCCAGGCCGCCGGTGACATTGACCAGCACCGCCTTGGCGCCCTTCAGCGAGACTTCGTCCAGCAGCGGGTTCTGGATGGCGTTCTGGGCGGCCATCAGGGCGCGATCCTCGCCGGTCGCCTCGCCGGTGCCCATCATCGCCTTGCCCATCTCGGTCATCACCGTGCGCACGTCGGCGAAGTCGAGGTTGATCAGGCCGGGCAGCACCATCAGGTCGGTGATCGAACGGACGCCCGAATGCAGCACCTGGTCGGCCATGCCGAAGGCTTCGGCGAAGGTCGTCCGCTCGTTGGCGACGCGGAACAGGTTCTGGTTGGGGATGACGATCAGGGTATCGACATAGCGCTGCAGCTCGCCGATGCCGGCGTCGGCCAGGCGCATGCGGTGGCGGCCCTCGAAGTGGAAGGGCTTGGTGACCACGCCCACGGTGAGGATGCCGCGCTCGCGCGCACACTTGGCGATGATCGGCGCGGCGCCGGTGCCGGTGCCCCCGCCCATGCCGGCGGTGATGAACACCATGTGGGCGCCGTCAAGGTGCTCGCCGATCTCGGGAATGCTTTCCTCGGCCGCGCTCATGCCGACCTCGGGGTGGGCGCCCGCGCCAAGCCCCTGGGTCGCCAGGACGCCGAGCTGGATGCGGCGGTCCGTCTTGGCGAACGCCAGCTGCTGGGCGTCGGTGTTGGCGACGATGAACTCGACTCCCTCCAGCCCGGCCTCGATCATGTTGTTGACCGCGTTGCCGCCAGCCCCACCGATCCCGAAGACCACGATCCGCGGCTTCAACTCTGTCGCGCGAGGCGCGGAAAGTGCGATTGTCATGGAACCCCTGCGTCCTTCAAAATCGGCCCGGAACGTCTTGGCGAACCCGGGCGAACCCGTCCGCCGAAGCGCCCCGTCAAGGAAGCGTTAAGTACGCGCCGACATCCTTAATCGAGGGTTAATCGCTTACCGTGAGTCGCGAGTCGGTCGAGGCCGCTACGGTCGAAAAAATCCCTTGCGCGCCAAGGCGTAAGGCGAATCAGAGCGGGGCGTTGTCGATGACAGGTTCCCTTGCGGCTACGGACATTCGCAACCGGCGGGTTGAAGGACACAAGCGGCCACGCTCATGAATACGTCGACACCATACCTATAACTCCAGGTTCAACTGCCCGTCGGCGACGTTGGCTGGCTTTCGCCCCGGGGCGCGACGGGCGATAGGACGGCCCAGCAACCTTTCCAGGCCGGCGATGAATTCGGTATTGCCCACGGGCCGGCCCGAGCCTTCCGAAACCCGCAGCGCGGCATAGGCCGCCTCGTCGCCACCGGCGAGCAGTCCGGCGAACCGCGGCGCTCGCTCCAGGATCGGACGAACGACCACCAGCTCGTCATCGGCCCCCGCCAGATGGGCGCGCACGCTCGACCATGCCCACGCCTCAGCCCGGGCCACCAGCCGCGCCCGCGCGGGGTTCAGGCTCACATACCGGACGGCCGCCAGCAGATGAGCCTCATCCATGGCCACCGAGCCGAAACGGCTCTGAAACAGGTGGCCGGTCCAGCGACCGCGCGCGTTGACGAAGTTGGTGTAGCGCCTGTGGGCCTCGCCCACCGCGCGGCCGAGCCCGTCCGCGGTCGTCGGCGTCAGGATCAGGTGCACGTGGTTCGGCATCAGACAATAAGCCCATACCTCGACGCCGGCCTTGCGGGTCTGCTCGGCGAGCAGATCGCGGTAGACCTCCTGATCCCCATCCTCGAAGAAGATTGCCTCGCGCCGGTTGCCGCGCTGGGTCACATGATGCGGAAGACCGGGGACGACAATGCGGGCGAGGCGGGTCATGGCTGGAACATATCGCGAACGGGAAGTGGGTCAACCGTCAGCGGTCAATAGGTATCGTGTCGACGTATTCCGGAAACAGGTTGAACTCCCCGCCCAGCTGCGCGCCCGCGTAACGGAAGCTGGTGGTCGCCCCGCCCGCGGTCACCGAGTCCAGCCGCCCCCACGGATCATAGGCCAGCGTCGTCGCCGCCGGACCCCCGGCCACCGACTTCAGCCGGTTGAGCGATCTATAGATTTTCCCGCAGCCAGCTCGCGGCCTTGGTGACCGGGTTGGCCCTGGGGTCGAGCGGTTCGCGGCGCAGCTTGGCCGAGGCCAGCGCCTTGGCGCTGACCGCCTCGCGGGGGCCGAAGGCCGCGCGGTGCAGGATGCCGGCGGCGGCGGTGAAGGCGGGGCCGGACGCGGCGTCGGCCAGGTGCGGCACGCGGCGCGGACGGCCCAGGCGCACGGGCCGGTCGAACACGCGGACGGCGACTTCGCGCACGCCGGCCAGCTGGCTCGCGCCGCCGGTCAGCACCAGGCCCGCGCCCGCCTCGACCGGGGCGCCGGAGCCCTTCAGCCGGTCGCGCAGCAGTTCCAGGGTCTCTTCGACCCGGGGCGCGATAATGCCCTTCAAGAGGCTGCGCGGCGCGATCACCGGACCCGCGCCCGGGTCATCGCCGCGCGGTGGCGCCTCGATCATCTCGCGATCCTCGTTGGCCGAGGCGATGGCCGAGCCGTGCAGGGTCTTGATGCGTTCCGCGCCGGCAATTGTGGTGGAGAGGCCGCGGGCGATGTCCTGCGTCACATGCTGACCGCCGACGGGAATGGTCTCCACGTGGACCAGCGAGCCGCAGGTGAACACCGCCGCCGAGGTCGAGCCGCCGCCCATGTCGATGCAGACGCTGCCCAGGTCCATCTCGTCTTCTTCCAGCGCCGCCAGCGCCGAGACGAAGGGCGCGGCAACCACGCCCTCGAACTGCAGGTGCGCGCGTTCGACGCAGGCGCCCAGGGTCTGGAACACGGCCTCGGAGACCGAGACGACGAGCAGCTCGACGCCCAGCGTGCGGCCGAACATGGCGCGCGGATCGCGCACGCCGCCCTGCCCGTCCACCGCCCAGGCGATCGGCAGGATGTGGGCGGCGCGCCGGCCCGGCAACTTGATCTGCGCCAGGGCATGGGAAATCGCGCGCACCAGGTCGTTGTCGGAGATCGGCCGCGCGCCGATGGAGACGCGGCCCGCGACACGATGTGAGGTCAGCTGGCCGCCGGCTGTCGCGACGGTGACGCTCTGGACATTGACTCCGGCCACGTTCTCGGCCCGCTCGACAGCCCGGGCGATGGCTTCGGACGCCTCGTCCAGGTTGACGATCGCGCCGCCGCGGATGCCGCGCGACTGGACGTAGCCGACACCGGCGGTGGTCAGGGTGCGGTCGCCCTTGTGCACGCCTTCCGGCTTCATGATGAAGCAGGTGACCTTGGACGCCCCCAGATCGACTGCCGCCACCACCGGCGGCCGCACCAGCGCCGCCTTCAGGCCGTCGCGGCCGTCGCGTCGCTCGGGGGCCTTGCCGGCGGGCGGCTTGGCGTCCGGGGACTTGCGGTCTTCGGGGCGGACCTCGGCGCGGTTGGCGAACTTCAGCATCCAGCGGTGATCCGTCTTCTCAAGCGCCGGCCGTTGCGGGGGCCGCGAGGGGTTGATGGGGGCGGGGCCGGACGGCCACCACGTCAGGGTTTCGCAGGTCGATACGGTCGAAGCCGAGCTCGAGGATGCGCGAGCGCCGGTCCAGCCGCTCAAGCTGCATCAGCGCCTGCTCCTCGCCCGCGGCCGGCAGCTGGATCAGCGAGCCATCCTTCATCCGGAGGTCCCAGCGGCGATCGTCGACCCGGACCAGGGCGTCCATCCGGCCCATCAGCTGCGGACGCTGGGCCAGGATCGGCAGGATTTCCGGCGCGTGATCGGCTCCGCCCTCACCCACCACCAGCGGCAGGGCGGAAAACCGGCTGGCGTCGGCTTCGGGGATCACCCGGCCGTGGTCGTCGATGACATGCTGCTTGCCGTCGTGCTGCCAGACCGCCATCTGCCGCCGCTCGACCACGGCCACCACCAGGGTGTCGGGCAGCAGGCGCACGATGCGCGCCTCCTTGACCCAGCCGACCCGCTCGACGCGCCGGCGCAGATCGTCGAGGTCGAGGCCCAGCAGCGGCTGGTTCCTGTAGACGCCGGCGGCCTTGACGATGTCGGCGGTGGCCATGGCCGAGGCGCCCTGGACGGTCACCGAGCGCAGGCGAAAGCCCGCCGCTCCGAACCGGCCGTCGATGCCCGAGCTGACAGCGGCGACCAGCCGCTCGCCGCGATGGCCGGTGACCAGGGTGACCCCGGCCGCCAGGGCCAGGATGGCCGCCGCGCCGGTCAGCGCCAGCCTTGCGGAAAGCCCGGAGTGTTCGCGCGGACCGGCCTTGGCCGGCGCGGGGCGCCTGGCCGCCCTAGAGGGCGCCTTGACCGGGGGTCTCGCCTGACCTCGCGAGCTCCCCCGCACCGCCGCGGGCATAGGCATCCTCCGTGATCCACAGCACCAACCGGTCGAAGTCCACACCCTGCAGCGCCGCCTGCTCGGGGATGAGCGAGGTGGGGGTCATACCGGGCTGGGTATTGACCTCCAGAAGGACCAGAACGTCGTTAATATCGTCATAACGAAGATCCGCCCGGGTGACGCCCCGGCAGCCCAGGGCGGCATGCGCCGCCTCGCTCATTCTCAACGCTTTTTCAAAGGCATGGGCGGGAATTTCGGCCGGGACGATATGCGTCGATCCGCCGTCGGCGTACTTGGCGTCATAGTCATAGAAACCTGTCGGAATTATGTCGGTGACGGTCATGGCCTTGCCGTTCATTACCCCCACCGCCAGCTCGCGCCCGGCGATGTAGGGCTCGATCATCACCTGCTCGCCGAAGGTCCAGGACGGGGCGACGATCTCCTGCGGCGGGCGGTTGGCGCCCTCGAACACCAGGAACACGCCGACCGACGACCCCTCGGCGTTGGGCTTGACCACATAGGGCGGCGCCATGACGTGCGCGGCGGCCGCGGCGAAGCGGTCGAACAGCCCGCCGCCCGGGACAACGACTCCGGCCGCCGCCAGCACCGCCTTGGCCTTGGCCTTGTCCATCGCCAGCGCCGAAGCCAGCACCCCGGAGTGCGTGTAGCGGACGCCAAGCGTCTCCAGTACGCCCTGAACGCAGCCATCCTCGCCCCATTCGCCGTGCAGAGCGTTGAAGCAGACGTCCGGCTGCAGCCTGGTCAGCACCTGGGCCAGGTCGCGGCCGGCGTCGACCCGGCTGACCTTGGCCCCCAGCCGATCCAGAGCGTCGGCGCACGCGCGGCCCGACACCAGGCTGACCTCCCGCTCGGCGGAGAGGCCTCCCAGCAGGACGGCGACGTGGTGGCCGGAAAGCGGCTTGGGCATCGGCGACTCGTAAGGTTCAGGATCCGGTCAGGCGGGTGGCCCAGGCGAGTGCGCCGGTCAAGGGTTCGCCCACCGGCGCTGAAGCCGCGACACCGCCCAGAACAGTGCGGCGAGCGCGCAGCCGGCCAGGATTCCGGTGGTCAGATCACGCGCCAGAGTGAGTAGGAAGGTGGCCAGCAGAACCGCCCCGGCGCGCCGGTCCCGCAGCAGGCGGGCGAACTCCGCCTTCTCCACCATGTTCCAAGACACCACGATCAGCAGGCCGGCCAGGGCCGCCAGCGGCACGTAACTGGCCAAGGGCGCGGCCACCAGCATGAAGACCAGCAGGAGGACCGCGTGCAGCATCCCGGCCACCGGACTGCGAGCGCCGGCGCGGATGTTGGTGGCCGTCCTGGCGACCGTGCCGGTGACGGCGATCCCGCCGAAGAAGGCCGAGGCGACGTTGGCCACGCCCTGGGCCACCAACTCCATATTGGACCGGTGCCGGCGGCCGGTCATGCGGTCGGCGACCGTCGCCGATAACAGGCTTTCCACCGCGCCCAGCAGCGTGAAGGAAAGCGCCGCGGGGAGAATCTGGACCAGCAGGGTCAGGTTGAAGACTGGCGGGCGCGGCGCCGGCAGGGCGTGGGGAATGCCGCCGAACTGGCTGCCAATGGTGGCCACCGGCAGGTGCAGCGCCCAGGCGGCGGCGGCGCCCGCGGCGACCGCGATCAGCATCCCCGGCCAGGCCGGCCGCAGGCGCTTGACCGCGAAGATCGTGGCGGCGACGCCCAGGCCCAGCCCCAGCGCCGCCGGACTGGCCGTCGGCAAGGCCTGGCCGAGAGCGATCAATTTTGGAACCACCGGACCCGGCTCGGCCCCCAGTGTCAGGCCCGCCAGGTCCTTGATCTGGCTGGCGGCGATGGTCACCGCGATGCCGGCGGTAAAGCCGACGGTGACGGCGTGGGGGATGTGGCGGATCAGCGAACCCAGCCGCAGGGCGCCGGCCAGGGTCAGCAGCAGCCCCGAAACCAGGACGGTCAGCAGCAGGCCGTTGACGCCGTGCCGGGCGACCGTGGCCGCGACGAGCACGATGAAGGCCCCGGCCGGCCCGCCGACCTGATAGCGGCTGCCGCCCACCGCCGAGACCAGGAAGCCACCGACGATGGCGGTGTAGAGGCCGCGCGCAGGCGACACGCCCGAGGCGACCGCGATGGCCATGGAAAGCGGCAAGGCCAGAATCGCTACCGTCAGCCCGGCCATGGCGTCCTGGCGGAACGCCGCCAGCCCATAGCCTTCGGCCAGGGTCGTCGCCAGCTTGGGCCGATAGAGGTGCGCCGTGGCGGAACCGTCAGGCATGGCGTTCTATATCATGCTCCAATCCTGGAGTTTGGGTCGCGATGTCCGAACGCGGGCCGCGCGCGAATCCGACCCCACCCCCTCATTTTCCAGGGACCGCCGGGGCTGCCAGCTTGCGGAAGTCGATGTCGCTGTTGGCGACGGTGTAGAGGAGTCCCGTCAAGCCGGCCTGCCGAGGCGTTTGATCTCCCACTCCAGATCGACCGCGAACCGGGCTTTCACGTCGGCGCGCACAGCCTCGCCCAGCCCCTCCAGATCCGCCGCCGTCGCCTCGCCCGTGTTGATCAGGAAGTTCGCATGCAGGGCTGAGAACATCGCGCCGCCCTGGAGTTTGCCGCGCCAGCCGGCGTCATCCACCAGCTTCCAGGACGAATAGCCCGGCGGGTTCTTGAAGGTCGAGCCGCCGGTCTTCTCGCGGATCGGCTGGGTCTGCTCGCGGCGGGCGGTGATCTCGGCCATGCGCGCGGCGATGGCGGCGGGGTCGTCGGCCTGGCCCTGGAAGGTCGCCTGCGTCCAGATGATCTCGGGCGAGATCTCGCTGTGGCGGTAGGTGAAGCCGAAGTCCCGCAGCGCGCAGGTCCGCGCCTGACCCGTGCGGTCGTAGCCGGTGGCGGCGACCAGCACATCCTTCGTCTCGCGCCCGTAGCAGCCGGCGTTCATGGTCAGGGCGCCGCCGATGGTTCCGGGAATGCCGGCGTAGAATTCCAGCCCGGCGATCCCGCCCTTCGCCGCGGCGCGGGCCACCGCGGCGTCCAGGGCTCCCGCTCCGGCGACGATCCGGCCGCCTGCCTCGATGCGGATATCGGCAAACCCGCGGCCGGCCAGGCGGATGACCACGCCCTCGACCCCGCCATCGCGGACGATGACGTTGGACCCCAAGCCCAGAGCGGTGACCGGCACATCGGCGGGTAGCTGCCGCAGAAAGTCGCCAAGGTCGGCGCCGTCGGCGGGCAGGAACAGCACCTCGGCCGCACCCCCGACCCGCAGCCAGGTGAAGGGCCCCAGCGGCTGGTCCCGCAGGAGCCGACCCCGAACCGGCGGCAGGGCGTCGCGCCAGCCGCTCACGGTTGCGCCGCCATCACCAGCCTTCGCACCGAGAGCCCTCTCCCCCTTGCGGGGAGAGGGTTGGGAGTGGGGGTGTCAGCGGTGAGTCTGGGGGTGTCGCGCTGAAGGTCGCCGCGTAATTCCCCAGCGCTGAGCTCGCACCCCCACCCCAACCCCTCCCCGCAAGGGGGGAGGGGCTCTACGTAGGGATCTCCATGAGGCGACAACGCCGCCAATCGCCACCGATCGCTCATTCGCCGCCCAGCGCCGTCAGTTCCCCCGGCAGCGCGTAGGACCAGCCGGTGATGTCGCCGGCCCCCAGCAGCACGACCACGTCACCCGCCTTGGCCTCGTCGCGCACCATCGCCGCCAGGTTGGCCGGCGCGTCCAGCGCCAGCACGCGGCGGTGGCCATAGCGGCGCAGGCCTTCGATCAGGGCGTCGCGGTCGATCCCCGGCAGCGCAGCCTCGCCGGCCGCATAGACGTCGGCGACGATCACCACGTCGGCGTCGTTGAAACAGGCGCAGAACTCGTCAAACAGGTCCGAAAGCCGCGAATATCTGTGCGGCTGGACGACCGCGATCACCCGGCCCAACGTCACCGCGCGCGCCGCAGTCAGCACCGCGGCGATCTCCACCGGATGGTGGGCATAGTCGTCGACGATGCGCACCCCGCCCGCCACACCGGTGGTGGTGAAGCGCCGCCGCACCCCGCCGAACGCGGCCAGGCCCTTGCGGATGTCCTGCGGACTGACTCCCAGCTCGCGGGCCACGGCGATCGCCGCCAGGGCGTTCAGCGCATTGTGCCGCCCGGCCATGGGCAGGCGCAGGTCCTCATAGCGGACCGCCTCGCCCTCATGCGGCTGGATCACCACGTCGAAGCGACAGCCGTCCGGACCCATGGTCAGGGCCTCGGCGCGGACCTGGGCCTGGGGATTGAGGCCATAGGTGACCAGCCTGCGGTTCTCCACCCGCGCGGCCATCGCCTGGACCTCCGGATGGTCGGTGCAGACCGCGGCGAAGCCATAGAACGGGATGTTCTCCACGAAGTCGCGGAACGCCTTCTTCACCGCGTCGAAGTCGCCGTAGTGATCCAGGTGCTCGGGGTCGATGTTGGTGACGATGGCCACGGTGGATTTCAGCTTCAGGAACGTCCCGTCGCTCTCGTCGGCCTCGACCACGATCCAGTCGCCGGCCCCGACCTTGGCGTTGGTGCCATAGGCGTTGATGATCCCGCCATTGACCACGGTGGGGTCCAGCCCGCCGGCGTCCAGCAGCGCCGCGACCATCGAGGTCGTGGTGGTCTTGCCGTGGGTTCCCGCAACCCCGACAGAGAACTGAAGCCGCATCAGCTCGGCCAGCATCTCGGCGCGACGGACCAGCGGCAGGCGCCGCTCGCGCCCGGCGACCATCTCCGGATTGTCGGCCTTCACCGCCGTCGAATAGACCACGGCGCTCGCGCCCTCCACGTGGCCCGCGTCATGGCCGATGAACACCCTCGCGCCCAGCTTCTCCAGCCGCTCGGTATTGGCGCTGGCCTTGGCGTCGGAGCCCTGCACCGTATAGCCGATGCGCAGCATGATCTCGGCGATGCCGCTCATGCCGATCCCCCCGATGCCGATAAAATGCACGGGGCCGATGTCGAAGGGCACGGGGCGACGGGTCATGGCGAGCTAGCTAGCGCAATCGGCGGATACGGGAAACTCCCGCAGGTGGCGACGCAGCGAGGTGAGCGCCCTGCGGGGCGAGTTGCACGCGCTCCGGGCCGAGCTGTCGGCGCTCCGGCCTGCCCAATGGATAGAACCTGACACTTGAGCCCCATCGGGCTTGCCCGCCTGAATCGTTTAGGTGACGCGAGCCGACTGTCCGGTTGCAGGCAATCCTCCAACGGTGAAAATCGACCCGTGGCAGGCCTAGTGAAAGTCCACTTTACAGGAGCATTGCTCCGCTCGTTTAGACGCGGCGTCGGCCGTCATAGATTGGTTCGATCAGCGCTGTCATCGGATGCAGAACGCGGCGACAGCGGCTGCTTGAGCGCGCGCAACAGCGGAGTTCCGCGACTTGCCGGATATTACCTGTCAGTTCCCACTGGAACCTAAATCCCGGGCACGGGTTCAGTGCTGAGGGACGAGTCCCTCCGGGCCGAGGAACTGGTCGGGTATCTGTCGTCCAAATCGGACCTCTTCGTAGGTTTCTTATCATCGGAAGCCTCCCGCATCGGGAGGGCCAGTCCGGCTGTGTGCCCGGAGCCGCCCACGTTGGTGGCAGGGAAAAGCTATGCAATCAGCATTGCTGGGCCGGTGCCTTCGCAGTAAGCATCCGGTTCTTCTCGTAGGCTGCGCATTCCTAGTCGCTTACGGCCTTCCGGCTAGTCCCGCGGTGGCAAAGCCGTCCGTTCCAGAGGTTGCCTCTGGTGTCATGTCCCTCAGCCACCCCATGGTGATCGCAGCCGCGACCCCGTGCGAACCGCCCAAGCACTGGGATCCCAACATGGGAATGTGCATGACCGGTGGAGCGAAAACACAGATGAAGGCGACGGCGGCCGGATCGGCGGACCCCGTTCCGTTGGCGGAAGGTATGGTCGCGAACCGCTCATCGTCATCCCCCTGTCCCTCAGGCCAGCGGTGGGACCCGGGCATGAATATGTGCGCGCCCAACGAGGCCGTTCCGAAAACCTCGCTGAGGCTTCACCTCAATCAGTTCGCGATCTACTCGAACACCACTGGCCCACGCGGCCGGTCCCGCACGACCGGTCCCGGCACCTGGATGCTGACCTACGGCAACGACATCACACCAAAGAATCACCTGAGCGTTGATGTCATGGCGTCACCTGAGCCATGGACCGTCGGAGGCAGGGGGACGCCGCAGCTTCTACAAACCGAACACATCGACAACATGCACGCTCACGACACCATCATGGCGCTCGAATTCAGGGATGCGGTGGTGTTTGGACCGGGTGACGGGCAGAAACTGACATTCCTGTTCGCGCCCCGCGGACAAGCAGCAAGCGGTCCTGTCCCGTTCATGCATCGTGAATCGGCAGAGGGGAACCCCGATGCGCCGCTCGGTCATGCACTGCAGGACGGGTTCCACGACGCCTCGACGGTCGTCGGGGTCGAGTATCAGGTCGCGCACACGACCTTCGAAGTCACCGGGTTCAGTGGCAAGGGCATCACCCGGCCCTTTCCGATACATCGACTGGATTCCTATGGCGTGCGGGTCAACCGGGACATCCGCGACCACGTCCGCGTGGGCGCTTCGTTCGCCGACGTCCTAGTGCCTGACGACGCTGGGGTCGGGGAGCACAATCAGTTCGTCGCTGCCTGGCTGACAACGTCACACGGGAGCCCTGGCGCGACCCTCAAGACATCCTTCATCTGGGGCGAGACCCGGGCGGGCCATGACGCGTTCCACAGTAGCTTCCTGGCGGAGGCGGTCTATCAACAGGGCAAGAATAGTTTCTACGGTCGTGCGGAGACGCTGCAGGTCACGCCCAATCAACTGGAGTTGTTGGCGGTCAGTCGGGCTGACGACGCCCGCTGGGTGGAGGCGTTCACCCTTGGGTATGAGAGAACCTTTTTCACAAGAAATGGGCTCTCCGTATTTGGCGGCGGATCTTACACGAAAGACCTCGTTCCGAGCTCGTTCCGACCTGCATATGGACCCGATCCAGCCGGCGCCAAGCTCTACATGCGTATTCGGTACATGGGCGGCATGGAGTGGTTTTAAGCGGCGAAGAGTTTGGCCGCTCCTGCTGTGGCCGAGGATGACGTCTTCGACGTCCTGGTGCAGAAACGGTGCACCCAAGCACGCTGGGCTAAAGCTGCTCGGGATCCGCCCTGAAACGATCGCAACGTACAAGCTCGGGTGCGGTGCGGCGGTCAGCGACCTGGGTGTGAAGGCCGTTCATCGGCTAGCTTGAATGTGCGAAAAACAAGCAAGCGAGAACTCCTACTTCGATCTCATCAATCAGCAACTCCCGGAAGCCTACGGCGGGTCCTGTCAGCGGCATGATCAATATGATGCGACAGTCCCCTTCCCCCCAACTGAGACCTTCGCAACGTCTGCTGGCAGCGGGTTCTGAGGGTGTTCGCGGGCGGGCGCCGAGCGTCAGAGTCTATCCACTAGGCTGCCACGCAGCTCAGCCGACCCGCCTTCAGCACACAGTTGGCGACCACGGTGTCGGTGAGGTCGCGGAAAACGCCAACCCAATCTGCGTTCTTGGAAACGCCCACCCGGTCGAACACGAAATAGCCGAAGCGGCCCATGGTGAAGGCCTGGGCGGTCATGCCGTCGACCTTGAGCGGACCGATGGCCGGCGGCGGCAGGTCGGCGGCGTTCTGGGCGTCGCCGGCGGTGCCGACGATCAGTTGCGGCGGCCGGCCGGGGCCGAAGTCCAGGCTGGTGAAGTTGTGGATGTGGCCGGCGACCACCAGTTGCACCTCACCCAGGCCGTGGGCCCGGACCGCGCTCTGCTCATTGATGTTGCCATGCAGGTCGCTCAAGGTCGCCCCGTTGCGGCCAGTCTCCCAGAGCGGGCGATGGGTGACCAGCCAGACCGGCCCGCGCGCCGCGGCCGCGCGCACCGGCGCCAGATCCTTGTCGAAGGCCTCGGCCTGATCGGGCGCCAGCGTCGCGTCGTCGGGGTCCGCGCTGTCGACCACCCCCAGCTTCAGGCCGCCGAGATCCACCAGGAAGCTGTCGCTGTGGGCGGGGCAGGCGCGGACACCTGTGTCGGCGTCGAGCAGGCGGAACCAGCCCAGGCCGCCGCGCCGGCAATCCTCGTGGTTGCCACGAGCGAAGACCCAGGGCGCGGCCTTCAGCAGGCTCGCCGCGGGATCGAACAGCTCGGCCTTCCAGCTCGGCCACCGGTCGCCATAGGGGCTGCCGGCGCAGGCGGCGTTGCCCTCCGGACAGGCGGTCTCGCGATAATAGTAGTCGCCCACATGGATCACCAGGTCGGGGTGTTGCGCCGCGGCCAGGACCGCGACCCTGGCGAACGGCCAGCCGGCCACCGGGTCGTTGCAGTTCTGCACGATGGCGCCCTTCAGCCGGCAGCCGCTGTCGCCAAGGATCACCAGCCGCCGCGGCCGCTGGCGGGGCATGGGCAGCGCCGCCCCGCCCACCGAGGCGCGCCGGGCTCCGCGCGGCAGGGGCGCCTGGCAGATGCGGTTGGCGAAGGCGTCGTCGGGGCCGGCTCGCGGGGTCATCCGCCGCGCGCGGCCATCCACCTTCAGCACGGGACAGCTCGCCCCGTCGGAAATCGCCCGCGCCTGGGCGCCGTCGCCGCCCATCTGCACCCAGGCCGCCACGGGCTCCTGCGCCGCCATCGCCGCGCCGCCCGCCAGCGCCCCGGCGATCAGGATTGCCGCCGCCATCACCCGCATTGCCCAGCCTCCGGTGTCGTTGCGCGATCATAGCTCCGCTTCGGCTTGGGCGGCTATGTCGCTCCTCTCGCGATCAACCTCGGGCGGTCTGCTCGACCACGTCGGCCAGCCGCTCGGCGGCGTCGGGGATCGCGACGGAGCGCGACGCCGCCGCCATCCGCGCCAGGCGGGCGGGGTTGGTCAGCAGCTTTTCCAGCGCGCCCGACAGACTTGCCACCGTCAGCTGGCTCTCGCGCGCCACCTCCGCCCCGCCGACATCGGCCAGCAGGCGGGCGTTCTGGCCTTGGTCGTCGTCGAGCGCGATGGCCAGCGGCACCAGGATCGCCGGCTTGCCGGCGACGGCGAACTCGCAGACCGAGCCCGCGCCGGAGCGGCCGATCACCAGATGCGCCGCCGCCAGCCGCGAGGCCATGTCGCGGAAAAAGGGCGCGATCTCGGCCTCGATCACGGCGTTGCGATAGACCCGGCGCGCGCCTTCCAGGGATTCCGGTCGCGTCTGCTGCTGGATCAGCAGGCGTTGCCGCAGCGCTTCGGGCAGGGCGGCCATGGCGGCGGGAACCAGTTCGGAGAGCAGGCGCGCGCCCTGGCTGCCGCCTGTGATCAGGATGCGGAGCGGCCCGTCCTCGGTGGGCGGGTCATAGGGCAGCGTGGCCAGGGCGCGGATCTGCGGGCGGACCGGATTGCCTACCACCACCGCGCGAGCGGCGACCCTGGCCGGCGCCTTCAGCAGTGTCGGGAAGGCGCAGGCGACCGTGCGCACATGCGGCGCCAGCCAGCGGTTGGCCCGGCCCATCACCGCGTTCTGCTCGTGGATCACGGTCGGCCGCTTGTCGAAGATCGCTCCCACCAGGGCCGGCGCCGAGGGATAGCCGCCGAACCCGACCACCACGTTGGGGCCGATGTCGCGATAGGCCGCGCGGGCCTGGCCGGCGCCGTTCAGGACGGCCAGGCCCGCGCGCAGCATGCCGATCGGATCGCCCGGCCGGTAGGTCGCGGAACTGAGCCCGATGCGGCGCTCGGCCGGGAAATCCTGGGCCAGGCCCGCCACCCGCTCGTCGGAGGCGAGCACGATCGACCAGCCGCGCGCGATCAGCGCCTCGGCCAGCGCCTGCGCCGGAAACAGGTGCCCCCCGGTCCCCCCGGCGGCAATGACCGCGACCCTACGCACGGCGCGGCCGGGAGGGTCCGGAGAGGCTCACGTGAACGCGCCGGCCTTGGCCAGGCCCTCGCTGGCGGCATAGGCGCCGGGCCGGCGTCGGGTCAGCGCCAGCGCCATGCCCAGGGTCAGGCCCATGGCCAGCATCGAGGACCCGCCATAGCTGATGAACGGCAGGGTCATGCCCTTTGTGGGGATCATGTCGAGATTGACCGCGACATTGATGATCGCCTGCTGGCCGACCAGCACGAACAGGCCGGCGGCGGCGACCTGCTCAAAGGGATCGCTCAGCTTCATGGCGCGATAGAGCCCGCGCACGACGATGATCGCGAACAGCACGATCACCAGCAACAGGAACATCAGGCCGTATTCCTCGGCCCCGACGGAGAGCGCGAAGTCGGTGTGGGCGTCGGGAATGGCCCGCTTCAGGACGCCTTCGCCCGGGCCGCGCCCGAACAGGCCCCCGGCGGCCTGGGCGACCGCGGCGGCGTCGACCTGGCGATTGTCGGCCTTGTCCGGCGAGAAGAACCGGTCGACCCGGCTGGCCACGTGCGGAAACAGGAAATAGGTCGATGACAGGCCCGCCACCGCCGTGGCGCCCAGCCCCATCACCCAGGAGATCGGCACGCCGGCCATCCAGAAGGCAGCGCCGAACGCCACGGTGATCAGCACCGTCTGGCCGATGTCCGGCTGGATCAGCAGCAGGCCGATGGAGAGGAAATAGAGGCCAAAGGCGATGGAGACGCCGGGAACGCCCTGGCCCTTCTGCCCCTCGGAGAACATCCAGGAGACCAGCACCATCAGCGCCGGCTTCATGAATTCCGACGGCTGCAGGGAAAAACCGCCCAGTTCCACCCAGCGGGTGGCGCCCTTGGCGTTGTGGCCGAGGAACGGCAGGGCGATCATGATGCCGACGGCCACCAGCCAGATCAGGAACGCGCTGCGCCGGACGGTCTTGACGTCCAGCATCGAGACGACGACCAGCAGCCCCACGCCGGCCAGGGCGAAGACACACTGGCGCACCGCGAAATGGAACGGATCGCCGATGTTCATGCGGGCCGCGGCCGCCGGGCTGGCGGCGAAGGCGATGACCACGCCCACACCGATCAACAGCGCCACCAGGCCCAGCATCCAGCGATCGACCGTCCACCACCAGACGCCGATGGCCGTGCGGTCGGAGCGGGCGAAGGCGTGATGGGCCTGCGGCGTCGCGGTCATGCAGCCCCCTGCCGGGTCTGGGCCAGGGCCTGGACGGCGGCGCGGAAGGCCTCGCCGCGCGCCTCGAAGTCGATGAACTGGTCGAAGGAAGCCGCCGCCGGCGACAGCAGCACGATGGCGTCCTGGCCGCTGGCCAGGGCGTCGGCGAAGGCGCGCGCGACGGCGGCGTTCAGGGTCCCCGCCTCGACGACCGGCGCCTTGTCTTTCAGCGTCGCGGCGAAAGCGGCCGCGCCCTCGCCGATCAGATAGGCTCCGGCAACCCGCGGGAAGAGGTCGGCCAGCCCCTCGATGCCGCCGGTCTTCGGCTGGCCGCCGGCGATCCAGTAGACCTTGGGATAGCTGGACAGGGCCTGGCGCGCGGCGTCGGCGTTGGTGGCCTTGCTGTCGTTGACGAACTTCACCCGACCAAGCTGGGCCACAGGCTCCATGCGGTGGGCCAGACCCGGAAAGGTCAGCAGATGCTCGGCCGCCTCATCGGCGGCGATGCCCAGGCCCTTGGCCGCGGCGAAGGCGGCCGCGGCGTTCTGCCAGTTGTGGCGACCGGGGAGCGAACGCGCTCGGTTCAGGTCCGCCACCTCATAGGCCCGCTCGCCGGTGGCGTCATAGAGCACGCCCTGCAGCACATAGATGCCGCGACCCATGGCCTTGGACGCCGAGATCGGCACGATGGTCCGGCGGTTGGCGGCGGTGATCTCGGTGCAGATCCGCTGGCCCCAGGCGTCATCCACCCCGATGACGGCGGTGTCGCCCTTGCCCTGGTTCGAAAGGATGCGCCGCTTGGCCGCGACATAGCCCTCCATGTCGCCGTGGCGTTCCAGGTGGTCGGGCGAGATGTTGAGGATCACCGTCACGTCGGCGTGCAGGCTGGAGGTCAGGTCGAGCTGGTAGGAGCTCATCTCCAGCACATAGACCGCGCCGCCGTGCATATCTTCCAGGTCGAGGACGCCGACGCCGATGTTGCCGCCGATGCGCACGTCGCGGCCCGCCTGGGCGCAGACGTGGCCGATCAGCGCCGTGGTGGTGGACTTGCCGTTGGTGCCGGTGATGGCCACGATCTTCGGCCGCCGGTGCTCGGGGGCGGCGTTCACCGTCCGCGCGAAGAGCTCGATGTCGCCCAGGATCTCGACGCCGGCCGCGCGGGCCTTCGCCACAGTCCAGTGGGGGGCGGGATGGGTCAGGGGGACGCCGGGCGACAGCATCAGGGCGGCGAAACGCGACCAGTCGGCGCTCGACAGGTCCGTGAGCGTGAAGCCCTGCGCCTGCGCCGCGGCGCGCGACGCCGGATTTTCATCCCAGAGCGCGACCTCTGCGCCGCCGGCCACGAGCGCGCGCGCGGCGGCGAGGCCCGTGCGCGCCAGGCCGAACACGGCGACCGTCCTGCCTTCGAAGCCGCGGACCGGGATCATGGCGTCGCCTGGCCCTCCCCTACCGCAGCTTCAGGGTGGCGAGACCCAGCAGGGCCAGCATGATCGAGACGATCCAGAACCGGATCACGATGGTCGATTCCGACCAGCCTAGCTTTTCGAAATGGTGATGGATCGGGGCCATCAGGAAGATCCTGCGTCCGGTGCGCTTGAACCAGGCCACCTGGACGACCACCGACAAGGTTTCGGCGACGAACAGGCCGCCGATCACGCCCAGCAGGATCTCCTGACGGGTGGCCACCGCCACCGCGCCGATGCCGCCGCCCAGAGCCAGCGCCCCGGTGTCGCCCATGAAGATCCGGGCCGGCGGGGCATTGTACCAGAGGAAGCCAAGCCCGGCGCCGATCATCGCCCCGCAGTAGACGGCGATCTCGCCGACGCCGGGGACAAAGTGCAGCTGCAGGTAGTTGGCGAAGACGAAATTGCCGACCAGATAGGCGATCAGGCCATAGGCGGCCGCGGCGATCATCGCCGGCACCGTCGCCAGCCCGTCGAGACCGTCGGTGAAATTCACCGCATTGGCGGCGCCGACGATGATGAAGGCGCCGAACGGCAGATAGACCCAATGCAGGTTGACCAGCGCCTGCTTGAACAGCGGGAAGCTGACCGAGGTCAGGAGGCCCGGCGATTCCGGCGGCTTGGCGGCGAACAGGATGATCAGCAGGACAGCCGCCATGGCGATCAGCGCCTCCAGCAACAGCCGCGTCTTGCCGGAGATGCCGTCCGTCGTCTGTTTGGTGACCTTGGAATAGTCGTCGAGAAAGCCCAGCAGGCCGTAGCCGCAGGTGACCAGCAGCAGGGCCCAGACATAGACGTTGGACAGATCCGCCCACAGCAGAGTCCCGGCGACAAGTCCGGCCAGGATCATCACCCCGCCCATGGTCGGCGTGCCGGCCTTCTCGACGATGTGGCGCTGGATGCCCTCGGCCCGGATCGGCTGACCCTTGCCCTGCTTGGCCTGCATCCAGCGGATGAAGCGCGATCCCATGGCGACGACGATGACCTGGGCGGTGAACAGCGACATGCCGGTCCGGAACGTCAGGTATTTTAGCAGATTGAGCACCGGCACGTGGCCGTGACCGCCGGCCGACAGGTATTCGTACAGCCAGTAGAACATCAGCCCGCCTCCCCGGAGCGGACGTCGAGGGCCGCCAGCGCGGCGGCGATTGCACCGGCTTTCGACCCGTTCGAGCCCTTCACCATCACCACGTCGCCAGGCTCTGCGGCCCGGGCGACCCGCGGCGCCAGCGCCGCCGCCGTCTCCGCGTAGCCGCCGCGCCGAGTCGGCGGAAGGGCGTCCCACAGGGTTTTCATCAGGGGGCCGGCGCAGAACACCAGATCGACCCCCGCCTGGGCCAGCGGCAGGGCCAGGGCGGCGTGATAGGCCGGGCCGTCCACCCCCAGTTCCAGCATGTCGGTGAGCGCCGCGATCCTGCGCCCCGCGGTCGTGCGCGCGCCCAGGGTGGCGAGGGCCGCGGCCATGGAGACGGGGTTGGCGTTGTAGCTCTCGTCGATCAGGGTGAAACCGCCGCCGGCGAGATGCACGCACCGCTCGGCGCCGCGTCCCGAGAGGGGCGCGAAGCTCGCCAGCGCGGCGAGGCTGTCGCCGAGGTCGACGTCGAGGGCTTCCAGCATCAGCAGGACCGCCAGGCTGTTTGGGCCCCAGTGCGCGCCGGTCTGCAGGATCGGGACCTCGAGATCCCGTCCGCCGAGGCACGCCCGGATCACCGCCCCACGGCCCTGGCTACGGACGTCGATCAGGCGCGCGTCGCACCCCTCGCCCCGGCCAAACGTGCGGACCTCGGCGCCGGCCGCCACCGCGGCGTCCCGAAGCCGGGCGAACCAGGGGTCGTCGGCGTTCAGCACCGCCACCCCGCCCGGCGACATGCCTTCGAAGATCTCGGCCTTGGCGTTGGCGACGCCGGTCTCGCCGTCCGGGAAATTCTCAACGTGGACCGGCCCGACGTTGGTCACCACCGCGGCGTGCGGCTGAACCATGCGGGTCAGCGGCCCGATCTCGCCGGCGTGGTTCATGCCGATCTCGAAGATCGCGCGCTCGGTGTCGCGGGCCATCCGCGCCAGAGTCAGCGGCACGCCGATGTGATTGTTGTAACTGTTCACCGACGCATGCGCCCGCCCGGCAAGGCTGAGCCCCGCGGCGATGGCCTGGGTGACGCTGGTCTTGCCGACCGAGCCGGTGACCGCGCCGCGGCGGGTGGCGGGCGCCCGTTCGCGCGCCGCGGCGCCCAACCGTTCCAGCGCCCTGAACGGATCGTCGACCATCACCGCGGAGCCGAACACCTGGCGCGAGGCGAGCGCCCCGACCGCGCCCTTGGCCATGGCCTGTTCAACGAAGTCGTGGCCGTCCCGGACGCCGCCCAGCGCCACGAACAGGTCACCGGGCTCAAGCGTGCGCGTATCGATGGAGACTCCGCTGGCGGTGAAGGGGCGGCCGGCGGGCTTTCCGCCGGTCGCGGCCGCGAT
The DNA here is from genome assembly GCF_031360265.1 of Phenylobacterium sp. Lineage (GTDB taxonomy): Bacteria > Pseudomonadota > Alphaproteobacteria > Caulobacterales > Caulobacteraceae > Phenylobacterium. The sequence goes on from NZ_JANMBF010000181.1 coordinate 78,907, forward strand.
CTCGTCGGACGTCCACAGCGCTTCAGCCATGGAGCGCGGCCTGCGTCTCGGCGACATCGTCAAAGGGATGCACCACGTCGCCCACGGTCTGGCCCTGCTCATGGCCCTTGCCGGCGACCACCAGGATATCGCCGTCCCCCAGCAGGGCGGCGGCCTCCCGGATCGCCTCGCGGCGGTCGCCGATTTCCCTTGCGTCGCGCGCTCCGGCCAGGATCTCCGCCCGGATCGCGGCCGGCGGTTCGCCGCGCGGGTTGTCGTCGGTGACGATCGCCACGTCAGCCAGTTTGGCGGCGATCTGGCCCATCAGCGGGCGCTTGGCGCGATCGCGGTCGCCGCCGGCCCCGAACACCACGATCAGTTTGCCACGCACGTGCGGACGCAGCGCGCGCAGCACAGTCTCCAGACCGTCGGGCGTATGGGCATAGTCCACATAGGCCTCGCCGCCGCGCGGACCCTGACCGATGCGCTGCAGCCGCCCGGGGGCGCCGACCAGGGTTTCCAAGCCCGCCATCGCCTGTTCGACGCTCAAGCCAGCGGCCATGCAGAGCCCCGCGGCCACCAGCGCGTTGGAGGCCTGAAAGGCTCCCGCCAGGGGCAGCCGCAGGTTGTGCACGCGGCCGTCATGGCGCACGCTCAGATGCTGGCCGTCGAGCCGCGGGGCGCGCGCGACCAGCGTCAGTCCCTGGCCCGCCTCGCCGACGCTCATGACGGTCTGACCGGCGCCGACGGCGGCCGCGGCAAAGGCTGGATAGGCGTCGGAGTCGGCGTTCAGCACCGCGGTCCTGCCCCGCGCCAGCAGGGTCTCGAACAGGCGCAGTTTGGCGGCGCGATAGACTCCCATGGTGCCGTGGTAGTCGAGGTGGTCCTGGGTCAGGTTGAGGAAGCCCGCGGCGGTCAGCGTGACCCCGTCCAGCCGGCGTTGGTCGACCCCGTGCGAGGAGGCTTCCAGGGCCAGGTGCGTGACGCCGGACCGGGCCAGGCCGGCCAGCAGCTCGGCCACGTCGGCGGCGTCGGGGGTGGTTAGGCCAGGCGGCGTCACCTGTTCGTCGGCGACGCCCCCCTCGTGGCGGTTTGGCGCGCTGATGCGGACCCCCAGGGTGCCCATGCTGGCGGCCTTGTGGCCCGCGCCCGCAAAGATCTGACGGCAGAAGCCGGCGACGGAGGTCTTGCCGTTGGTGCCGGTGACGGCGACGCAGGTTCGAGGCTGAGCCCCCCAAAGCGCCGCGGCGGCCAGCGCATAGGCCCGGCGCGGGTCACCGGCGGTGACCAGTGGCACGGACAGATGCTCGATCTCGCGCCCGGCCAGCACGGCCACGGCCCCCTGCTCCACGGCGCGCGAGGCGAAACTGCGGCCATCGACCTTGGCTCCCGGCAGCGCGGCGAACAGGTAGCCCGGCCGCACCTTGCGGCTGTCGGCGGTGACCCCGACGATGTCGGGATCGGCCGGAACCTCGCGGCGAAGCAGTTCGGAGAGTCTCAATGCTCTTCTCCGACGTCGGCGGCGGGCGCCACGGCGGGGGGCGCGAAGGGATTGGTGTCGACGCGGCGCTGGACGCCCAGGAACGGGGCGATGCGTTCGATCACCCGGCCGGCGGCCGGCGCCGCGGCGATGCCGCCAGTGGGGTCCAGACCGGTCTTGTCGCGCGCCGGCTCATCCACCAGGATCAGGACGAAGTAGCGTGGCGCGTCCAGCGGCCCGTCGGTGGGAAAGACCGCCGCGAACGATGAGACCTGCTTGGTGTGGCTGTAGGCGCGCGCGGCATTTTCCCACTTGTCGCCGGTGCCGGTCTTGCCGCCGACGTTTAAGCCCGGAATGTTGGCCGACTTGCCCGACCCGCCAGTGACATTGGAGCGCATGATCTCCAGCAGCGTCGCCGACGTCGCCGGCGAAACGATTCGCGGGCCGTGAACCTGGGCGCCCGCCGGCAGCTTGCGGATCGTCAGCGGCAGCAGCTCGCCGCCATTGAGCAGGCCGGAATAGGCTCTGGCCAGCGCCAGGGGGCTGACATTGATCCCGTGTCCGAAGGAGGTCGAGGCCACCGCATCCTCGTTCCAGACCCTCGGCGTCAGCGGCCGGGCGGTCTCGATCAGCTCGACCTTGGCGGGCTCGGTCAGGCCGAACGCCTTGAAATAGTGGCTGAGGCGGTCGGCGCCGATCCGCTCGGCCAGTCGCGCGGTGCCGATGTTCGAGGAATGCTGGAACACCTCGACCAGGGTGAGGATCTTGTGGGTCGCGTGGTAGTCGTGGATCGTGCGGTAGCCGAGCTGGAAGGGCGTCCGCGCATCGAAGGTCGAGGCCGGCGTCGCCACCCCGGTGTCCAGGCCGATGGCGACGGTGAACCCCTTGAACGTCGAGCCCATCTCATAGATCGAGCCGGCCGCCCGGTTCAGGCGCGCGTCGAGGCTGGCGGCGCCGGGCTTGTTGGGATCGAAGGTCGGATAGCTGGCCAGGCCCAGGATCTCGCCGGTGTGGACATTGATCACCACGCCTGCCGCGCCGTGCGGGTGGAACTGGGCGGCGGCCCTGTAGAGTTCGTCCTCCAGCGCGGCCTGGACGCGCAGGTCGATGGCGAGCGGCACCGTGGTCCCGCTGGACACCGCGGCGCGGATGTCGTCGTTCAGCGCGGCTTCGGCGCCGGCCAGGCCCTCGCCGCCGGTGTCGGCAAAGCCGATCAGGTGGGCGGCGGTATAGCCCAGGGGATAGACCCGCTTCTGCTCCGGCTCGAAGCTGACGCCGGGCAGGCCAAGCTCGTGCACCCGCGCGCGGGCCTCCGGCGTCAGGCCCCCGGTGACGAAGGTGCGGCGTCCGGCCCGCAAGGCGCGCTCCAGGCGCCCGGGCGCCAGGTCCGGCAGGCTGGCGGAGAGCGCGCGCCGGGTCTCCGCGGTGTCCCAGATCTCGCGCGGGTCGATGTAGAGACCGTAGTGCAGGAGGTCCGCCGCCAGCATCTGGCCGTTGCGATCGACGAGATCGGCGCGCGCGGAACCCAGCGACGCAGCATAGTCGCCGCGGCTGAAGCCCGGAAACAAGGTCGCGCGGGTCGCGCCATAGGTCAGCCACAGGAAGCCCAGCGAGAACAGCACCAGGACAACGAAGATGCGGATGCGGGTGTCATCCTCGGCCCGGCCGGAGGCCCGCGCGCGCTCGAAAGCGTGCTCGAAGCGCCATATCCACGACGAGAACCAGCGCGACAGCGCGGTGTCGCCAAAGGTCTGCTGCCCAAAGCTCATCGGCCTGCCTCGGCGACCTGGGTCGGGACAGCCAGGGGGGCGGCCGGTTGCGGAGCGGCGGTCAGGATCGGGTCGGGCGTCACCTCCACCGCGACGGCCGGCGACGCCAAGGGCTTGCTGGCGATGTCAGCAAGGGCCTCCAGGGTCGTCTCGCGCTTCAGGGACGCCGGGCCAAGGCCGAGATAGGCTTCAGACAGGCGCTCGATGCGCGCCGGCTGCTCAAGGTGGCTGACCTCGGCCTTGAGCAGGCGGATGCGGGCCTTTTCCATCTCGATCTGGCGCTCGACTCGGGCGATCTCGGTCCGCTCGCGGCCGGCGATGGTCTTGGCCAGGTAGACGCCGAGGATCAGCATCGTCAGTACGCCCAGCGCCACCAGATCCAACAGCCGGAAGCCTCGAACCCTGCGTCCAAGCCAGCTCATGCCGCCGCTCTCCAGACCGGGGCGTCGGCGCGCACCGCCGCCCTCAGTTTCGCCGACCGGGCCCTGGGATTGGCCGCCAGCTCCGCGGCCGACGCCGTTCGAGCGCCGTTGAACGATAGCTGGAAGCTCGGCGCCGCGGTCGTTTCCACCGGCGGCGCGTGGCGCGATCCCCCCGGCGTTTTGCCTGCCCGCACCGCCAGGAAGGTCTTCACGATTCGATCTTCAAGCGAATGGAACGTGACGACGCAGAGCCGGCCGCCCACCTTCAGCGCCGACTCGGCGGCCACCAGGCCGGCCTCCAGCTCGGCCAGTTCCTCATTGACGGCGATGCGGATCGCCTGGAACGACCGCGTGGCCGGGTGGACCTTGGCGCCCCGGCGTCCGCCCAGCGTCTTTTCGATGAACTCGGCCAGCTCCAGGGTCCGGGTGAACGGCTGCTCCTCGCGACGGCGCGCGATCGCGCGGGCGATCCGGCGGCTCTCGCGCTCCTCGCCGTAGACATAGAGGATGCGGGCGATTTCGGCGGGCTCGGCAGCGTTCACCAGGTCGGCGGCGGTCGGGCCGTCGGCGGCCATGCGCATGTCCAGCGGCCCGTCACGCATGAAGGAAAAGCCGCGTTCGGCCTGGTCCAGCTGCATGGACGAGACGCCGATGTCGAGAACCACGCCGTCGACGGCGCCCGGGCCGGTCACCGCGTCAAGCTCGGAGAAGCGCCGCTCAAGCAGGCGAAAGCGGTCGGCAGGCAGGCCCTGGGCGAATTGCGCCGCGCCGGGGTCGCGATCGAAGGCGATGATGCTCGAACCGGCGGCAAGCAGCGCGCGGCTGTAGCCGCCGGCGCCGAAGGTCCCGTCGACGATGGTTTCGCCGGCGCGGGGTTGCAGCGCGTCCACGACCTCCGCAAGCAGGACGGGGACATGCGCGGCGCTCATCCCGTCGCCCCGGCACTCGAACTGGAAAGCCGCACAGCTCGCTGCTGGGCGCGCATCGAAGCCAGCCCCTCGCGGGCGACGTCGCGCTGGGCGTCACGGTGCGCCTGGAAGGCCTCACGGTTCCAGATCTGAAACCGGTCGCCGAGACCCACCACCACCACCCAGTCGGTGATGGCGAACATGTCGCAGAGATTTTCCGGCAAGGTGATGCGCCCGGCGGGGTCGAAGGACAGGCGCGCCATGCCGCCGAATACCGACAGTTCCAGGGCGCTGCGGATCGGATCGCCGAACTCCAGCTCCTCGATCACGCCGGCGTAGCGGTCGAACAGGGCCTTGCCGCCCCCCTCGATGCAATCCGCCTCGATGGACGGAAAACAGAAGACGCCATCGAACGGCCCGGCGGTCTGGGCGCGGAAGTCCTGCGGCACGACGATGCGCCGCTTTCCATCCAGCTGCTTCTCGAAGGTCGAGAGAAACACGCCCAAAGCCCCTGCGATCTGCCGGCGGTTCCCATCCGCCCCGTGCCTTCGCCCCGCGACACGTGCCCGACACGCGAATTTGGTTAGCGAAGTACGAATGGGGTATCATGCCTCTAAATGCCACACAATGACTCCAATTGACCTTTTGTTATAGAAACCGCGCCATGGCCGTCAGTCATGGTTAACCAAAAATACTTATCCACAGAACATACGGCGAACTTCCGCCACACCTGTTAACGAGGGCCTGTGGACAGGTTGTGGGACGATGGACCAGACGGCCTGTAAGCCGGGTTCTGTGCCGCCCGGGGCCGAAACCCCGGACCTAGGCGATCATTCCTCTGGACCGCCCCTCGCGGGACGGTTCTCGCGACCTACCCGGACCGCCCAGGCCTACGACAGCCCTGCCGCCATTGCTGGCGGCGCACGGTCCCTATTCGGTCTTGCTCCTGGCGGGGCTTGCCATGCCGTCCCTGTCACCAGCGACGCGGTGGGCTCTTACCCCACCCTTTCACCCTTCCCTCCCGGACCCGAAAGCCTGGAGAGGAGGTTTGCTTTCTGTGGCGCTATCCCTGGGGTCGCCCCCGGCGGGCGTTACCCGCCGCCATGTCGTCGTGGAGCCCGGACTTTCCTCGACCCTCTTGCGAGAGCCGCGATCGCCCGGCCGTCTGGTCCGCGCGGAACGTGGTCTCTGGCGATCCCCAGGTCAAGCAAGCTAGGGTCCAGCCCATGACCCTGCAGCTCTTTGCCCACCCCTTCTCGTCTTATAGCCAGAAAGCGATCATCGCTTTCTACGAGACCGGAACGCCCTTCACTCTGCGCAAGCTGTCTTCAGAGGACCCAGCCACCGCTGCGGAGTTCGCCTCGCTATGGCCTCTGCAGCGGTTCCCGATCCTGGTCGATGGCGCCGTCACCATACTTGAGGCCACCACGATCATCGAGCACCTGGCGGCCAACTATCCGGGTCCCGTGCGCCTGATACCGGAAGATCCCCGCGCCGCGGTCGAGGTCCGCATGCTCGACCGGGTGTTCGACAACTACGTGATGACCCCGCAAGGCAACATCGTCTTCAACGCCGTCCGCGAGGCGAAGGACCGCGACGCCTATGGCGTGGTCCAATGGCGCGCCATGCTGGACACCGCCTACGCTTGGCTGGATGCGCGGATGGCGGGCCGGGAATGGGCGGTGGGCGAGAGCTTCAGCCTGGCCGACTGCGCCGCGGCGCCGGCCCTGTTCTACGCCGACTGGACGCACCGGATCGACGCGAAATTCGCCCACCTGCACGCCTATCGGGTGCGCCTGCTCGCCAGGCCCTCCGTCGCTCACGCGGTGGACGACGGGCGGCCCTACCGCCACTTCTTCCCGCTGGGCGCACCCGACAGGGACTAGCGGGGTGGTCGGCGGAACCGGGACGGGACATGCGGAGCCGCCGGGCCGCCATCCTCGGGGGGACAGGCGGCGGCCCGGCGGCGCAACAGTGGCGATCCCTAGACCCTGTCCCGGCTGACGTGACTCAAGTCATCCGGGAAAGAACAGGGTCGTCGTCTAACTCTGGAGCCCTTCTCCTCCACTCAGATTGAGCCAGCCTGAGCGGGAAGGGCTCCTAGCTGTGGATGTGCCGGTGGATGCGGTTCTCCTGGTGGTTCAGCCTGCGGGCCTCGACGCGAGTCAGATGTCCCCGGTGCATGCGCACGTGGCGCGCGATGCGGTGATCGGCGGCCAGCAGGCGGTGGGCTTTCCGCGGGCTGATCTTGCCGGTGCGTTCGGCGACACGGACGTCGTGGCTTTGGTGATGAACGCGGGCGAGGACTTCCTGTTTCGCGGGGTCGCGAACAGGCTGCGCGTTGGCCGTGGCGCTCATCGCGCCCAGGCTGGCCGCGCCCAGGATCAGGACGAGAACGGTGTGCTTGAGATTCATGACGTGACTTCCTTCGGTTCGTTCCGCCTGCGCGTCGCCCTGAGGGATCGGCGCCAGGTCCACACAAGCTGGACCCCGCGCCTTGAACCGGGTCTGAGGCCAAGGTTGTCCGCTGTTCAGCCTCGCGGCGGGAATGGGGCGCGCCTCAGAGCCCCTTGGCCGCGCGCCTGCGGATGCGCCCTCGACGCCGGCCAGGTCCATCGTGCGCGGAGGCGACTCGCGACCGGGGTCATCGGGGCATCAGGTCGGCGATGGGGTGGTCGCCCAGAGCGGCGATCACTCCGGCGCGGTCGGCGTCGTCCTTGTTCTGGGACAGCTTGGATGTTCCTTCCAGGCGTTCGATCCGCATCCGGCCCCCGACGATCCCGCGCAGCATCGCCTCGAAGCGGCCAGCGGACATCTTGGCCCGCGTCCAGGCCGCTTTGGGTGCGAGCCGGGCCTCCTCCTGGGCCGACAGATCGTCGAGCAGGGCGATCAGGCCGGCCTCGTCCAGGGGTTCGACCGACCCCTCGGCCTCGACGCTGACGTAGTTCCAGGTGGGGACCTGGTCGGCGCTCTTGTACCAGTCGGGGCTGATGTAGGCGTCCGCCGCCAGGCTGACCGCGACCGCCTGGACGCCGATGGCCAGGGCCGGCGCCAGGGCGTTTCCGCGGGACAGATGGAAGTCGAGCGCCAGGCCTGCGGATAGCCGGCGCACCACGACCGGCGCGTGGGCCACGAGCGGGCGCCCCGCCCAAATCGCGGCCAGGATCACCAAGGGTCGGGCCGCCAACTGAGACAGCAGGACGCCTTCATCCTCGACACGAAAGTCGGACGTCGGGTGCATCAGGCCCCCAATCTCAAGAGCGCCATCAACTGGGCGCGGGTCGCCCCGTCGGCGATCCCGTCCACTGTCGCCGGTCGCCAGTGCCGCTGGAAGGCGATGACCACGTCCCTGGTGGCCGCGTCGAACCGGCCCGACGGCGGCAGGTCATACCCCAGGCGGGTAAATCCGGCCTGCAGGGCGAACACTCCGGCGCCTTCGTCGCCCTGCGCCAACGGCAGGCCCGGCGCGGGCGGCGCATCGACCCACAGGCCGTGGCCGGCCTCCGCCAGCCGCTTCCAGGGGAACAGTTCGCCCGGGTCGTCCTTGCGCTCCGGCGCGACGTCGGAATGGCCGACGATGCGGCCGTCGTCGATCGTCCAGCGCGCGCGTATGTCGGCGACAAGGTCGATCACCGCGGCGACCTGGGCGTCGGGAAAGGCGCGGTAGCCGAATTCGTGGCCCGGATTGACGATCTCCACGCCAATAGAAACGCCGTTGAGGTTGCGCGCGCCCTTCCAGAACGAGACGCCCGCGTGCCAGGCGCGGCGTTCCTCGGCCACCAGGCGGAAGATGCGGCCGTCCTCCTCCACCAGGTAGTGCGACGAAACCTTGGCCAGAGGATCCCGCAGTCGGGCCAGCGCCGCCTCGCCGGTGCGCATGCCGGTGTAGTGCAGCACCAGGATCTGCGGCGGCGCCGTGCGGGCGTCGAAGTTGGGGCTGGGCGCCTCGATGACCTCCAGAGGGGCGGTCATTGCGCGCGGTTCCGGATGGCCAGCAGCAGCGGCATCACCTGGTTGCCGCGCAGCGCGATGATCAGCACGCCGATGAGCGCGATGGCGCTGCCGATCGCCATCCGGGGTCCGAAAGGATCGGCGAAGATCGCCACGCCCAGGCCGATCGTCGCCAGGGGCGTCATCAGGGTCAGCGGCGAGATCAGGTTGGCCTCATAGCGCTGGATCAGCATGTAGTAGATGGTGTGCCCGCCCACCGAGACCACCAGGCCGGAATAGAGCACCGAGGCCAGGAATGGCCAGCCGGCGGCGATGCCCTGTTGCATCTGCCCAGGCTCGAACAGCGCCGAGAGCAGCGCCAGGGGCCAGAACGAGGCGAACCCGACCCAGGCCTGGAACTGCAGCGGCCTGACCCCCTCGATCTGCTTCATCATCACCGCGCCCAGCGAGCCGGCGAAGGCGGCGGCGAGCACGTACATCAGGCCCGGCGACATCGGCACGCCGCGCGGCGCCCACATCACCGCAAGGGCGCCGACAAAGGTCAAGGCGATACCCAGGCCGCGCCGCCAGCGGACACGCTCGCCCAGCATGGCCACCGACAGAAGCGTGGTGATCGGCACGCCCAGCTGGCCGACTACGGCGGCGGCCGAAGGCGTCGAGGTCTTCAGCCCGACGAACAGCAGGGCGAAGTTGCCGCCCCCCATCAGCGTCGCCACCACCACCAGCCGCCAGCGCGGCCGCGGCATCGGCAGCAGCCACGGCAGCGTGGCCGCCGCGACGATTCCGAACCGCACGGCGGCATAGAACAGCGGCGGCAGGCCAAGGTGGCTGACCACAAATTTCGAGACGATATTGTTGGACGCCCAGACCAGGCACACCAGCGCCAGGAGCCCGAAATCGCGCAGGGACATGCCCTGGCTTAAGATGCATCGGCCCGCCGGGGCAATATCGCATCGCGCGGCTCCGCTCCTCCGGCCGCCTTTGATCGAATGGCGTTGAGTTCCGCCAAGGAACGGCCCTAGCCTGCTCTTCAAGCGGCATCGGACGCGCGCGGAGGACGAAACGTGGCCACCTACGACCTGGCGATCGTGGGCGGGGGCATCGGCGGTTCCGCCCTGGCCGCGGTGATGGCCCGCGACGGGTATTCGGTGCTGCTGCTCGAACAGTCGCAGACCTATATTGACCGCGTGCGCGGCGAGTGGATCGCCCCGTGGGGTGTCGTCGAGACCCGCCGGGTCGGCCTCTACGATCTGCTGCGCTCGGCCGGCGGCCACCATCTGACCCGGCACATCACCTTTGACGAATCGCGGGATCCCGCGATGGCGGCGGGCCAGACCCTGCCCCTAGGCATCTTTGCCGCCGACGTTCCCGGCCCGCTTTGCCTGGGCCACCCGCTGCACTGCCAGACCCTGTTCGACGCCGCCCTGAGCGCCGGCGCGGACGCCCGGCGGGGGGTGACTGTGACCGCCCTGACCCTGGGCGCGGCGCCGGCGGTGACGTTCGAGCAGGACGGAAATCCCGTCGAGGCGAGCGCCCGGCTGATCGTCGGCGCCGATGGCCGCACGTCGCAGGTCCGCGAAGCCGCCGGCATCGCCCTGCACCAGGACAAGCCCCACCATTGGTTCGCCGGCCTGCTGGTCGAGGGCGCCGAGGGCTGGGCGGAGGATCTGCAGGCGATCGGCACCGAGGACGATTTCGGCTTCCTGGCCTTCCCGCAAGGCGGCGGACGGGTGCGCGTCTACGGCGGCTACGCCCTGGACGAAGCCCGGCGCTTCAAGGGTCCCGAGGGGGCGCGGCGGTTCCTCGACAGCTTCGCCATGGCCAGCGCTCCGGAGAACCGCCACTTGGTCGCCGGGCGCCCGGCCGGACCGCTGCACAGCTACATCAACGCCGATTCCTGGACCGACGAGCCCTATGCGCCGGGCATGGTGCTGGTGGGCGACGCGGCCGGATGGAACGACCCGATCATCGGGCTTGGCCTGTCGATCACCTACCGCGACGTGCGCCTGGTCAGCGACCTCTTGAAGGCCAGCGACGACTGGACGCCGGCGACGCTGGCCCCCTACGGCGAGGAGCGGCGCGAGCGGATGCGCCGGCTGCGGGCCGCGGCCACCTTGCAGGCCGGGCTGGACATGGAATTCGGCAAGGCCGCGCGCGAACGTCGCCGGCGCCACTTCGAGCGCGCCGAGGCTGACCCGACATTGGGGCTGCACGCCGTCGCGGTGATGGCCGGCCCCGAGGCCGCTCCCGCCGAGATCTTCACTGAGGCGCATCGCGACCGCGTCCTCGGACCGCGGGCGTGAGCCCCCTGAGTGACCACCATGACCGCTGACGAAATCGCCATCTTCAACGCCAACTGGCTGCGGGCCTGGACCGACAAGGACGTGCCAGCGCTCACCGCCTTCTATGCCGAGGACTGCGTCTACAAGGACGCCCAGACGGCGGGCGGCCTGCACGGCCGCGCGGCGCTCGCGGGCTACCTGGCCGGGCTGTTCGCCGCGACGCCGCCGATGGCCTATATTCCCGACGAGACATGGCCGATCCCCGGCGGTTTCTGCGGGCGCTGGTACTGCGACATGGGCCCAGCCGGCCGGCTGCGCGGCTTCGATCTGGTGGTGATGCGCGGACGTGAGATCGTGCTGAATGAGGTCTACGTCCACCAGGTCGCCGGATGAGCGGCGGCCCGCCGGACATCCGCAGGCCCGAGGCGATCGACGCCGAGTGGCTGACGCGCGCCTTGCGGCACGCCGGCATCGACGCGGAGGTGGCCGGCTTCACGGCGCGCGCGGTCGGCACCGGCCAGATCGGCGACAGCGTCCGTTTCGCCTTGACCTACGCGCGCGGCGGCGATGCGGCGCCGGCGTCTCTGGTGGGCAAGTTCCCGTCGGCCGACCCGGCCAGCTTCGGGACCGGGGTGATGCTGGGCAACTACGAACGTGAGGTGATGTTCTACCGCCACCTGGCCGACGGCGCCCTGATCCGCACGCCCCGATGCCTGTTCGCCGACATCGCTCCGGGCAGCGGCGAATTCGTGCTGCTGATGGAGGACCTGGCGCCCGCCGAGGCCGGCGACCAGCTGAAGGGGGTGAGCCTCGATCAGGCGGGGCTGGTCATCGACGAGGCGGCCAAGCTGCACGCCTCGCACTGGACGGACCCGTCGCTGGACGACCTGCCCTGGGTCTCGGGCTCGGCCGCCGCGCCGGTCAGCCAGGTCAACCCGGAGATGGTGCGGCAGCTGTGGGGCGGGTTTCGCGCCCGCTACGAAGAGCGGCTGCAACCCGACTGGATCGAGGTGGGAGAGCGGGTTTCCCAGCGATACGGCGTGCTCAGCGCGGCGCGGGACGGCCCCCGCTGCCTGACCCACAATGATTTTCGCCCCGACAACATGATGTTCGCCACCGCCGCGGGCGGGCGCCCGGTGACGGTGCTCGACTGGCAGTCGTTCGCCTATGGGGTCGGGGCCACCGACGTCGCCTATTTCCTCGCCGGCGCGCTCAGCCCCGCGCTTCGACGCGAGCATGAGGCCGCCCTGCTGGACCGCTATCTCGCCGGCCTGCGCGCGCACGGCGTGGCCGACTACAGCCGCGATGAGCTCGCCCGCGACTACGGCCAGGGCGGCTTCCTGCTGTTCATGACCGCCTTCTTCGCCGCCATGGTGGTCAAGCAGACGCCGCGCGGCGACGAGATGTTCCTGCAGATGCTGGGCGCGGCGTCACGCCACATCATCGACCACGATGCGCTGTTGTCGCTGAGCTAACCCTCAGGCGGCGGGCTCGGCCCCGACCTTGGCCCTTGTGAAACGCAGCGACGTCAGCGTGGTCGAGAAGGCGACCACCTTGTTGTCCACCAGACCGTGGGCTTTGGCCGCGGCCATGACCTCGACGTCCTTGACGGTGGCGGCCTTGCCCTTGTGGCTGACGATCCACAGCGCGCCCTTTTCCGCCAGCATCGGCACGAGCGCATCGACCCGGCCCAACGCCTCTGCGCTGTCGGCGGCGTAGAACAGCAGGTCCAGTTCGGCGAGCTGGGTCACCGGGACCGCGCCCTTTTCCGCCAGCTCGGCGCTCAGCGTCGGATCGCCGACGCCCATGACGGCGACCCGCATGCCGGGCTTCACGCCGATCTTGTCCATCCGGCTCTTGGTGCTGACAGCAGGCATCGGTATCTCCGCTCGCCCCCGCCGGCCGAGGGGCCGCGTTGGACGAGCGCAGCCCTATAGCACTAAGCCGCCTGACCCAGGCTCAGGAACTCATGGCGGCCCCGGTGATGGTCTGTGGGGATCAGGCTTGCGGTCCCTACTCAGCCGCCACGGCCTGCGTCACCTGGCCGCCATAGACGAAGGCGGCGTCGTCGAGGTCGATGGCCGGGAACTCGTCCTTCTCCGTCCAGTAGTCCTGGGAGTGGCGCCATTCCGGCTTGTCCCCGCTGCGGGGCAACAGGTGCATGCCGCGGGTCAGGTAGCCGGGGTTGAAGTTTTCGGTGTCGATCCAGGGCTGAAGCGGCATGTCGGCGTCCTGCGGCCGCAGGGCCGGGACCACGCGCTTGGCGCCCTTGGCGTCCATATGGTTGAGCAGGCGGATCACGAAGTCGGCCACCATGTCCGAACGCAGGGTCCAGCTGGCGCGGAAATAGCCGAACACCCAGACCATGTTCGGGACCCCCGTGAACATCATGCCGCGATAGGTGACGGTCTCGCCGAAGTTCAGCGGCTGGCCATCTATGGCGAAGTCGATATCGCCCAGGACGTTCAGGTTGAAGCCGGTGGCGGTGACGATGATGTCGGCCTCCAGCACCTCGCCGGACTTCAGCAGGATCCCGCCCTCCACGAAGCGGTCGATCTCGTCGGTGACCACCGAGGCCTTGCCCGACGCGATGCCCTGGAACAGGTCGCCATCCGGGATGAAGGCGACTCGCTGCCGCCAGGGGCGATAGTGGGGCAGGAAGTGTTTCTCGACCTGGTCCTGCGGCAGGAAGGCTCGGACCCCGGCCAGCAGTTCCTCGCGGACCGTGTCCGGCTCTTCGAAGGCGCGGCGGGCGAAAGTGGCGCCATCGAACAGGATCTGGCGGCGCACGATCTCGTGGATCCAGGCCTCGTCCACCTGCAGCTGGCGCAGCGTGTCGGCCAGATCGTTGACGTTGCGGCCGGGCACGAAATAGGTGGGCGAGCGCTGCAGCATGGTCACGTGGGCGGCGTCGCCGGCCAGGCTGGGGATGAGGGTCGCCGCCGTGGCCCCCGAGCCGATCACCACGATCTTCTTGCCGGAATAGTCCAGGTCGGCGGGCCAGGTCTGGGGATGGACAATGCGGCCCTTGAAGTCGGCCATCCCGGGCCATTCCGGCGTGTATCCTTCGCTGTGGCGATAGTAGCCCTGGCACATCCACAGGAAGCCCGCGGTGAAGCGCACGGTTTCGCCGGTCTCGAGGCGAACCGCCTCGATGGTCCACAGGTTCTCGGCGCTGGACCAGTGGGCCGAGATGATCCTGTGGCCGTAGCGGATGTGCCGGCTGAGGTCGTTCTCTTCGATCACCTCGCCCAAATAGGCCAGGATCTCGGCGCGGCTGGCGATCGGCGCGCTGGTCCAGGGCTTGAAGCGGTAGCCGAACGTATAGAGGTCGCTGTCCGACCGCGTGCCCGGATAGTTGTGGGTCCGCCAGGTGCCGCCGAAGCTCTCCAGGGCCTCCAGCACCACGAAGCTGGTCCCCGGCCGTTGCTGGGTCAGGTGATAGGCGCCGCCGACGCCGGAGATCCCGGCGCCCACGATCAGGACGTCGAAATGTTCGGCCGCAGCCTGGGGCGACATATCCATGGGGCGCCTTCTCCGTTCCAGCTCAGTCTTCGCGCTCAGCATCCCGCCGCCTTGATTGGGATCAAGGTTAGATTATCGCTGATAACAAATATCCCGCCCGGCGCAAAGACCGTCGGGTCGCATCGGTTCTTCAACCTTAAGGCCTGGACAGCGCGCCCGGATCGTTAATCCTTAGACGAAGGGACGCCGGGGGGGCGCGGGCATGGACGGCGCGTTCAAGTATCGGGCGTTCCTCAGCTACAGCCATCGCGACACGGCCTGGGTCGACGGGTTGCACCGGGCGCTGGAGAGCTACCGCGTGCCGGCCCGCCTGGTGGGCCAGCCGGGGGCCGACGGCCCGATCCCGCCCCGGCTGTTCCCGATCTTCCGCGACCGCGAAGAGTTGCCCACCGCGGCCGATCTCGGTCGCCAGATCACCCTGGCGCTCCACCAGTCGGCGCATCTGATCGTGGTCTGCTCGCCCGCGGCCGCCGCAAGCCACTGGGTGAACGAGGAGATCCTGGCGTTCAAGCGTCTGGGCCGCGAGGACCGCATCCTGGCGGTGATCGTCGACGGAGAGCCGAACGCCGACCAGAAGCCCCACATCGACACTGGGCTCGAGTGTTTTCCCAAGGCGCTGAAATTTCGCTTGCGCGTCGACGGTCAGCTCTCCAGGACGCGCACCGAACCCCTGGCCGCGGACGCACGGGCGGACGGCGACGGCAAGGACGACGCCAAGCTGAAGCTGATCGCGGGCCTGCTGGGTGTCAGCTACGACACCCTGCGCCAGCGCGACCTGGAGGCGTCCCGGCGGCGCGAGCGGGCCTATCAGGCCATCGCCGGCGCCATGGGGGTCCTGGCCCTCACCGCGATGGGCGCCGGGGTTTTCGCCTTCCAGAAGCAGGCCGAGGCCGAACGCCAGCGCGACCAGGTGCTGCACGCCCAGGCCCGCCTGCTCACCCAGGCCGCGGCGGGCCGGCTTAAGGAGGACAACCTGCCGGTGGCCGAAGCGGTGATCCTGGAGGTGCTGACAGACGCCAGGTTCGACTCCGGCCGCGCCGCCGACAGTCTCAGCGTGTTCCAGGAGGCCCGGGCCGCCGATCCCCAGCTCGGCGTCATCAGCGGTCACGGCGAGGAGGTGGAATCGGCGGCGTTCTCGCCGGACGGGCGCCGCTTGCTGACCGCGTCCGATGACCAGACCGCGCGTCTCTGGGACGCCGAGTCCGGCGCGCAGCTGGCGGTCCTTCGAGGTCATGAGGACGGCCTGAACCGTGCGGCGTTCTCGCCGGACGGCCGGCGGATCGTGACCGCCTCCGCCGACAGCACGGCGCGGATCTGGGACTCGGGCGCCGGCGCGATCCTGAAGGTGCTCAAGGGCCATTCCGGGCTGGTGGAGTCCGCCGCCTTCTCCGCCGATGGCCGCCGGGTGGTCACCGCCGGCGACGACAAGACCGCGCGGATCTGGGACGTGGCCAGCGGTCGCCAGCTCGTGGTGCTGAAGGGTCACGAGAATTTCGTCACCGGCGCCGTCTTCTCGCCCGATGGGCGGCGGGTGGCCACGTCCTCAGACGACGGCACGGCGCGCATCTGGAACACGTCAAACGGTGTCCAGCTCGCGAAGCTGTCGGCGCATGGCGACCCGATCACAGCGATCGACTACGCCCCCGACGGGCGGCGCATCGTCACCGGCTCGTGGGACAAGACCGCCCGCATCTGGAACGCAACGACCGGCGCCCCTCTGGCGGTCCTGGAGGGGCACGACGCCGTGGTGTTCAGCGTCGCCTTCTCGCGCGACGGCAAGTTCGTCGCCACCGGGTCCGGCGACCGAACCGCGCGTCTCTGGGACCCGGCAACGGGCCGCCAGCTGGCGCGGTTCGTGGGCCACCACGCCGCAATCACCTCGGTCGCCTTCTCCCCTGACGGACAGCGTCTCGTTACGGGGTCACTCGATCGCACCGCGCGCCTTTGGCGGGTGGCGGGCGGCGCGCAGCTGCTCACCCTGTCCGACCACACGCTCGGCGTCCTGGCGGTCGGCTACTCGCCGGACGGTCGCCAGATGGCGAGCGGCGCCTGGGACAACACTGTCCGGGTCCGGGACGCGGCCACCGGCGCCACGCGCATTGTCCTGCGGGGGCATACCGAAGTGGTCGACTGCGTGGCGTTCTCGCCGGACGGTCGGACGATCGTCTCCTCTGCCCATGACCGGACGATCCGCGTCTGGGACGCTGCGACCGGCGCCCCGCTCGCCACGCTGCGTGGGCACAAGGACATCGTCAGTTGCGCCGCCGTCTCCCCCGACGGCCGGCGGATCGTTTCGACCTCCAGCGACAAGACGGTCCGGATCTGGGACGCGGCCACGGGGTCGGAGGTCGGTCGTCTGGACGGCGCGTCCAATGAAGCCCTGGGCGTCGCCTATTCGCCGGACGGACGGCGGATCGCCACCGGAGGCATCGACGGCGCCGTCAGCCTCTGGGACGCCGTCTCCCACGCCCGCGTCGCAACCTTCAAGGGCCACAAGTCGGTGGCCTATGCCCTGGCCTATTCGCCCGACGGCCGGCGCCTGGTCTCGGCCTCGGGAGACCGCAGCGCGATCATCTGGGACGTGGCCACCGGACAGCCCCTTCACGTCCTGTCCGGCCATGCGGGGCCCGTGCGCGCGGCGGCGTTCTCACGGGACGGCGCCCGGGTGGCCACCGGTTCCAGCGACACCGCGGCGCGCATCTGGGACGCCGCCTCCGGGACGGAGCTCGCCGTCCTGGCGGGCCATGGCGAGGCGGTCGCAGGCGTCGCCTTCTCCGCCGACGGTCGTCGCCTGGCGACCGCGTCCTTGGACAAGACCCTGCGGATCTGGAACGTGGAGACTCGCGAGTCCCTGGGCCAGCAGATCGCGTGGTCGCAGGCGGCGCAGTTCGACGCCGACGCCGAGATCGACCGGGAGCGCATGGGACTGGCGCCCTCCGATGCGGCGGCGATGTCAGGACGGCTCTGGGGTAAGGCGCGGCCGGTGGCCGGGGGGGCCGTCGCCCTGGGGAACCAGGCGGCCGCGCAAGAACAGGCGGCCGCCCTGCTCGCCCCCGGGCCGACGCGCAACGCGGGGCTGCTCAAGGCCTTCCAGACCTATACGGCCGCCATCGCGCGGGCCGGGGCGGAGGGCTTACCTCAGGCCAGTCAGCGCGTGTGGCTCAATCGCCGCGGCTCGCTCGCCCGCTACCTAGCCCGCGCGGGACTTATGTCCCAGGTCGCCGACGCATTCGGCAAGGCGAAGGCGCCCTGAGACGACCGACTCCGTCCCGCCCGCGGCTGAACCGCGGGGTGGTCAGGGGCTCGATCTTTTCCTCCGACTACGGAATGGATTGCGTCAGGCGGCCGCCCCCAGGGACAGGAACTCATAGCGGGCCAGATGGTGGTCGGTGCTGCCGAACGCGCTCTCGATCATCGTGGCGCGCTTGAAGTAGTGGCCGATGGCCATCTCGTCGGTCATGCCCATGCCGCCGTGCAGCTGGATCGCGTTCTGGCCGACGAACTTGCAGGCCTTGCCGATCTGCACCTTGGCCGCCGACGCCGACTTCGACCGCTCGGCGTCAACACCGAGCTTGATGGTGGCCATGTAGGTCATCGAGATCGACTGCTCGACCTGGATGAACATGTCGACCATGCGGTGCTGCAGCACCTGGAACGAGGAGATCGGCTGGCCGAACTGCTTGCGCTGTTTGGTGTATTCCAGCGTGCCTTCGTGCAGCTTGGACAACACCCCGCAGGCCTCGGCGCAGGTGGCCGCCAGCGCCTCGTCCATCACCTTCTCGATCAGCGGCATGGCCTGGCCCTCGGGTCCGACCAGGGCGGCGGCCCCGACCTTGACGTTCTCCAGATAGACCTCCGAGGCGCGGAAGCCGTCCACCGTCGGATAGTCCCGCGTGGTCACCCCAGCCGCGTCCCTCGCGACGATGAAGACGCTGATGCCGGTGGCGTCGCGCTGGCCGCCCGAGGTCCGTGCCGTGACGATCAGGTGGGTGGCGTAGGGCGCGCCGATGACCACCGCCTTGTGGCCGTTCAGCACATAGCCGGCGCCGTCCTGCTTCGCCGTGGTCTTCAGGTCGGCGAGGTTATAGCGGCCCTGCGGCTCGGCG
>NZ_JANMBF010000007.1:0-1737 GCF_031360265.1 Phenylobacterium sp.
TCACAGGCTTCGGCGCCACCGGCCCCTATGGCGGCTGGCCGGGGGTTGACCAGATCGCGCAGGGGATGTCCGGCCTGATGAGCATGACTGGCCAGCAAGCAACCGGCCCGACCCGCGTCGGCATTCCCATCGGTGATGTGGTCGGCGGCATGTGGGCCGCGCTCGGAGTGCAGGCGGCGGTGATCCAGCGCATCGCCACCGGGCGCGGGCAACTGGTGGAAACTTCCCTGCTGGCCGGGCTGATCGGCCTGCTGACCGTGCAGGGCCAGCGCCAGTTGAGCTTGAACGACACGCCGGGCGTCGCCGGCAACGACCACCCGGTGGTCTGTCCGTACGGAATGTTCCAGGCCAACGATGGCCCGTTCAACATGGGCGCGGTGACCGAGGACATGTGGGTGAAGTTGTGCCGCCTGCTGCAGATGGACGACTGGATCACCGACCCGGAGTTCAAGGACAACGCCGGGCGTTTCCGCAACCGGGAACAGGTCAAGACCCGGCTGAACCAGAACTTCGCCGCCCGCGGCAAGATGGAGTGGACGCTGGAACTGGTGAAGCTGGGCCTGCCGGCGGGTCCGATCTTCACGCTGGACCAGGTCTTTGCCGATAAGCATGTCAACGAGACCGGGATCGTCGAGGAGATCGAGCACCCGACGCTGGGCAAGCTGCGCCTGATCGCCAGTCCGATCCGCATGGAAGGGATGGGCGGACATTCGGTGCGGACGCCGCCACCCGAGCTCGGCGCCGACAGCCGCCAGGTGCTGGTCGAATACGGATTTTCCGCGGCCCGCATCGATGCGCTGGTGGCGGCCGGAACGGTTCAATGCAAATAAGGACGCGCTGATGCTCGCTGACCAGATCGCCTATGTGGCACTTGCCTCCAGAAATCCGGAGGAAACCGGTGCCGTGCTGGAACGCCATTTCGGCCTGCCGCGCACCGACCTCGAATCGCCGCAGGGCAGGGTGCCGGTGTTCCCGCTCGGACGCAGCGCACTGGCCGTGTTTCCACTCGGCCATCCGCTCCTCGGCGGCGCCGCCAAGCCTGGGGTCCATCACATTGCCCTGGGCGTCGACGATCTCGATGCGGCCGCCCGCATTGCCGCGCAAGCTGGTGCGCCGGCCGAAGGCGCCGCCACTGCCGGTCTTGGCGGACGCAGGACGTTGACACTCCCGCCCGCCGCCACCGCCGGCGTGCGCACCCGCCTGACCGAGCGCCTCGGGCTGAAGGCGCAGCCCGGCGCCGCGGTGGAGCGCATCGACCACCTGGGCGTGGCCAGCGCCGATGTGTTCGAGGACGAGCGCGTGTTTTCGGGCAAGTTCGGTTTTCCGGTGGAGAGCCGCCAGACCGACATGGAAGTCAGCACCGCCATCGAGAGTTTCACCTCGGACAAGTACGGCGTGGTCTATCACAACCGCGCCCCGGAGCCGGTGGGCGGCCTGCGGGTGTACTTCGTCACCGTGGGCGATTGCGAGCTGGAGTTCCTGGCCAATTTCGATCCGCGGCAGGGCGGGCAAACCGAACGGCAACAGGCCGGCTCCACCCGGCAGGACCAAGGCGCCATCACCCGCTTCGTCCAGTCGCGGGGAGCGGGCCTGCATCACGTGGCGCTGAAGGTCACGGACATCGACCGGACCCTGTCCGGCATGGCGCAAGCCGGGCTGCCGATGCTCGACGTCAAAGGCCGTCCGGGCTCGCGCCGCGCGCTGATCGGATTTCCGCATCCAAGTGCCCTCGGGGGC
>NZ_JANMBF010000048.1:0-3987 GCF_031360265.1 Phenylobacterium sp.
GTTCCTGATCATCGGCATCTGGGGCGGTCAGCGGCGGGTCTACGCGGCCTTCAAGTTCTTCCTCTACACCCTCTTGGGCTCGGTGCTGATGCTGGCCGCCATCCTGGCGATGATCGGCATTTCGGGGACCAGTTCGATCCCCGAGCTGATGGTCTTCCATTTTGCCCCGGCGGTGCAGACCTGGCTGTTCCTCGCCTTCTTCGCCTCCTTCGCGGTGAAGATGCCCATGTGGCCGGTGCACACCTGGCTGCCCGACGCCCACGTCGAGGCGCCCACGGCGGGCTCGGTGATCCTGGCCGGCATCCTGTTGAAGATGGGCGGCTACGGCTTCCTGCGCTTTTCCCTGCCGATGTTCCCTCTGGCCTCGCACTATTTCACCCCGCTGGTCTTCGCGCTCAGCGTCATCGCCGTGGTCTACACCTCGTTGGTCGCGTTTCGGCAGACCGACATGAAGAAGCTGATCGCCTATTCGTCGGTGGCGCACATGGGCTTCGTGACCATGGGCATCTTCTCCGGCAACGCCACCGGCGAGCAGGGCGCGCTGTTCCAGATGCTCAGCCACGGGGTGATCTCAGGCGCGCTCTTTCTCTGCGTCGGCGTGGTCTACGACCGGATGCACACCCGCGAGATCGCCTTCTATGGCGGGCTGGTGAATCGTATGCCCTGGTACGCCGCCGTGTTCATGCTGTTCACCATGGGCAATGTCGGCCTGCCCGGCACGTCCGGCTTCGTCGGCGAGATCCTCACCATGACCGGGACCTATGGCGTCTCTACCTGGACGGCGATCATCGCGGCGACCGGGGTGATCCTGTCGGCGGTCTATGCGCTGAACCTCTATATCGCGGCGATCTTCGGGACCCTGGTCAATCCCAAGCTCGCCGGCATCACCGATCTCGATTGGCGCGAGGTGGCGATCTTCAGCCCCCTGATCGCCGCCACCCTGGTGCTGGGCGTCTATCCCGCCGCCGTGTTCAACCTGACCCAGGCCTCGGTCGACCATCTCGTCTCGGTCTACCAGTCCGCGATCGGGGCTTCAGGACCCGCATGACCTTCTCAAGCGACCTTGGCCTGGCCTACCCGGAACTGATCCTGGCGATCGGGGCGCTGGTATTGCTGGTGGCCGGCGCCTTCGCGCCCAGGGCCAGCCGGCTCGTGGGCTGGGCCGGCGTGCTGGTGCTGCTGGGCGCCGCCGTCCAGGCCGCCACCGGCCCGCTGGGCCGGGGCTTCGCGGGCGGCATCATCGCCGACGAGGCGTCGGCCTTCGCCCAGGTAGCGATCTTCGTCGCCAGCGCCATCGCCATCCCGCTCGGCCAGCGCTGGTTCGAGCGGCGCGGCGTCGACAATTTCGAGTTCCCGGTGCTGATCCTGCTGGCCGCCCTGGGCATGGGGATGATGGTCGCGGCGGGCGACCTGATCTCGCTCTATGTGGGCGTCGAACTCCAGTCGCTGGCGCTCTATGTCCTGGCGGCGATGCACCGAGACGACGCCAAGGCGTCGGAAGCGGGGCTGAAGTATTTCGTCCTCGGCGCCCTGTCGTCCGGCATGCTGCTCTATGGCGCCAGCCTGATCTACGGCTTTGCCGGATCGACGGTGTTTACCGAGATCGCCGCCGCCGTGCAGGGCGGGGCGCATACCGGCGTGCTGTTCGGCCTGGTGTTCCTGATGTGCGGCCTGGCGTTCAAGGTCTCCGCCGCCCCCTTCCACATGTGGACGCCGGACGTCTACGAAGGCGCGCCGACGCCGGTGGTGGCATTCTTCGCCGCAGCCCCCAAGCTCGCCGCCATGGTGCTGTTCGCCCGCGTCCTGGCCGAGGGGTTCGGCGGCGCCGTCGAGCAGTGGCGCCAGGTGCTGGTGGCCCTGGCGATGATCTCCATCGGCGTCGGGGCCTTCGCGGGGCTGGCGCAGAAGAACCTCAAGCGCCTGTGGGCCTATTCCTCGATCGCCAACGTCGGCTACGCGCTGCTGGGCCTGGCCGCTGGCAACGCCCAGGGTGTCCAGTCGATGCTGGTGTTCATGGTGCTCTACATGATCGACGTGACCGGCTTCTTCGCCTGCCTGGCGGCGCTGTCGCGGCAGGGCAAGTCTATGGAGACGATCGAGGATATGGCCGGCCTGTTCAAGGCGCAGCCGGGTATCGCTCTGGCCATGACCGCCTTTTCCCTGTCGGCGCTGGGCCTGCCGCCATTCTCCGGGTTCTGGGCCAAGGTGTTCGTGTTCAAGGCGGCGCTGGGCGCGGGCCTGACCGTCTGGGCGGTGCTGGGCCTGGTGGGCTCCGTGGTGGCGGCCTTCTACTATCTGCGCCTGATCAAGGTGATGTGGTTCGACGCCGCCGCCGGCCCCACCGACACCGCGCCGCCTGAGGCCAAGGGTATCGGCCTGGCGATGGCGCTGTTCTCCTTCCCGTTGGTGCTCGCCGCCCTGGTGTGGATCTACCCGGCCGCCGGCCGCGCGGCGCACGCCTTCGGGCTCGCCTAGCGGTTTGGCAGTCCCCCCGCCGATCGAAGCCTATGACGAGCTCGACTCCACCAACGCCGAGGCGCGGCGCCGGGCCGAGGCGGGAGCGAGCGGGCCGGTCTGGATCACCGCGGCGCGCCAGTCGGCCGGGCGGGGGCGGCGAGGCCGGGCGTGGTCCACCGAGACCGGCAATCTTGCGGCGAGCCTGCTGACCACCACGGACGTCCCGGCCGCCGAGGCCGCCCAGCTGTCGTTCGTTGCGGCTCTGGCTGCTTGCGACCTGGCGGACACCTGCCTGGGGGAGGGCGTGGCGCGGCTGAAGTGGCCCAACGACGTGCTGGTGGCTGGCCGCAAGGCCGTCGGTATCCTCGTGGAATCTGGGACACAGGGAGACGGCCGGCTGTGGCTGGCCGTCGGCATCGGGGTCAATCTCGCCCACCATCCCAAGGACACGGAGCGACCGGCCACCGCTTTCGCCGAACATATGTCGGGCCCACCGCCGAAGCCCCTCGACGCGCTGGCGGTGCTGGCTGGCCAGTTCGAGATCTGGCGAAGCTTGTGGAGCCGCCAGGGCTTTTTGCCCATCGCCGCGGCCTGGACCGCGCGGGCGCACGGGCTGGGGATGCGCTGCGAGGCGCGGCTGCCCAACCGCACTCTTTGCGGCACCGCGGAGGGTCTGGATATGGACGGCGCCCTGCGGCTTCGGCTGGACGGCGGCCGCCTTGAGCGCATAACGGCCGGCGACGTCTTTTTTGAAGGGCCTTGAGCCATGCTGCTGGCGATCGAGCAGGGTAACACCAACACGCTGTTCGCGGTCCACGATGGGGAGACCTGGATCGCCCAATGGCGCTCGGCGACCCATTCCACCCGCACGGCGGATGAATACGCGGTGTGGCTGTCTCAGCTGCTGGCCATGGCGGGTCTGGCGATGGAGGTGTTTGACGGCTGCATCATTTCCAGCGTTGTGCCGCAGTCGATCTTCAACCTGCGCAACCTGGCCCGGCGCTACCTGAAGGTCGAGCCGCTGGTGATCGGCGAGAATGTCGAGCTCGGCATCGAGATCCGGATCGAAAAACCGTCGGAGGCCGGCGCCGACCGGCTGGTCAACGCCATCGGCGCCCATGTGGTCTATCCCGGCGACCTGATCGTCATCGACAGCGGCACCGCCACCACCTTCGACGTGATCGCCGCCGATGGGGCCATGGAAGGCTGCGCCATCGCGCCCGGCATCAACCTGTCGATGGAAGCCCTGCACCAGGCCGCCGCCAAACTGCCCCGCGTGGCGATCCAGCGTCCGCGCGGCAACACCGCCATCGGCAAGGATACGGTGGCGGCCATGCAATCGGGGGTCTATTGGGGCTACATTGCCTTGATCGAGGGCCTCTGCGCGCGGATCAAGGCCGAGTGGGGCAAGCCAATGACGGTGGTCGGCACCGGCGGCGTCGCCTCGCTATTCCACGGCGCGACCAGCGCCATCGACCACTTCGATCCCGACCTGACCATCCGGGGCATGTTAGAAATCTACCGCCGGAA
>NZ_JANMBF010000077.1:0-27451 GCF_031360265.1 Phenylobacterium sp.
TGCAGCCATTGTCGGCTTTCCGTTCGGCGATGTGGACCACCGGCTCGGGTTCGATCCGCGGCTGGATGGCCTGGCGAAGCCCCGCCGGGCTGAATACGGCATCGACGAACGACAGCACCTGCGGGGTGGAGCGGAAGGAGGACACCAGGTCCACGCGTTCGAACCGCGCGCCAGCGCCGCGCGCCCGGCTCTGGTGGAAGGCGAACTCGTGGATCAGCTGTTCGGGCTGGGCGCCCTGGAACGAATAGATCGACTGTTTCTCGTCACCGACCACGAACATCTGGCGACGACCGGCCCCAGCCCCGGGCACGCCTTCGCCGGAGAAGAACTCGCCGGTCAGGGCGCGGACGATCTCCCACTGCTCCGGTGCGGTGTCCTGCGCCTCGTCCACCAGGACGTGGTCGATGCCGCCGTCGAGCTTGTAGAGCACCCAGGCCGCCGCCGGGCGGCTGCTCAGGAGCTGTCGGGTGTTCTCGATCAGGTCGGCGAAATCGAGCGCGCCGGCGAACCCCTTCTCGACCCGATAGGCGGCCAGATAGGCGTCGGCCAGGGTTAGGGCGTAGACCGTGTCCCAGGCCACGGCGGCGGACCGCATCCGTCCGCGCGCCGCCTCCAGCCGCGCCTGTTCGGCGAGCAGGGCCTGGCGAAGCTCGGGGCGGGTTTTCAGGATCGCGCTGGTTTCCACCCATTTGGCCGCGCCGCCCTCGCCGCCGGCGGTGAACAGGACGCCCAGCGCCCGGGCGAACGCGTCGGCCGGCTCCGCCGCCACCGCCGCCATCCGCGCGGCGTTCGCCTTGTCGCTCGGCGTGCCTTCCGACAGGGTCGCCACGGCCAGCCGCCAGATCGCGCGGTCCAGCTGGCCCATGGCCGCCTCGGCGATCTGGTCGACATCGGCGGGGCCGTTGAAGCCGCAGGTTCGCCAGATCCAAGCCTGGGCGCCCTCGATCCCCTCGGTGCGGCGCAGGAAGCCGCTCAACAGGCCGCGGCGCGCCTCGAAGTCGGTGAACATCTTCTCGAAGCTCTGGAAGTCCAGGCTCACCGAGAGCCGGGCGTAGGCTTCGGAGACGCCGCCATCGCCGGCCAGCGCATGGCGGGCCACGGCGTCGCGGGCCGCCTTGGCGACCGCGGCCGCCGCCGGGTCATCCATCACCTGGAACCCGGGCGAGACCCCGGCCTCCAGCGGGAAGCGGCGCAGGAGCTTCTCGCAGAACGCGTGGATGGTCTGGATTTTCAGGCCCCCGGGGGTCTCCAGGGCGCGGGCGAAGAGCGTGCGGGCCTGGGAGAGCTCGGCCGGATCGAGGGTCCGGTCCTCCAGCCGGGCGAGGCGCAGGGCCAGCTCGGCGTCCGGCAGCACCGACCAGTCGCCCAGCAGTTCGAACAGCCGGCGCTGCATCTCCGCGGCCGCGGCCTTGGTGTAGGTGACACAAAGGATGGCCTCGGGCCTGACGCCCGCCAGCAACAGGCGCGCCACCCGGTCGATCAGGGTCTTGGTCTTGCCCGATCCGGCGTTGGCGGTGACAAAGGCCGACAGGGCGGGATCGGCGGCGATCCGCTGGCGGTCGGCGGGCGCGGTGGCGACATCGAGGCTCATGTCGCGTCGTCCTCGCCGCTGGTGGACCATTCGAACACCCGGGCCAGATGGTCGTAGTCCGAGGCGTAGAGCTTCACGAACTGTGGCGCGAGGCGCGAGGTGAAGCCGCGATCGGGGTCTCGATATTTGGCGATGAGCCGGGCGAGACCGCTCAGCGCCCCTTCCACGGCGTCCTGGCTCCGCAGCATCTGCTTTCCGTCGCCATCCGGTGAACCGCGTACAGTTGTGTGTCCAGCAGGTCTGCGCCCGGTGACTTGCAGATAGACCAGTTCGCCCGGCGCGGCCGCCGGCAGGCCGACAAAGCCGCCGCCGGCTAGAATGGCGGCGGTAAGGGTGAGCTGCGGCGAGAAGCCCGTCCGGACCATGCGCGCGCTTGGCGCGGCGCCGGTCTTGAAATCCAGGACATGACCCAGGCCATCGGGTCCGATTTCAATCCGGTCGGCCTTCGCGGCGACCGTGAAGGGCCGACCTTCAACATCAAAGGTGAGCTCGCCGGTTTGTTCCACCGCAATCACGCGGCCGTCGGCCCGTCGGGAAATCTCCATTTCGGCGACCCAGCGCGCGGCCTCGCGGGCCAGCGCGGTCTCCCGGGCCAGACCTTCCGGCGCCATGCCTTCGGCGACGAGCGCTTCAAGGTAGTAGGCTTCGAATCGGGCCGCGGCGGCGTCTGGGGCCGCGTCTGGCCAAGACTGAGCCAGGCGCTCGAACGCTCTGTGGATTGCTGTGCCGCGGAGTTTCGCGTCAACCGCCTCGTCTGGGGGGGGCAGCCGTCGGAGTTGCAGAATATCGCGCGCCCAGACCGTGTAGGGATCGCGCGCCAGCGCTTCGATGCGCGTCACGAACAGCTTGCTCGGCCGATCGCTCACCGGGGGCTTTGGCGAGGGCCGGCCATATGGAAGGTAGGTGTCCGGCGCATCCAGGCCGCGCGCCCAGTCGAGCACCTGCGGCCGGCCGGGGATCGCCAGGTCGGCGCCCTTGGCCAGAGTTTCCAGCCGCCACAGCCAGCGCGACTTGACCGATGGCGCGCCCTCACGGCGTTCGGTGTGCAGCAGGATGACCTCGGGCGCGCAGGCGGCCTGGGCGAAGTCGTGGGCGGCCAGCCCGATCCGCCGCTCGGGCGAGGGCAGGCCCAGGGTCTGGCGCATCGGCCGCGACAGGAATGGATCCGTCGGCGCCGCGGCCGGCCAGACGCCCTCCTCGAGCCCCGCCAGCACCAGCCGGTCGGCGCGCACCAGCCGGGCTTCGATCGCGCCCAGGATCCGCAGGCGCGGATGGGTGGCGCCGCCCGCGCGCACCGTCTCGCCCGCCATCAGCCGCTGCAACAGTTCGGCGAAACCGCGGGCGCTGGCCGGCGGCAGGCGTTCGGCGTCCAGGATCAGCCCGCTCAGCAGCCGGGCCGTGGCCTCGCCGCCGTGACCGGTCCACAGCTCGCCGGTTCCCCCCGCGCCGTCGTCGGCCAGGGCCTCCATCGCCGCGGCCGTGCGGCGCGCGGCCCGCGCCACCGGCTCCAGCTCGTGCGTCCAGGCAAGCGCCCCCACCACGACCTCCAGGCGTTCGGCCAGGGGCAGGGCCTGCGGGACCTTGGCGAGCCGCGCCTTCAACGCCGCCCAGGTGCGCGCGCGCGGGCCGCGCAGGGCGGCCCGTTCCAGGGCCCGGCTGTTTGGGGTCTGGTCGTCTGCGGGCCTGGACAACGGATGCTTCAGCAGGCCCAGCAGGGTGACCGGGTCCAGCGGGTCCACCGCCGCGCGCGCCGTCAGCGCGGCCAGGATCGCGCAGGACGACCCCGCCAGGCTCTCGCCGGCCGAGGAGTCGGGGACCACGCCCCAGCGCGCCAGCTTGGCCGCCACCCGACGCGCCAGCGCCGGGTCGGGGGTCACCAGCGCCGCCGTGCGATCCGGCGTCTCCAGGGTTTCGCGCAGCAGCAGGGCGACCACCGTAGCGGCCTCGTCCTCGGTGCGGGCGCTGATCGCCGACAGCCCTTTGAGCCCCTCGGCGATGGGATCGACATCCGGCGTCCCGCCTTCCGCGCGAAGCTTGCCGATCACCCCCAGCCAGTCGGCGGTCTCCTCGGCCGGGCGCAGCGCCTCGTTGACGATCCGCTGCCGCCAGCGGCCCGCCAGGTCGACGCGGCCCGAGGCGGGCCAGACGCGGACCGTGCTCTTGTCCACGCCGGCGCGGTCGAGCAGACGTTTCAGCGCGCCCTGCGGATGCTGCACATCGACTTTGGCCCAGGCGGTGTCGGCCAGGTTCTGGTCCAGCCCCGGCAGCACCACGCAGCCCTGCGGCGCCGCGGCGATGGCTATCAACAGGTCGCGGGTGGCCGGCGCCGTGCCGGTCGAGCCGGCGGCGACGATCACGCCTTTCGGCGGAGCCTCTGTCCACTGTTCGGCCAGCCTTCGCAGCAGCCGCACCCGGCGCGCACTGACATCCATCACGCCCAGCGCCGTCAGCCGTTGCGGCCAGTCGGCCAGCGCCGCCTCGAGGAACAGGCGCGAGACCTGCCAGTGCTCGGCCATCTCCGCATCGACCAGGCCAGCGAGCCCATCTTCGACCGCCACCTCCTCGATCTGCAGGCCGTCGAGGAATCCCGCCAGGGCGTCGGCCATCTCCAGCGCCGCGGCGGCCGTAAGCTCGCGGCCCGGCAACAGGTCCCAGTGGTTGGCCGCCAGGCGGGTGAGCTCGAACCGGCGCTTCAGAGGATCGATCGCCGCTGGCAGGTCCAGCGCCAGATCGCCCGGCTCGAAGGGCGGTTCGCCGCCCTCGAGATCGCCCAGTGGACGCATCCGCGGCGGCAGCATGGCTCCCCCCCCGGCGACCTGCGCAAAGGCGTCGGCCACGGCGCGCGCGCCGCGCCGGGTCGGGGTGAGCACCAGGGCCTGCGACAGGGCCTCAGGGCCTTGCGGGGCCAGGGCGTCATGCAGACCGCTGGCCAGGTCCTGGGCGAACGGCCGGTACGCCGGGATGTTGAACCAGCGCGGCCCGGGGCCGGTCAGCAGGGCGCTCATCTCAGCCTCGCCGCGGCGGCGTCGCGGGCCGCGGGATCGCCCACATGCATCCAGAAAGCGTCCATCGCCACGCCGTGGAGGCGACCTCGGGCCTGCAACGCGCGCCAGACCGGGATGATCGAAAAGGCCGCCTCTGTCTGGCCGTCGAGCACCTGGGGCTTGAGGATTCCGAAGCCGACGTTGGCGAACGGGGTGACCACATCGGGTGACGCCGAATGGGTCAATTGGCCGGCCTCGTTCATCAGGAACCCCTGCGGCCCCTCGAACCCTATTCCCTCGCCGCGCCTGACCAGCAGCAGCAGCAGGTCCATCCGCGCCGGATCCCAGGCGCGCTTCAAGGCCTCCAGCGCCGGCGCCCCCCGCTCAAGCCACAGCGAATCGATGTTGGCCACGAGGATCGGCGCCTCGCCCAGCATCGCGCGCGCATGCTGGAGGCCGCCGCCGGAATCCAGCAGCCCGGCGCGCTCGTCAGAGATCAGGATCTCAAGGTCGCGGCGCCGGCTCAGGTGCGCCTCCACCTGGTCGGCGAAGTGATGCACATTGACCACGGCCCGTTCGACGCCGGCCGCCACAAGCTTGTCGAGAACCCGGTCGATCAACGCCCGCCCGGCGACGGGGATCAGCGCCTTGGGCGTGTGATCGGTGAGCGGGCGCATCCGCGTGCCCAGGCCCGCGGCCAGCACCATGGCGGTGGTCGGGCCGGGCGTCACGCCCGCGCCTCGAGCGGCACGTGCCGGTCGAACCAGCGGCGCAGCCCCGCCAGCGCCGGGTCCGCGAGATCACGTTCCAGATAGCGCCAGGTGCGCGGCATGAAGACCTTGTAGTGCGCGCGGCCCAGCAAAGCCTGGCGGGCGAACACCCGGCCCAGAATACGCGCGGCGTTGGACGCGGCCAGGGCCCGATAGTCGCCGAGAAAGCCCTCGCGCTCGACGGCCGGCCGGGCGAGCAGGTAGCGCTCCAGCATCGCGCGCTCCAGCTCGGGCGCGACATCGCGGCGGGCGTCCTGCAGCAGATGGGTCAGGTCCCAGGCCGGGTGCGCCCGCAGCGCGTCCTGGAAATCGAGCAGGCCGACCCGGGCCACGCCGCGCCTGTCCGGCAGCCAGAGCAGGTTCTGAGCATGATAGTCGCGGTGACAGAAGACTCCGGCCCCGGCTTCGCCCCGCGCCCAGACCGGCGCCCAGAGCGCGTCCCATTCGGCGACGACGGCAGGGTCGAAGGCGGCCAGGCCCGCGAACCTCGGCCACCAGTCCAGGAACGTGTCGGTGGCGGTCTTCAGCGCCAGGGTGTCGTAGGTCAGCAGCGGCCAGTCCAGACCCTGGGCCGTCAGGAGGTCCGGCGGTCGCTGCGCGTGCAACTGGACCTGCACATCGACGGCGGCCTCGTAGAGCGGCCTCTCGGCCTGACCGCCGGCCATCAGGCTGGCGAACAGCCCGTCGCCCAGATCCTCCAGAACGGCCAGCCCGGCGTCGACATCGAAAGCCCTCACCTCGGGCGCCGAGAGGCCCTGCGCGCGCAGGTAGGCCGCAGTGGTGACAAAGGCCGCGATGGAGCCGGCCGCCAGCCGGGCGGCGGCGTTGTAGCCCAGGGCCAGGCGCTCGGCGTCGCTGGCCCCCGGCGGACAGATCGGCGTCTCCAGCACGGGCGCCTGGTCCATCAGGATCAGCGCGGGAGCGCCCGGCGGGTGCAATCGTTCATAGCTTCGCGTCGACGCATCCCCGGCCAACGGCTCGCGCCGGGCCGAGGCCAGCCCGTGGTCCGCCAGGAACCGGGCCTTCGTCGCCTCACGTTCAGACTTCAATCCAGAGTCCCTAGGCTGCGGCCTTGCCAGGCGCCGTGCGGCGTCATCCGCACGCGCCGCCCGTCGCCGTCAAAGGCGA
Organism: Phenylobacterium sp.; assembly: GCF_031360265.1. GTDB lineage: Bacteria > Pseudomonadota > Alphaproteobacteria > Caulobacterales > Caulobacteraceae > Phenylobacterium. The sequence continues at coordinate 6,474 of NZ_JANMBF010000077.1, forward strand.
TCTCTACATCGAGTCGATCCGCGGGCAGGCGGCCTTCCAGCCGCTCCGGCCATTCGATCAGCGCGGCGCCCTCGTCCAGCGCCTCGTCGAGCCCGAGCTCATAGGCCTCGTCCGGGCGCGACAGCCGATAGAGGTCGAAGTGGGCAATGGTCAGGCGCCGGCCATCATAGACCTGGACCAGCGTGAAGGTGGGCGACGGGACGTCTTCGTCGGGCGTCGTCAGACTGCGGATGAGACCGCGCGCCAGGGTCGACTTGCCCGCGCCCAGCGGGCCAGACAGGCAAACCGCCTCGCCGACCCCCAGCACCCGGCCAAGGGCCGCGCCGAGCCGCGCGGTGGCCGCATCATCGGCCAGGATCATGCGAAGGCCCGATCGGGATCGCACGGCAGGTCGTCTTCCACGAAGACCTTGAGGTGGGCGATCGCCTCGGTCGGTTCGCCGTCCAGCGCCTCGAACCCGATCGGTCGACCGACGGTCAGGGCGAAGGCTCGCCCCTGTTTGTTGAGCAGCTCGTGGAACAGGGTGATGTCGCGCAGCTCGCCAGAGACCCGGTCGAACAGGTGGAACAGCCGCGACCAGGGCCCGGCCAGGTGCATCGGCACGATCGGCGTTTCATACTTGCGGGCCAGAGAGATCGCCGAAGGCGCCCAGGGCGGATCGGCGAGCCGGCCGTCCGGGCGGCGGCGCGCCAGGCGGCCGGCCGGGAAGATCACCAGGCACCGCTCGGCCTCCAGCGCCTCGCGGGTCAGCATCAGGGTCTCGCGGGTCCGCTCCCGCGTGCGCTTGGCCTCCACCCACTCCACCGGAATCAGCACCTCGGTGAGCCCGGGGGATATCCGGTGAGCGTCGGAGTTGGCGTAGAAGCAGAGATCCGGCCGGATGGTCTTCAGCCGATCATAGACCGCGATCCCGTCGGCGATCCCGGTGGGATGGTTGCAGACCACGATCAGTCGGCCCTCGCGGGGAATGCGCTCCAGACCGGTGGCCGCCACCTTGACACTCAGCAGCCTGGAGACGTGTTCGATCGCCGCGCGGCCGGGCAGCGCGGCGATCGCATCGGCCATCCGCCGCGCCTTTCCATAGTCGAGCACGCCATAGAGCAGCGGCCGCAACAGGGGCCAGGCGGGGCTCGCCGCCAGCCGGGGCGCGCGCTCGGCGATCAGCCGGTCGACGATATGGTCGCGGGGCCGCGCCGGGTCGAAGGTCTGGGCGGGCGAGGCAATCGTCATGGCCGGAAGATGCGCTGTCGGATGATCCTTGAGCAAGCGCCAGGGCCTGTCCCGGCTAGGCGACCGCGCCGAGAAAGCTTAAAAGCCCCGCATGCGTGACATCACCCACTTCATCGACGGCGTCTCGGTCGCCGGCACGAGCCGCCGCTTCGGCGACATCTACAATCCCAATACCGGCGAGGTGCAGGCCCGCGTGGCGCTCGCCAGTGTCGGCGAACTGGACGCCGCCGTGGCCTCGGCGGTCCGCGCCCAACAGGTCTGGGCGCTGGTCAATCCGCAACGGCGCGCGCGGGTGATGTTCGATTTCAAGCGCCTGATCGAAGCCAATATGAACGATCTGGCCGAACTCCTGTCCTGCGAGCACGGCAAGGTCGTGGCCGACTCGAAAGGCGACATCCAGCGGGGCCTCGAAGTCATCGAGTTCGCCTGCGGCATCCCGCACGCGCTGAAGGGCGAATATACCGAAGGCGCCGGCCCCGGCATCGACGTCTATTCCATGCGCCAGCCGCTGGGCGTAACCGCGGGAATCACGCCCTTCAACTTCCCGGCGATGATCCCGATGTGGATGTTCGGCATCTCCATCGCGGTGGGCAACACCTTCATCCTCAAGCCGTCGGAGAAGGACCCGTCCGTTCCGGTCCGGCTGGCCGAACTGATGATGGAAGCCGGCGCCCCCAAGGGTGTGCTGAACGTGGTCCACGGCGACAAGGTCTCGGTCGACGCCATCCTCGACCACCCGGACATCAAGGCCGTCAGCTTCGTCGGCTCGTCGGACATCGCTCAGTACGTCTATTCGCGCGGCACGGCGGCGGGCAAGCGCGTCCAGGCCATGGGCGGGGCCAAGAACCACGGCGTCATCCTGCCCGACGCCGACCTCGACCAGGCGGTGAAGGATATCGTCGGCGCGGCGTACGGCTCGGCCGGCGAGCGCTGCATGGCGCTGCCGGTGGTCGTGCCGGTGGGCACCAGGACCGCCGAGGCTTTCCGCGAGAAGATGCTGGCCGAGATCGAGACCCTGAAGGTCGGGATCTCCACCGACGCCGCCGCGCAATACGGCCCGGTGGTCTCCGCCGCCCACCGCCGCAAGGTCTCCGACTACATCCAGCTGGGCGTCGAGGAAGGCGCCGAACTGGTGGTCGATGGCCGGGGCTTCACCCTGCAGGGCTACGAGCAGGGCTTCTTCATCGGCCCCTCGATGTTCGACCGGGTGAAGCCTGACATGCGCACCTACCAGGAAGAAATCTTCGGCCCGGTCCTGCAGATCGTCCGGGCCGAGACCTTCGAGGAAGCCGTGGGCCTGCCCAGCCAGCACCAGTACGGCAACGGCGTGGCCATCTTCACCCGCAACGGCCGCGCCGCGCGCGAGTTCGCCGCCCGCGTCAACGTCGGCATGGTCGGGATCAATGTGCCGATCCCGGTGCCGGTGGCCTACCACTCCTTCGGCGGCTGGAAGCGCTCGGCCTTCGGCGACGCCAACCAGCACGGCATGGAGGGCGTGCGCTTCTACACCAAGGTCAAGACCATCACCGCCCGCTGGCCGGAGGGCGCCACCGCAGATAGCGCCTTCATCATCCCGACGATGGGCTGAGGGTGCGGGCCTTGCGCCTGTGGGCGAGTCTGGCCCTGGTGCTGGCCCTCGCGGGCGCGGCCGGCTGGGCCTACTGGAACTTCGAGATCCGCTGGCGGCCGACGCTGATCACCCGCCACCAGCAGGAGATCGCAGCACTCCTGCAATCGTCGGGCTGGGTGGCGCCGGGGTTGGCGGGCAAGAAGCTCTACATGATCTCGTTCCACACCGCTCCCCAGGGCGAGCGGTTCATGGCTGACGATTTCCCAGGGCTTCAGAAGAAGGGCGTCGACACCCGCGTCATCGTCATCGCCCGCCCCGATCTCAACGGTCAGGCGCAATCGACACCCGCCGAGCGCGCCACCGTGGCCCAGCTCTGGCTTGGGCGCGACTGGAGCCTTTTGACCCGCTGGGAGGCGGATCCCGCGAACACCTGGACCGCGCCAGGCATTCCCGGCGCCGATGGCGATATGGCCCGCACCGCGGTGGTCGAGGCCGGTCGCGGCCTGGTGGTCAAGCTCGCGCCGCTGCTTAAGGACAACGGGGTCGTCTTCGCCTATCCGACGCTGGTCTGGTGGAACGACAAGGGCGAGATGCGCGCCTGCGCCTGCGCCACGCGCCAGGCCCAGGCCCGCGCGCTCCGGGACCTCGGGGTCTAGCCTCCGGGCATGGCGTCCGCTCTGCAAGCCGCCTACGACGCCCGCCTGGCGCGGGGGGAAATCCGGCCCGATCCGGCGCAGGCCGCCGGCCTGGCGGCGCTGCTGCGACTGGAAGCTGACCTGGCGGCCGCGCCGCCACCTGGCCGCTTGACCGCGCTGTTCCGCAAGCCGGAACCGCGGCGTGGCGTCTACCTCTGGGGGCCGGTCGGACGCGGCAAGTCGATGCTGATGGACCTGTTCGTGACGTCGGTCGGGCCGGCCGCGCGGCGCACCCACTTCCACGTGTTCATGGGCGAGATCCACCGGCTGATCGGCGCCTGGCGCGGCGGCGACGCCGCCGCCCGCAAGGCGAAGTTCGGCCAGCACAGGGGCGACGATCCGATCCCGCCCGTCGCCGACGTGGTCGCCCTGGCGTCACGCCTGCTGTGCTTCGACGAATTCCAGGTCACCGACATCGCCGACGCCATGATCCTGGGCCGGCTGTTCGAGGCGCTGTTCGCCCGCGGCGTGACCCTGGTGGCGACCTCCAACCGGGCGCCCGACGCCCTCTACCGGGACGGCATCAACCGCCAGCTGTTTCTGCCCTTCATCGATCTGCTGAAGACCCGCCTCGAGGTGGTGGCCGTGGCGGGCGGCCACGACTATCGGCTGGATCGGCTGCGCGCCGCGGGGACCTGGTTTTCGCCGGCCGACCCGGACAACAGCCGGTCCTTCGAGGCGCTCTGGCGCGACCTGCTGGGGCCGGAGGCGGAAGACGGGGCCACGCTCGAGGTGCTGGGCCGCAAGATCCACCTGCCGCACGCCGCCGGCGGCCTGGTGCGCGCCAGCTTCGCCAGCCTGTGCTCGGTGGCTCTGGGCCCGAACGACTATGTGGCTCTGGCCGCCCGATTTCACACGGTGTTCCTTGAGGATCTGCCCAGGCTGACGCCGGGCCGCCGCGAGGAGGCGCGCCGCTTCGTCATCCTGATCGACACCCTCTACGAGGCCCGCACCCGGCTGATCGTCCTGGCCGAGGCGGCGCCCGCGGACCTCTATCCGGCCGGCGACGGCGCCTTCGAATTCGAACGCACGGCCTCGCGGCTGGAAGAGATGCGCTCGGCCGATTGGCTGAGCGAACCCGGCTGAACGGGCTCCGCGGCGGGCGCGGCCCGATGCGGTCCCCCGATGCACCGCCCCGATGCAACCTCAGGTGCAGGCCCGCGCCGCCACAACGTTAACGAAGCGACAACCATACCGGGCTCCATTGGAAGCTGCGGTCGCAGGACCGTCCGCGTTTGCGTTCCCCTCGCCCCAGGATACCGATGCCCCAGGCCGCGCCAGCTTCCGTCCCGGAATTTCCCGCCCGTCGCCCGGCCAACCCCGCGCCCAGCCTCGGCCTGGCCTTTCTTGGCCGCCGCTGCTTCGAGGGGGAGGGCGTCACCGAGGTGTGGGATGGGCTGATCGCGCGGTTGACCGCCGACCCCCTGGACGCCGGCGCCATGCTGGACCTGTCCACCCTGCTGCAGATGCGGGGTGAGCGGGACAGGGGGCTGGAGCTGCAGGCCGCCGCCCTGGCCAGCTGTCGCTGGTATCGCACCTCGCACGGCTCGGGCCAGGGCCTGCGGATTCTGGCGCTGGCCATCGCCGGCGACCTAATGACCAACACCCCCATCGACTTTCTGCTCGAGGGCTCCGACATCGAGCTGACCACCTGCTATGTCGATGCCGGCCTGCCGTCGCCGGCGGAGATGCCCGACCACGACGTCGCCTTCCTGGCCATCGGCCTGTCCGACCACGGCGAGGCGATCTTGCGCCAGCTCGACGGCGCCTTCGACGGCTGGCCGCAGCCGGTGGTGAACGGACGCGCCGAGCGGATCGCCGCCCTCACCCGCGATGGGGTCGCCGACCGCTTCGCCGGACATCCCGACATCGCCTGTCCTACCACGCGCCGGGTCGATCGCGATGTCCTGCGCCAGGTGGTGGGCGGCGGGACAACTCTGGCGGCGATCCACGCCGACCTGGTCTTTCCCGTGATCGCGCGCCCGATCGCCTCGCACGCCGGCGCCGGGCTGGAGAAACTCGACGATCCGGCGGGCCTGGCGGCCTATCTGGCGGCCCATCCCGACCCCGAGTTCTTTGTCACCCGCTTCTTCGACTACAGCGACGCCGACGGCCGGTTCCGCAAGCTGCGCGTGGTGCTGGTCGACGGTCGGCCCTTCGTCAGCCATATGGCCGTCTCGGCCCGCTGGATGGTGCACTATCTGAACGCCGACATGGGCGAGGCCGCGCATCGGGCCGAGGAGGCTGAGGTCATGGCGAGCTTTGATCAGGGCTTCGCCGCGCGCCACGCCGGCGCATTCCAGGCCCTGTCGAAAACCCTTGGGCTCGACTATTTCGGCATCGACTGCGCCGAGACCTCGGACGGCCGGCTGCTGGTCTTCGAGGTCGACGTTGCGATGATCGTCCACGCCATGGATTCAGCGGACCTCTATCCCTACAAGAAGCCGGCGATGGCCAAGCTGTTTTCGGCCTTCGCCGCCAGCCTGACGGCATCGGCCCGGCGGGGGCGGATCGCGGCCTGACCGCGGCGGCCGAGCTGGCCAGGCGTCAGGCCCGCAGGCTCTCCACCAGATGTCGCGCGGAGGGGCGCAGCTCGCCGATGGCGCGCACGACGATGGTCAGGTCGCGGATCGCCCAGTCGTCGGAAAGGTCGATGACGCTGAGCGCCATGGTCTTGACCGCGCGGGCCGCCGTGGTCTGCGGCACCACGCCGACGCCGACGCCGCATTCCACCAGCCGGCAGACCGCGTCGAAGCTGCGCAGCTGGACGCGCAGCCGCAAGGGGTGGCCCTCCCGCGCGGCCTTGCCGGTCAGGAACCGCTGCAGGGAACTGGAGCGCTCAAGACCCACGAAGTCATAGTCCAAGACCTGGGCGAACCTCACCTGAGCCTGGGTCGCCAGCGGATGGTCCACGGCGGTCACCACCACGAAGCGATCGGACCGGAACGGATAGGTGGCCAGGGCGCCCACGTTCACGGTGCCGGCGACGATGCCGATATCGGCGACCCCTTCGGCCACCAGGCCGACGATCTCGTCGGAGAGGCGCTCTTCCAGATCGACGCTGACCTGCGGATGGGCGGCCAGGAAGGCCGACAACGCCTCGGGCAGAAATTCGGTCAGGGCATTGGTATTGGCCAGCAGCCGCACCTCGCCCGAGGCGCCGCCGGCGAAGGCGCCCAGATCCTCCCGCAGCCGCGCGGCCTGGTCCAGTACGGCGCGGGCGTGCTTCAGCAGGGTGCGGCCGGCGGGGGTCGGCGTGACCCCCTGGCGCGAGCGGGTCAGCAGCGGGGCGCCAAGGCTCTGTTCCATCGACCGGATACGGGCCGAGGCGGCCGCCAGGGCCAGGGCGCAGCGCTCCGCCCCGGCGGTGATGGAGCCTGCGTCCACCGCCTCGCAGAACAGCCGCAGATCGATCAGATCGAAGCGCATCCTTCGCCTTTCGCGAAGGAATACTACAGGATTGACGGCTTGTGCGGCAGCTCGAATAGCCCAAGACTTCGGAATTTGCGAAGGATGGGCGAGCCCCGCGAGCGCCCGTGGCGAGGCTTCGTTGACAGTCCTCGCGCGGTGCTTACAAGCGGACGCACCTCCGGACAGGATCGAGCGGCGCAAACCGATGACCGACGTTTCCAAACCCCGCCGCGAACCGCCGGTCTCGCCGCACCTGTTGACCGGCGGCCTGATCTCGCCGCCGCTATGGCGCTGGCATCTGACCATGCTGACCTCGATCCTGCACCGCGCGACCGGCGTCGCGCTCTATGCGGGCGGGCTGATGGTGGCGGCCTGGGCGATGGCCCTGGCGCAGGGGCCCGAGCGGTATGGGCAGGTCAAGGCGCTGCTTGGCTCGTGGCCGGGCAAGGTGGTGATCTTCGGCCTGACCCTCAGCTGCTTCTTCCACCTGGCCAACGGCGTCCGCCACCTGGTCTGGGACACCGGGCGCGGGCTGGACGTCAAGAGCGCCAACGCCAGCGCGGTCGCCGCCCTGGCCTTCGCCGTCGCCGCGACGCTCGCGGTCTGGTGGATCGCCGGCCTGACGGGAGCGCTATGATGGCAAGCTATCGCACGCCGCTGTCGCGCGCCCGGGGCCTCGGCTCGGCCAAGCATGGGGTCGGGGCCTGGATCGCCGAGCGGGTCAGCGCCGTCGCCTTGGTTCCGCTGACCCTGTGGGCGGTCTATGGCGTGCTGCGGCTGGCGGCTGGCGACTATGGCTTCGCGGTCCACTGGGTGCGCGATCCATTGAACGCGGTGCTCAGTGTGCTGACCATCGCCATCGCCTTCTGGCATATGCACGCGGGCGTTCGCGTGGTTGTCGAGGACTACATCCACAAGACCGCGTCAAAGGCGGGCCTGCTGCTGATCAACCTCTTCGTCTGCGGGCTTTCCGGCGCGCTGGCGATCTTTTCGATCCTCAAGGTCGCGCTGAGCGGCGGAGTTTCCTGACCGATGGCGACCTACCAGTTCATCGATCACAAGTACGATGTCGTCGTCGTCGGCGCCGGCGGCTCGGGCCTGCGCGCGGCCCTGGGCTGCGCCGCGGCGGGCCTGAAAACCGCGTGCATCTCCAAGGTCTTCCCGACGCGGTCGCACACCGTCGCCGCGCAAGGCGGCATCTCGGCCTCGCTGGGCAACATGGGCGAGGACGACTGGCGCTGGCACATGTACGACACCGTCAAGGGGTCCGACTGGCTGGGCGACCAGGACGCCATCGAATACCTGGTCCGCAACGCGCCGGCGGCGGTCTATGAGCTTGAGCACTGGGGCGTGCCGTTCTCGCGCACCGACGAGGGCAAGATCTATCAGCGCGCCTTCGGCGGCATGACCCGCAACTATGGCGAGGCGCCGATCCAGCGCACCTGCGCCGCGGCCGACCGCACCGGCCACGCCATGCTGCACACCATGTACGGCCAGGCCCTGGCCAAGAAGACCGAGTTCTTCATCGAGTATTTCGCCCTCGACCTGATCATGGACCATGACGCTCAAGAGGGGGGCGTCTGCCGGGGTGTCACCGCGTGGAAGCTGGACGACGGAACCCTGCACCGCTTCCAGGCCCAGCAGGTGATCCTGGCGACCGGCGGCTATGGCCGGGCCTATTTCTCCTGCACGTCGGCCCACACCTGCACCGGCGACGGCGGCGGCATGGCCCTGCGCGCCGGATTGCCGCTACAGGACATGGAATTCGTGCAGTTCCATCCCACCGGCATCTATGGCGCCGGCTGCCTGATCACCGAGGGCGCGCGCGGCGAGGGCGGCTACCTGACCAATTCCGAAGGCGAGCGGTTCATGGAGCGCTATGCGCCCAGCGTGAAGGACCTCGCGCCCCGCGACATGGTCTCGCGCGCCATGACCATCGAGATCCGCGAAGGCCGCGGCGTCGGTCCGAAAAAGGACCACATCAACCTCCACCTGGATCACCTGGACCCCAAGGTGCTGCACGAGCGCCTGCCCGGCATCTCGGAAAGCGCCCGCATCTTCGCCGGGGTGGACGTCACCAAGGAGCCGATTCCGGTGCTGCCCACAGTGCACTACAATATGGGCGGGGTGCCGACGAACTTCTATTCCGAGGTGGTGACCAAGGCTGGCAAGGACCCCGATAAGGTGGTTCCCGGCCTGATGGCGGTGGGCGAGGCGGCCTGCGTATCCGTCCACGGCGCCAATCGGCTGGGCTCAAACTCGCTGATCGATCTGGTTGTGTTCGGGCGTTCGGCGGCGCTTCGCTGCGCCGATACAATCAAGGCCGGGGCGACGCAGGTCGAGCTGAAGCCAGAGATGACCGACGGGCACCTGGCCCGCTTCGACCGGCTGCGCAACGCGTCGGGCAAGACCACCACGGCGGCGCTGCGGCTGGAGATGCAGCAGGCCATGCAGGACGACGCCGCGGTGTTCCGCGCCGGCGACAGCCTGGCCTCCGGCGTCAACCGGCTGGACGCGGTGCAGGCCAGGCGCGCCGACTTGCACGTCACCGACCGCGCGATGATCTGGAACACCGACCTCATGGAGACGCTTGAGCTCGACAACCTGATCGGCCAGGCAGTGGTCACCGTGGTCGGCGCCGCCAACCGCACCGAGAGCCGCGGCGCCCACGCCCGCGAGGACTTCGCCGACCGCGACGACAAGACCTGGATGAAGCACACGCTGACCTGGTTCGACGACGCCACCGGCAAGGTCCGGATCGACTACCGTCCGGTGCATGACTTCACCATGACCAACGACATCGCCTACATCCCGCCCAAGGCGCGGGTCTACTAGGCGCGCGGGTGCAGGCCGCCGCCAGACACGAGGGCCGCGACACCGACGCGGACTGGCGCGAACTGGGCGCCACCCAGCCCTATTGGGGCGTGCTGACCCATGCCGACTATCGCACGGAGAACCTGACGCCGGCGAATCTGGAGGCGTTCTATGCCTCGGGCGCAGACCACATCGGCGATATCGTCCGAAGACTGACGATCCTCGCCCGCAAGGCGCCGGGCGGTCGGGCGCTTGACTTCGGCTGCGGGACCGGGCGGCTGGCGCGGGCCATGTGCGACCACGCCGGGTCGGTCACCGGCTACGACATCTCGCCCGGCATGCTGGATGAGGCCCGCCTGCGCGGCGGCGGCGCGACCTATGTGGACGCCCTGCCAGACGGCCCGTTCGACTGGATCAACTCGTTCATCGTTTTCCAGCACATCGCGCCCCGGCGCGGTCTAGCGATTCTGGAGGATCTGCTGGCCCGGCTGGCCGACGACGGCGTGGTCAGCCTGCACCTCACTGTCTGGCGCGACGCCCGGGTGACGCCAGAGGTCCCGCGCGGCTGGCGGCGACTGGCCCAACCGCTGCTGGCGCGCTGGCGGCTGGCGCGACTGAAGCCCGGCGCGATTCTGATGTACGACTACGATCTCTCCGCCGTCGTGCGCCTGCTGAACAAGGCTGGCCTAGCAGACCTGACCCTGATCACCACCGATCACGGCGGCCACCACGGGGTGATCATCCTGGGGCGCAAGACCGCCCGCCCGCCCACCGCTCGAAGCCCCGCCTGAGGACCCCGCCCCATGGTCGAACTCGCACTGCCGAAGAACTCCCGCGTCCAGAAGGGCCGCCATCACCCCGCCCCCGCCGGCGCGGGCAAGACCAAGACCTTTCGGGTCTACCGTTACGATCCCGAGGGGACGGAGAATCCGCGCTGGGACACCTATGATGTGGACGTCGACGCCTGCGGGCCGATGGTGCTCGACGTTCTGATCCACATCAAGAACACGCTCGACCCGACGCTGGCCTTCCGTCGATCCTGCCGCGAGGGTGTGTGCGGATCCTGCGCCATGAACATCGGGGGCCGCAACACGCTGGCCTGCACCCACGGCTGGGCCGAGGTCCCCGGCCGCGACGTCCAGATCAGTCCGCTGCCGCACATGCCGGTGGCGAAGGATCTGGTGCCGGACATGACGCTGTTCTATGCCCAGTACGCCTCCATCGAGCCCTGGCTGCACACCGAGACGCCCGAGCCGCAACAGGAGTGGATCCAGGCGCCGGAGGACCGCGCGAAGCTGGACGGCCTCTACGAATGCATCCTCTGCGCCTGCTGCACGACGTCGTGCCCCAGCTACTGGTGGAACAGCGACAAGTACCTGGGCCCCGCCACCCTGCTGCAATCCTACCGCTGGCTGATCGACAGCCGCGACGAGGCCACCGGCGAGCGGCTGGACGCGCTGGAAGACCCCTTCAAGCTCTACCGTTGCCACACCATCATGAACTGCGCCCAGGTCTGCCCCAAGGGCCTCAACCCCGCCAAGGCCATCGCCGAGGTCAAGAAGATGCTGGTCGACCGGGTGGTGTAGAGGGGCCTTCGCCTGAGGACGAAACCGTCGTGAGCGGAGGGCCGCGGACTGCCCCGCCGCCCGATTCCAGTTGAGCCGCTTTGCCCCCTGGATCCCGGTGCTTCAGCCCGCATGCGCGGGCTTGGGGCGGGCAGCTCTGTGGTCGGTGATCCCAAGTTCGGCGCCCCGATGTGCGCAGAGCTTGAGTTGACGCTGTGGCTGCTGTTGGGCATCGAAGGCGGATGACCAATCCGGCCGCACATGTGGTGATCGTCGGCGCCGGCCATGCGGGGGGCGCGGCCGCGGCGCTGTTGCGCCAGTATGGCCACGCCGGGCCGATCACCCTGGTCGGCGAGGAGCCGATCCCCCCCTACCAGCGCCCGCCGCTCTCCAAGGCCTGGCTGAAAGGCGAGGCCGACGCCGACTCCCTGGCGCTGAAGCCCCTGGAATTCTATGCTGAGCACGGCATCGACTTCCAGCCCTCGATCACCGCCACCGCCATCGACCGCGACCTGAAGTTGGTGTCGCTTTCCGACGGCTCGACGCTGGCCTACGACGCCCTGATCCTCGCCACCGGCGCGCGCGCCATCGCCCTGCCGATCCCCGGCGCGGACCTTGAGGGCGTGATGTTCCTGCGCACCGCCGCCGACGCGGAATTGCTGAAGGCCACCGTCGGGCCGGGCAAGACGCTGGCCGTCGTCGGCGGCGGCTATATCGGGCTGGAGGTGGCCGCCTCCGGCCGGGCCCTGGGCGCCGAGGTGGTGGTGCTGGAGCGCGAGGCGCGCCTCTTGGCCCGCGTCGCCTGCGAGGTGCTTTCGAGTTTCTTCAAGGCCCGGCACGAGGCCCACGGCGTCACCTTCGAACTGGGTGCCAGCGCGGTGGCCTTCGAGGGCAAGAACGGCCAGGTGACAGGCGTCACCCTGGCCGACGGCCGCACCGTGCCTTGCGACGCCGTGGTGGTGGGCGTCGGCGCGGCGCCGAACGACGAGCTCGCCCGGGCCTGCGGCCTCGACGTGGCGCGCGGCGTCGTTGTCGACCTGGAGGCGCGCACCTCGGACCCGGCGATCTGGGCCATCGGCGACGTCGCCCACCGGCCGATGCCGATCTATGACCGGATGTTCCGCATGGAAAGCGTGCCCAACGCCCTGGAAGGCGCCAAACAGGCCGCCTGCGCCATCACCGGCCGCCCCGCCCCGGCCGGCGAGGTGCCGTGGCAGTGGTCGGACCAGTACGACCTGAAACTGCAGATCGCCGGCTACGCCTTCGATGTCGACGAGATCCTGGTCCGCGGTGACCCTGCGTCAGGCAAGTTCGCGGTGTTTCACCTGAAGGGCGATCTGGTGCAGTCGGTGGAAGCGATCAATTCGCCGCCGGAGTTCATGATGGGCAAGCTGCTGATAGGCGCGCGCAGGCCGGTGGACAAGGCGAGGCTTGCGGACCCATCCATTTCCATGAAAGAGGTCGCGGCCTGAAGGTCGCGCGAGGGGTTTATGGCCAAGATTACCTACATCGAACACAACGGGACCGAGCACGTCATCGAGGTGAAGACCGGGCTCACCGTCATGGAGGGGGCGGTCAAGAACAACGTCCCCGGCATCGACGCCGACTGCGGCGGCGCCTGCGCCTGCGCCACCTGCCACGTCTATGTGGACGCGGCCTGGAAGGACAAGACCGGCGCGTCCTCGGCCATGGAGGAGAGCATGCTCGACTTCGCCGAGAACGTGGAGCCCTCGAGCCGCCTGTCGTGCCAGATCAAGGTCACCGACGCCCTGGACGGCCTGGTGGTCCGGATGCCGGAAAGCCAGCACTGAGCTCGGCCGTCGCCGGCTGGAAGGTCCGGGCGGCGCAGCTGCCCAGGCTCCCGGTCACCAGGGGATCGGCGCGCCGTCCCAGCCATAGAAGCCGCCGCTGTCGGCCGGACCGAGGCCGTCGAGCACCCGCAGGATGTGGCCGGCGGCGGTCGGCGGGGTGAACAGCTCGCGCCCGGACCCCGCGAACGGCTGGCTCAACGGCGTCGCCACCGTGCCGGGATGGAGCGTCACGCAGACCCCGAGCGGGTGGGTGCGACGGTGTTCGATGGCCGCGGTTCGGATCAGCATGTTGAGGGCGGCCTTGGAGGCGCGGTAGCCGTACCAGCCGCCGAGCGCGTTGTCGCCCAGGCTGCCCACCCGCGCCGAAAGCGCCGCGAAGACGCTCGCTCTATCCCGTGGGGCCAGCGGCAGCAGATGCCTGGCGATCAGCGCGGGGCCTGTGGCGTTGACCTCGAACAGCCGGGTCAGGGTCGCGGCGTCGAGGGCGCGCAGGGCCTTTTCCGGCGCCGCGCCGGGGGCGTGCAGCAGGCCGGTGGCCACCACTACCCGGGTCGGCGTCCCCAGGCCCGCGATCCGTCGCGCCGCCGCCGCCAGCGTGGCGTCATCGAGCAGGTCGGCGGGGAGCCAGGTCCGTCGGGCGTCGTCGGTCCAGCGGTCGGGCCGGCGGCGCGAGAGCGCCACGACATGCGAATAGCGAGCGTCGTCGCGCAGCGCGGCGATCAGGGCGGCGCCGATGCCGCCCGTGGCGCCCGCCACCACCACGATGTCTTCGGTCACGCGACCCTCAGCCCCGCAGGATCAGCGTGCTGGCCATCAGGCCGCGCCCCGACGCGCGATGGCCTGCAACGTCGGACGCGCGCGCAGGAAGGCCAGGTAGGCGCGCTCGAGAAGCCAGAGCACCGGCGGCGCAGAGGCCACGAAGGCCAGCGCGCGCAGGCCGGGAAGGACACGCCACATGGCCACGAAGGCCGCGGCCCCCGACAGCATGGCGCCGCCCCTGGGCTGGGCGTGCAGCCGGGCCAGCCGCGCGGCGCGGTCCGTCGGGCAGGCGCCGGGCAGGCTGAGATCGACGAAGGCTATGGCCCTTGACCGGTCGAGCCGGCGCATCAGCCCGATCTCCGCCGTGCAGATCGGGCAGTCGCCGTCATACCAGACGGTCAGCCGGCCCGGTTCGCCCGCCGCTACCGCGGCCCGGCGAGCCATGCATAGGCCGAGTGGTTGTGGATCGACTCGAAGTTTTCCGACGAGACCTCGTAGCGGGCGATCCGCGGGTCGGCCGCCAGGGCGACAGCAATATCGCGCACCAGGTCCTCGACGAACTTGGGATTGTCGTAGGCCCGCTCGGTGACGTACTTCTCGTCCGGCCGTTTCAGCAGGCCCCACAGTTCGCAGGACGCGCTGGCCTCGGCGATGTCGATGAGGTCCTCGACCGGCACCACCGCCTCGTCCGCCAGGGTCGCGGCGATGACGATATGGGACCGCTGGTTGTGCGCCCCATAGCGCGAGATCTCCTTGGAGCAGGGGCACAGGCTGGTGACCGGAGTCAGCACCTGCTGGGTGATCTCCAGCCGGCCGTCCCGCTGTTCCGCGCGCAGGGTCAGGCGGTAGTCGAGCAGGCTTTCGACGCCGGAGACCGGGGCGGCCTTGCGCACGAAATAGGGCATCCGCATCTCGATCATGCCGCTCTCGGCGCCGAGCCGCGCCAGCATCGCCGCCATCAGCGTCCCCAGACTCCGCCCCGAAAGCGGCTCACGGGTCGCGTCAAGCACCTCGAGGAACCGCGACATGTGGGTGCCCTTCACATTGCCCGGGAGGCTCACGTACATGTCGATCTCCGCCACCGACGGCTGCGCGCCGTCGCGCGTCGCCACCAGCATCGGATGGGTGATCGCCTTCACCCCCACCCGCTGGATCACCACATCGCGGACGTCCGGGGACGACTGGACGTCGGGCAGTTCGTTCGCAATCATATCCATGGTGGTCTCGCGGCCTCGCTATTTGTCCTGGACAAATAGGCCACATTTGCCCAGTGTCCATGCCTATGTTGAATATTGTCCATGACAAATAGCGTCGACCTCGATGTTTCGGCCCTGATGAGCATCGCCGCGGTCGAACGCGACTGCGGTCTGGCCAAGGACACGCTGCGCGTTTGGGAGCGTCGCTACGGGTTTCCCCAACCCCTGCGCGACGCCCATGACGAGCGGCGCTATCCGGCCGACCAGGTGGCCAAGCTGCGTCTGCTGCGCCGGCTGATCGACACCGGTCATCGGCCCGGAAAGATCGTCGGCCACTCGATGGAGGATCTGTTGGCCCTGCTGCGCGGCCCGGAGGCCCACGGCCCCGAACCCGAAAGTCCCGCAGCGCGGGAGGTGCTGGCGCGGCTGGCGGCCCATGACGCCGAGCGTCTGCGCGACTTCCTGGCCGCACTGCTGACGCGGACGGGATTGCGGGCCTTCGCCGCCGAGATCGCACCGCAACTGGCCCATGCGGTAGGGGCGGCCTGGGCGCGCGGGGAGCTGGAAATCCACCAGGAGCACCTGTTCACCGAACAGTTCGCCACCGTCTTGCGCGGCGCCATCAACGCGGCGCTGGGCGCCGGCGCGCCGCGCGATCGGCCACGGGTGCTGCTCAGCACCCTGCCACAGGAGCCGCACGCCCTGGGATTGCTGATGGCCGAGGCGATGTTTGTGCTGGAGGGGTGCCGCTGCATTTCGCTTGGCGTACAAACCCCGGCGCCGGACATCGCCACAGCGGCGCGCGCCCACGGCGCCGACATCCTGGCGCTGTCGTTCTCGGCGATGGCGCCCGCCGCCCAGGCGCAGGCGGGGCTCGCCGAACTGCGGGCGGCGACGCCGGCCGCCATGGAGATCTGGGCCGGCGGCGCGTGTCCCGGCTTGCGCGCCCAGCCCGGCGTCATGGTCGTGCGCGGGCTGGACTCCATCGGTCCCGCCGTGGCGGCCTGGCGACTGCGGACGGGCTCGAGCCAAGCGCCCCGATGACGGTGCTGGTCTGGTTCCGCCGGGACCTGCGGCTCACCGACAACCCGGCCCTGGCCCATGCGCTTTCCACCGGCGAGACCATCGTGCCGGTGTTCATTCGCGACGACGAAGACGCGGGCGACGGGTCGCCGGGGGCGGCCTCGCGCTGGTGGCTGGACGGATCGCTGCAGGCGCTCGATGCGGACCTCCGGCGGCGCGGAGGAGGCGGTCTGGTCTATCGCACTGGGCCGGCGGAGGCGGTAGTCGCGGCGCTGATCGAGGAGACCGGGGCCCGCGCCGTGGTCTGGAACCGGGTCTATGAGCCCTGGGCGATGCGGCGCGACAGCCGGCTGAAAGCGGCCCTGAAGACGAAGGGCGTCGCCGCCCGCTCGTTCAACGCCACGCTCCTGTGCGAGCCGGGATGGCTGCGCAACAAGCAGCGCGAACCCTACAAGGTGTTTACCCCGTTCTGGCGGGCGTTGCGGGCCACGGTCCAGACGCCGCCGGGCCTCCCCGCGCCGGACCGGGTGGCGAACGATGCAACGGCCCCAAGCGAGCGCCTGGAGGATTGGCGGCTGCGCCCGACTCGGCCCGATTGGGCCTCAGGGCTGGCGGCCGAATGGTCGCCGGGCGAGGCGGGCGCGGCGCGGCGGCTGGAGGCCTTTGTCGGCCAGGCGGTCTTCGACTATGCGGACCAGCGAAATCTGCCGGCGCTGGCAGGGACGTCCCGGCTCTCGCCCCACCTGCACTTCGGTGAAATCGGGCCGTGGCAGGTGTGGCGCGCGGCGACAACGGCCGCCCAGGCGACGGTGGGCGATCCCTTCCCGGGCGGCGTCGAGACCTTCCTGTCGGAGCTGGCCTGGCGGGAGTTCAGCGCTCACCTCTTGTTTCACGTCCCCACGCTGCCGACAGCGGCGCTGAAGCCCGAGTACGACCGCGTCGCCTGGCGCGACGACCCACCGGCGCTGGAAGCCTGGCGGCGAGGCCGCACCGGCTATCCCATCGTCGACGCCGGCCTGCGCGAACTGTGGGCCACCGGCTGGATGCACAATCGCGTGCGGATGATCGTAGCCTCGTTCCTGATCAAGGACCTGCTGATCGACTGGCGCCAAGGCGCGGCCTGGTTCTGGGACACCCTGGTCGACGCGGACCTGGCGAACAATGCGGCGAGCTGGCAGTGGGTGGCGGGGTCGGGGGCCGATGCGGCGCCCTATTTCCGGGTGTTCAACCCGGTCTCCCAGGGCCAGACGTTCGATCCCACGGGCGCCTATGTGCGGCGCTGGGCGCCGGAACTGGCGGGCCTGCCCGATACGCTGATCCACGCGCCGTGGACCGCCACACCCGATCAGTTGAGCAAGGCCGGGGTGGTCCTGGGGCGCGATTACCCCGCGCCGATCGTCGACCACGCCGTGGCCCGCCATCGCGCGCTCGACGCCTATCGCGCGGTCCGCACGACGGATCTGTGACGGCGACGCGCGGCTATGTCAGTTCAGCGCGGCGGGGAACTTCGGCAGGGAGGTAAAGTCCTCCGGCACGTGCTCGCGGACAACGCGGGCGTGGGTTTCGGCGGCGATCTTCTCGACCAGGTCCATGCTCTTCAGCGTCTGGGCGCGGTCGGTGTTGAAGCGCGGCACGCGGCGCGCGGCGCGGCTTTCGGCGATGTGCCACAGGTCGCCGGTGAGCAGGACCGGCCCGGCCTTGGGCAGGCGCACCAGCAGCACGGTGTGGCCGGGCGTGTGGCCCGGCGCCTGGATGATCGTCACCGAGCCGTCGCCGAACACGTCATGGCTGGCGTCGCCCTCGATCAGGATGGTCTTGGCGGTCTCCAGGGCGGAATAGGCCCCGAACTCGATCTTGTTGGCGCGCTGTCCCGGGCGGAAGGCAAAGGCGCGCTCGTCAGCGTCGACGATCCAGGTCGAATGGGCGAACAGGCCGGCGTTGCCGATGTGGTCGAAGTGGCTGTGCGAGACCGAGAGGTACCGGATGTCGTCGGGGACCAGGCCCAGCTGCTTCAGCTGGTCGGTGAGCTTGTGCAGCACGGTGAGCCCGCCCGGACCCTTGCCGCCGGGCAGGTCGGCCAGGGTCTGCGGCACGCCGGTGTCCCACACCAGGTCGCCCTTGGGATGGCGGATCAGGTAACAGGGGATGACCAGGCGCTTGGCCACGCCCCTATAGGCGCCGTCGTCGGCGAAGGCGTCGGCGTTGGGAATGTCGTAGGTCCCGCAATCCATCGCATAGAGCTTCAGGCCGGAAGGGCCGGGCCGGCCCTTGTCGGCGGCGGCGGATCCGCCGGCCAGCAGCAGGGCGGCGGCCAGGACGCCGGTCAGAAAGCGCGCGGACATGGGGGTCTCCGGAGGTCTGTCGAGGATCTGTCCGGGGCAGCCTGCACGCGGAACGCGCGCTTGTCACGCCGCGCTCAGCTGTCGGCGAGGCCGCTGGCCGCCAGCGCCGCCAGCGCCGTGGCCGTGGTGAACAGGCCGCGTTCGTCGAGAAACACCGAGCCCGAGGCGATCTCCCGCCACGGCTCAGGCGCCTGGCTCATCACCAGGCGCAGCCGCGCGGAGGGCGGCCAAAGCCCGCCGGGCGCCTGCTCGGCGACAAGGCTTCGCGCGCAGACCCGCGCCGCCGGGCCGCGGGGAGTCAGCAGCCGCAGCAGTTGAGCCCGCTCGAACGCGCCGTGCGCGCGGAAGCCGGCCAGCCGGGCGCGCAATCCCGGCGTGGGCGGCACGGGCGCGTCCCCCTCTGCGCCAGCGGCCAGCACATAGAGCGGCGTCACCCACCAGAAGGCCTGGGGGAACGCCGACCCGGGATCGGCCGGCGACGGATCGGCGGCAAGCTCAATTCCGCAGGCGGCCAGGGCGCGGCGGGCCACGGCCGTGACGTCCGGCGCCGGCGCGCTCCAGAAGGTCCTGGGCGTGGCCTCGGCGGGGTAGGTCATGGCCTGGCCGTCCCGCAGGCAGCCTTGAAGGAACTCAACCGCGGCGGCCGGTGGCGAACGCTCCCAGCCACGCAGCGCCAGCAGCGCCCAGGCGGTGGAATCGGCGTCGTCCGGAGTCGCCCCGTTGTAGCTCCAGCCGGCCCCGCCGCGCGCCGCTTCCAACCAGTCGAGCCCTTCGCCAATGGCCGGGTGGCGCGCCAGACCCATCGGCCGCGCCCGCTCCGCTCCGGCCAGTCGCGCCAGCAGATAGGCGGTAACCCAGCGGTCTGAGACTCCCACGGGCAGACGGAAGTCGGTCCAGTGGCCGTCAGACCGGGCCGCGAGCAAGGCGGCGACACCGCCTTCGACCGCGGCGTGGATCGACGGCGGCCGGGCGCGGCGGCGGGGGTGAGCCGGGCTGGCCACCCGTGGCGGCGAGACATAGACATTCAGGTGCGCCTGCCCGTCGGGTTCGCAGCCCAGACCGACGAAGCGGGCGATGGCGCAGCCGGCGGGATCCGGTTGATCAACCCCGAGCGCGCCAAGGGTGCGGGTCAGGGCGCCGGTCGCCAGGCCGAGGCGTCCGGCGAGGGCCTCGGCGGCCTCGATCACCTCGGCGTCGCCCGACATCCACCTCGTTACCGCCAGGTCGGTCTTCAGCGACAGCCGCTCGTCGGCGTGAACTTCCAGGCTGACCACAAAGGCGCCCGCGGGGTAGCGATCCGTACCGGTCTGGCCCAGCAGATCCAGCATGGCGCGCACCGCCTCGGCCGATCCCTGGGATCCGCACGCGTCGTACCAGGGGGTGAGGCCGGCCGCGCCGACCGCCTCGGAGCGGAAATAGGCCTTGATCCGGCCGACCCCGCCGGGCGGCGTCAGGTCCACCGCGAGGCCCACCGGCCAGAAGCCTGGCGAGCAGGGGCCCGACAACCGGCAGACCTGCGCCAGCGCTCGCTCGCGGCCGAACGCCTTCAGCAGCCGCCCAAATCTGAGCCAGCGATCCCGCGCATGGCCGCGGTTGAGATTGAAGTAGGGCTTCAGGCGGACGGTATCCCCGCCGACAGCGACCCCGATCCAGGCGGCGCTGCGCCAGTGTTCGGGCCAGGGCTCCCCGGGCGTCGGACAGAGGATCTCGGCGATCCGGTCCAGGGGCGACGGCGCGTCGCCGGCGACGCGGGAGGCCGTCGCAACCCGGCCAAGAGTCAGTCGCAGTCGCTCCGGCGCCGGGGTGAACGGCCGTCCGGTCTCGCTGAGGAAGCCCCAGTCCGCCCCCGTCGCGCCAACGCGGACCACCCACTGGAACGGTACGCCGTCCGCGTTGATGAACGAAAGCCCCTCGAACGGCCCCCGGGCGGGGCGGTCGAGGGACTCCGCGCCCAGCAGATACAGGATCGCCCGCACGCGGGCCGCCGCGGCCTGGCTTTGCGGCGCCAGCGCCAACAGGCCTTCAAGCTGCGCCTCGATGCAGGCCCTCAGGGTCGCGCCGCCAGCCCGCACCAGGACGGCAGTCGAGGCGCGGGATAGCTCGGCCCAGGCCTCAACCCGCGTGATCATGGGCGCTGGACGATATCGACCGAGCCGTCGCCTCCGTTCGGGCCATTGCCGCCCGTATTGCCGTTGGGACCTGGCGCGCCGTTGGGGCCGGTGTTGCGTCCGCCGCCGCCGGGGCCGAACCCGCCGCCCGCGCCCGCCGCGCCGCCGAAGCCGCCGCGACCGCCCTGCGCGTTGGGGTGCAGCGTCCCGGTGACGATGCTCTTGGCGACCACGGTGATATTGCCCCCCGAGCCCCCGGGGCCGCCGGAGCCGCCGTCGCCGCCGCGCGCGCCGTTGCCTCCGATCGCCCCGTCAGCCCGGGCGTCTCCGGTATCGGCCGGGTAGCCGGCCTGGCCGCGTGGGCCGCGGGGGCCGCCGGGCCGGCGGGGGCCTCCATCGCCGCCCCGGCCGCCTCGGGTGTCGATGTTCACCCCGACCACGAAATCGTTGACCT
>NZ_JANMBF010000085.1:0-30136 GCF_031360265.1 Phenylobacterium sp.
CGCAAAGAAAAAGGCCGGGACGATTCCGCCCCGGCCTTGTCCATTTCAATCAGGCAGACGCGCCGTTCAGTTGAAAACCTCGAACAAACCCGCGCCGCCCTGGCCGCCGCCGATGCACATCGTGACGACGGCGTACTTCGCCTTGCGGCGACGGCCTTCCTGCAGGATGTGGCCGGTGAGGCGCGCGCCCGTCATACCGAAGGGATGGCCGATGGCGATCGAGCCGCCATTGACGTTGTACTTGGCCGGATCGATGTGCAGCTGGTCGCGGCTGTAGAGGCACTGCGAGGCGAACGCCTCGTTGAGCTCCCACAGGTCGATGTCGTCGACCTTCAGGCCGAAGCGCTGCAGCAGGCGCGGCACCGCGAACACCGGGCCGATGCCCATCTCGTCCGGCTGGCAGCCGGCGGCGGTCCAGCCCATGAAGCGGCCCATCGGCTGCAAGCCGGCCTTCTCGGCCGCCTTGGCTTCCATCAGCACCACCGCGGCGGCGCCGTCGGAAAGCTGCGAAGCATTGCCGGCGGTGATGAAATTGCCTGGGCCCTTCACCGGCTCGAGCTTGGCGAGGCCCTCCATCGTCGTGTCGGGGCGATTGCACTCGTCGAGATCGACGACATAGTCGACGATGGTCTCTTCCTTGGTGTCCTTGTTGACCAGCTTCATCTTGGTTTTCATCGGGACGATCTCGTCGGCGAATTTTCCGGCCTGTTGCGCCGCGGCCATCCGGCGCTGGGATTCCAGGGAATACTCATCCTGGTACTCGCGGCTGAGATTGTAGCGTTCGGCGACGATGTCGGCGGTGTCGATCATCGGCATGAAGATCGCCGGATACATCCTGGCCAGCTCAGGATCGTTGTTGTCCTTGCCGGTCCCCATGTTGGGCATGGAGATGGTCTCCACCCCGCCGGCCACCACAACGTCAGCGCCGTCGTTGCGCACGAAGTTGGCGGCCATGCCGATGGTCTGCAGGCCCGAGGAGCAGAAGCGGTTGACGGTCACGCCCGAGGTGGTGATCGGCAGTCCGGCCAGAAGCCCGGCCTGGCGGGCGATATTGCCGCCGCCGTGGGCGACGTTGCCCATGAAGATGTCTTCCACGGCCGCGCCTTCGACGCCGGCCTTGGCGACGGCGTGCTTCACCGCGTGCGCGGCGATCGACACGGTCGGGGTGATGTTGAATCCGCCGCGCGCGGACTTGGCAAGTCCGGTCCTGGCGTAGGAGACGATAACGGCTTCGCGCATGGTAGATGATCCTCCCGGGAAAATTGATCTCAAGGCGCCTCAGGGTCCGGGCGCAGTCGGGGCAACCTTTGCATCCCGGAACTTAAATGGCTAGGGACGGGCGACGCCGCCGACGGCGTTTCCCATCCGCCTCAAGGGGGATCCGCATGGCCGTAGAACGGCGCAACCGTCTTGGCTCGGCGCTGCTGAGCGGTCTGCTGCTGGCCGTGGCGCTCAGCCTGGCGGCCTGCGGCAAGGGCGGCGGGGCGGAACATGCGCCGGAGCGCGGCGACAAGGCGGTGGCCAGGGTCAATGGCGAGACCGTCTGGTCCTCCGACGTCAAGCGCGAGGCGGTGGCGCAAAGCCTGATCGGCGAGGGCGAGCCGCTGGACGCCTCATCCGATCTGTTCCGCCGGGTGCTGGACGAGGTGGTCGATCAGAAGCTGCTGGCGGCCGAGGCGCTGAAGCGCAAGCTGGACAAGGATCCGCTGGCCCAGCGTCGGCTGGCCGCCGCGCGCGAGCGTATACTGGGCGATATGCTGGTGGAGGGCGTGGTCGCCGACGCGGTCAACGACAACGCCATCCGCGGCCTCTATCAGGAGCAGCTGAAGCTGGCCAAGCGGTCGGAGGAGATCCACGCGCGCCAGATCGTGCTGGCCACCGCGGCCGACGCCGAGGCGGTGAAGAAACTGCTGGCCTCCGGGGCGTCGTTCCAGGCCCTGGCGATGGAGCGGTCGCACGACGCCGCCACCCGCTTCAACGGCGGCGACCTGGGCTATTTCACCGTCGATGTGATGCCCGAGGCCTATGACGCGGCGCTCAAGGACGCCAAGGCCGGCGCCGTGGTGGGGCCGTTCGCGGTGGAGGGCGGTTTCGCGATCCTCAAGGTCGAGGACCGCCGGCTGGAACAGCCGATCACGCTCGAGGCCGCCCGGCCGCAGATCGTTCGCTTCCTGACCTACGACCAGATCCGTGATCTGCTGGAGAAGCTGCGCGGGCGCTCCAAGGTCGAGGTCCTGGTCAAGTCGGACAATCCGGGCCAGGCCCGCCCGCCGGCCGATGCGCCGAAGCTTGCGCCGCCGCCCGCCGCGCCGCCGCCGGCCGCGTCCGCGTCCGCCAAGGGAACCGGCAAATGACCCGCAAGCCCACTGCGAAGCCCCCCAACAAGCCTCCCGGAAAACCCGCCGCCAAGGTGCTGGAGGCCGCCACTCGCCCGGTCGAGGTTGTCGGTCAGACCCTGGAGCGCGCCTACAAGCAGGCGCGGAACTTCGCGGGCGGCGCACCGTCGTCGGCCGCGCCTTCGCCGGCGAAGGCCGCCTTGCCCGTGTCCCCCCTGGCCGTGGCGTTCCCAGCCATGCCGCCGATCGCCGGGGTGCGCATGGCCACCGCCCGGGCCGGGTTCTACAAGCACGAGCGCGACGACCTTTTGGTGATGACCTTTCCGATGGGGGCCAGCGCGGCCGGGGTGTTCACCCGCCATGGCGTCGGCTCCGCCCCGGTGGACTGGTGCAAACGGCATCTGGAGATGACCAAGGGTGAGGGCGTCCGCGCCCTGGTGGTCAACGCCGGCTGCGCCAATTCCTTCACCGGGCGGCCCGGCGCCGACGCGGTGCGTCGGGTCTGTTCGGCGGCGGCCAAGCGCTTCGACTGCCGCCAGCGCGACGTGATGGTGGCCTCCACCGGCGTGATCGGCGTGCTGCTGGACGACGCCAGGATCGTCCATCGCCTGCCCGACATCGAGCACAGGTTCACCGACGACGGCTGGGCCGGCGCGGCCCAGGCGATCATGACCACCGACACGTTTCCCAAGGGGGCGCACGCGGTGGCCGAGATCGACGGGGTGGAGGTCAGGATCAGCGGCATCGCCAAGGGGTCGGGGATGATCGCGCCGGATATGGCCACCATGCTGGCCTTCGTGGTCACCGACGCGGCGATTTCGCCCGGCGCCCTGCAGAACCTGGTCAGCCTCTATACCCGCTCGACCTTCAACGCGGTGACGGTGGACGGGGATCGCTCGACCAACGACACGCTGTTGCTGTTCGCCACCGGCCAGTCCGGCGCTGCGAAGATCAGCCGGGCCGGCGACCGGCGCCTGGCCGACTTCCGCGACAAGCTGGAGCAGGTGCTGATGGATCTCGCCCAACAGCTGGTCCGGGACGGCGAGGGCGCCGCTAAGTTCATCACGGTCACGGTCACGGGCGCGCAGACCCACGCCTCGGCGCGGAAGATCGCGCGGACCATCTGCGAGAGCCCGCTGGTCAAGACCGCCTTCGCCGGCGAGGACGCCAACTGGGGCCGCATCGTCATGGCGGTCGGGCGAGCAGATGAGCCAATGGACCGGGACTCGATGAGCGTGAAGTTCGGCGACCTGGTTGCGGCCCACGACGGCCTGGTCTCGCCCACCTACGACGAGGCGAAGATGAGCGCCTACATGAAGAATTCCGAGCTGGAGGTCAGCGTCGATGTCGGCGTCGGCCGCGCCGCCGCCACCATGTGGACCTGCGACCTCACCAAACGCTACGTCGAGATCAACGGGGACTATCGCAGCTGAGGCGTGGATCCCTCTTCGCCGGAGCGGCTAGACCCTGTCCCGGCTGACTTGGATCAAGTCAGCCGGGAAGGAACAGGGTCGTCGCTTATATCTGGAGCCCTTCTCCTCCACTCAGGTCGAGCCAACCTGAGCGCGAAGGGCTCTAGCTGCCCCAGCCTGCGGACCCGCCGACGCGGACGGCGGCCCAGATGATGTTGCGCGCCAAGGGGCCGACCCCGCGATCGGCCATGGCTTCGCGCAGGATTCCGTCGGCCTCGGCGCGGGTGTAGGGCTGCGGCCGCGCGATGCTGGCGGGATGGCCCTTCCAGACACCCGTCCCTTGGGTCCGATAGAGGAAGTCGTGGATCACGGCGGCCTTCACCCAGGGTCCGTCGGGCGGCAGCAGCGTCCAGGCCCAGCGTGGGATCGACGCCAGGTCGGTCACGAAGCCTGCTGGCGCCCTGATCAGATCGTCCTGTGCGCCGGCCCTATAGGTCAGGTCCTGCTGAAGCGCCCATAGACTGCGGCCCCCACGGATCGAGGGATGGTCCCTGTCGTCCAGCAGAACGAGGTAGAGCTTGCCCCCAAAGCGCTCCTTGCGGCCGCCGTCAGCCGCCTTCGGCGCCAGGGCCTCGCCGCGGAGCTCGGGAGGCGACGGCTCAAGCCCGGTTTGCGCGGACTCCGTCGTTGCAGCTTGCGGGACCGGAGCGGCCTGCAGGTCGCCGGCCCAGGACGCCGAAGCGCCCATTGCGACGGCCATGGCGATTCCGACGACAGTGCGGCGCATGGAGTCCTCGCAAGCTGCATTTTTCAATATTACCCGCTTTGCGCGAATGGCAAGGCGTGTAAGCAGCCTCCCGGCAATCGCCCTCGCAAGATTGCCGGTCACGCCTCGAAGATCGCCACGGCGCGGATCCAGCCGGCGCCGGCCGCCTTGATCTTCACCGGAAAGCACGAAATCTCGAACCCGAAGGGCGGCAGGGCGTCGAGGTTGGCCAGTTTCTCCATCTGATAGTAGCCGATCTCGCGGCCGGCCTTGTGGCCTTCCCAGATGATCTTCGGGTCGCGGGTCTCGGCCCAGCGCTTGGCGGTATGGACAAAGGGCGCGTCCCAGGACCAGCCGTCCGTGCCGACGATCTTCACCCCGCGTTCGGCCAGATAGAGCGTCGCCTCGCGCCCCATGCCGCAGCCGGAGGCCACATAGCCCTTCTGGCCATATTTGCCGCCGGCGCCGGTGTTGATGACCACGATGTCGAAGGCCTTGAGCGTGTAGCCGATCCGCGTCAGTTCGGCCTCGACGTCCTGGGCGGTGACCACGTAGCCGTCGGCGAAGTGGCGAAAATCGAGCTTTACGCCCGGTCTCTGGCACCAGTCCAGCGGCAGCTCGTCGATGGTCTCGGCGCGCCGCCCGCCGCCCGGCAGAGCCTCATCCTGCGTGGCGTGAAAGTGCCACGGCGCATCCATGTGGGTGCCGTTGTGGGTGGACAGTTGCAAGACCTCGACAGCCCAGCCCTGGCCGTCCAGCAGATCCGCCTGGGTCAGACCGGGGAAGGACGCGGCCAACCCCTTCCAGGACTCCTGGTGGTCGATGTAGCGGACCTTGGGCTCGGAGCCCGGCGGATCGGACTCGATGTCGGCCTCGATGGGTACCGAGAGATCGACGTAGCGACGGGCCATCGGAGGATTCCTTGGGTTCCCGCCACCTGGCTAGTGGATCAGGGTTCCGCGGATCTCGCCGCCGGGGTTGGCCGCGGTGTGGATATTGAAGTACCACCTGCCGGCGTTGAGGTCGGCGATCTGGGTGTCACTGAGCTGGGCCGCGCCCTTGATCGGGCTCGGCGTCACGACCACCGGCAGGACCGGCGGGCCGCTGGTGTTGGGGGCGATGGTCATGTGGAAGTGGGCGGCCACGGCCGGACCGGTAAGGTCCTTGTAGGTCACCGAATAGCTGAAGGTCTTGCCGTCCAGCATGGCCAGGACCTCGCCGGTCCCCTTGACGCCGTCAGCGCCCTTCAGGGTGGCGGTGTAGTGGCTCATCTGGGCGGTGGCGGCGCTTGCGGCCATCAGGCCGGCGACGGCGACGGCGGCGAACAGGGTGTGGCGCATCGAGTGATCTCCCTTGGTTCCGGGAACCCTCCCGGCTGATACAACAGATGTGCGCCGGCGCGGAGCCGCGCGCAACGCCTGCTAGACTGACAACGCCTGGTCGGTGGCCCGCACAAGGGCGTCGATGATGCCGGGCTCGGTCGACGCGTGGCCGGCGTCCCACACGACCTCGAAGCGGGCGCCGGGCCAGGCGGTCTTCAGCTTCCACGCGGATTCCATCGGGGTGACCACGTCGAAGCGGCCCTGGACGATCCAGCCCGGGATGGATTTCAGCTTGGCGGCGTTGTTCAGCACCCAGCCTTCCTCGGGGAAAAAGCCGTGGTTGGCGAAGAAGTGGCACTCGATGCGGGCGAACGCGATGGCGAAATCGATCTCGTTGAACTTCGAGGGCCTGGCCTCCGGCCCACGGATCGAGATGGTGTCGCCCTCCCACTGGCTCCAGGCGGCGGCGGCCTCGGCCTGAACCCGGCGGTCGGGATGGGTCAGCCGCTTATGGTAGGCGCCGATCATGTCGCCGCGCTCGGCCAGCGGGATCGGCGCGCAGAACCTGGCCCAGGCGTCGGGAAACAGCATGCAGGCGCCGTCCTGGTAGAACCAGGCGAGCTCGCGTTCGGTGAGCAGAAACACCCCACGCAGCACCAGGCTCTCCACGCGCTCGGGATGGACGATGGCGTAGGCCAGGGCCAGGGTTGAGCCCCACGAACCGCCGAACACGCACCATTTCTCTACGCCCAGATGCACCCGCAGCCGTTCGATGTCGCCGATCAGGGTCCAGGTGGTGTTGTCCTCGAGGCTGGCGTTGGGCCGGCTCTTGCCGCAGCCGCGCTGGTCGAACAGCGCCATCCGCCATTTCGCCGGATCGAAGAACCGGCGCATGGTCGGGTTGATCGCCCCGCCCGGGCCGCCGTGCAGGATCACGCAGGGTTTGCCGTTCGGCGCGCCGCATTCCTCGTAGTAGATCTCGTGGGCCCCATCGGCCGGCAGCCAGCCGGAGGCGATGGGCTCGTTGTCCGAAAACAGGCCGCGCCGGTTGGCGGCGGTCGAGACGGCGGGCGGGGGCGTGCTGCGTTCCATATGAGCCAATCTACTGTGGGAAGCGGCTGATATCTAAGTGGGAAAACGTCTGGCCAGCCAGTCCAGGATGATGCGGTTCACATCGTCAGGTTTCTCCTGCTGCGTCCAGTGGCCGGACTCCCTGACCAGCGCCTTCTCCAGGTCGGCGACATAGGCTTCCATGCCGTCGGCGGCCGAGGGCGGCAGGACCGCGTCCTTCTCGGCCATCACCATCAGCCCCGGAACCCGCACCTGCTGGTCGACCCCCTCGGACATCGCCCAGTTGCGCGTGAAGTTGCGGTACCAGTTGATGCCGCCGGTGAAGCCGGTGCGCCGGAAGCTTTCCACGAACACCGCCATTTCCTCGGCGCTGAGCAGCTCGGGGCGGGGATCGACCGCTGGATCGTAGAGTTTGAGCATGTCGATCAGGGCGAAGGTCGAGGTCGGCGGGGTCTCGTCGGGCCGTCCCGAGAAGTTGGCCGACAGGCCGCCGCTGGCCGCCGGGGTCTCCGGCGCCGGCCTGCGCATGAAGAAGCCCATGGCCTTGGCCACATCGGCGTCCAGCACCGCGTCGGCCTCGCCGGGCTTCTGAAAATGCACGATGTACATATCCTCGCCGAAGCGGCTGCGCATGATCGCGATCGGGTCGGCGGGGGCGCGCGCCATGAACGGGGTGTTGAGGCCGATCACGCCGGCCACGCGGTCGGGGTGCAGCAGCGGCATCTGCCAGACGATGATGCCGCCCCAGTCATGGCCGCAGAAGATCGCTTTCGCGACGCCCAGGTGATCCAGCAGACCCACCAGGTCGCCGGTGAGGTGGGCGAGGTCGTAGTCGGTGACCGCCTCGGGCCGCGAAGTCAGGCCATAGCCGCGCTGGTCCGGCGCGATCACCCAGCGGCCGGCGGCGGCCAGCGCCGTGATCTGGTGACGCCAGGAAAAGGCCAGTTCCGGGAAGCCGTGGCACAGCACGACCGGCACGCCCTGGCGGGGACCGGCTTCGTAGTAGGCCATCTCGATGCCGTTGACCTTGGCGCGCTGCACGGTCGGCATCTGGCTGTCGAGGGCGGACATGGGCGGTGGCTCCGGGGCTGGGCGGTCACCTTTGCAACAAAACCGCGCCCGCTGGAACGGGGAAGACCGGCTGGAGCGGAGAAGACAGGGGCGCGAAACCGGCTAAGAGGACGCCATGCCGGTCACGCCACAGCCCGAACGCACGCCCTGGGGCCTGGTGGTGCTGCTGGGCTCGCTGACGGCCATGGGGCCTCTGGGCATCGACATGTACCTGCCCAGCCTGCCGGCGCTGGCGGTGGACCTGCACGCCTCGCCCAGCCAGACCCAGACCACCATGGCCGCCTTTCTCGCCGGCATGGCCGCGGGCCAGATGTTCTATGGGCCGGCCGCCGACCGGCTGGGCCGCCGCGCGCCGATCCTGCTGGGCGTGGTGATCTTCGTGGCTGCTTCGGCAGCCTGCGCGCTGGCCGTATCGCCCGGGACGCTGATCGCCGCGCGGTTCGTCCAGGCGGTGGGCGCCTGCGCCGGCGGGGTGGTGTCGCGCGCCGTGGTCCGCGACCGCTTCGGCCACACCGAGACCGCGCGGATGCTGTCGCTGCTGATGCTGATCATGGGCCTGGCGCCGATCCTGGCGCCGTTGCTGGGCAGCGCCCTGCTGAGCTTTGGCGGCTGGCGGCTGACCTTCTGGTTCATGGTCGCCTTCGGCCTGGCGGTCGGCCTCGCCGGTTTCCTGGGCCTGAAGGAATCGCGCAGCGCCGAGACCACCGCCCACGCCCGCACCGAAAACCCGCTGCAGGCCTATCTCGCCCTGCTGCGCGAACCGCGCCTTGTCGGCTATGCCCTGGCTGGCGCCCTGAACGGCGCGACGCTGTTCACCTATGTCGCCTCGTCTCCCGGATTGCTGATCAAGACCTACGGCTTCTCGCCGGCGGCGTTCGGCTGGGTGTTCGGGTTGAACGCGGTGGGCATCATCGGCGGCAATCAGGTGAACCGCATCCTGCTGCGCCAGCGCACGCCCGACGAGGTGCTGGCCCGGTCCAGCCTGATCGCCGCGGGACTGGGGGTGGTGCTGCTGGCCGCCACGATGACCGGCATCGGCGAGCGATGGAGCGTGCTGGGGCTGCTGTTCGCGCTGCTCGCCACCTACGGGTTCATCCAGGGCAACACCATGGCCGGCGCCTTGAACGTCGACCCGCGCCGGGCGGGCTCGGTCTCGGCGCTGATGGGCGGCGCGTCCTTCAGCATGGGCGCCCTGGCGTCGGCGGCGGTGGGTCTGCTGCATGACGGGACCCCAAGGCCGATGGCCGCGGTGATGCTGGTCGCCATGGTCGGATCCGCCGCGGCGTTGCACCTGCTGGCCCTGCCCAGGCCGGGCACGACATCCGCTTAGGCCGGGTCCACCCCGCGCGCGGCCCAGGCCAGGATCGCCCAGCCGACCAGGAAGCAGAGCCCGCCGATCGGCGTCACCGCGCCCAGCCAGCGCGGGGCGCCCAGCGCCATGGCGTAGAGCGAGCCCGAGAACAGCAGCACGCCCGACAGGAAGAACGCCGGGGCGAACCGCGCGCGCCGGGCGCCGATCTGCATAAAGGTGGCGCAGGCGAACGTCGCCATGGCGTGCATGAAGCCGTACATCGACCCGGTCTTCAGCCACTCGGCCGCCTTGGGATCGGTGACCCCGTGGGCGGCAAAGGCGCCGATCGCCACGGCCAGGAAACCGCCCAGCGCCGCCAGGGTCATCCAACTTCGGCGGGTCCAGAGCGCCATCAGCCCCCGACTCCCACTAACCCCAGACCTGGGGCCGGCGGTCCTTCCAGGGGGCCTCCTTCTCCAGCTGGGCGGCCAGCCGGAACAGGGTCGTCTCATCGGCGTAGCGGGCGGTGAACATCATGCCGATCGGCAGGCCGGCTGTGTCCATCTCCAGTGGCAGCGACAGCGACGGCTGGCCGGAGAAGTTGAAGGGCGGGGTGAAGGGGAAGGTGCGACCCTGGCGCCGGTTCACCTCCCGGGGCTCCAGGTTCACCGGGTCGATGAAGCCGATCTGCGGCACCGGCGTGCCCAGCACCGGCGTCAGATAGACGTCGATGTCCTTGAAGAAGGCCAGCGTCGAGCGGTTGAGCATGCGGATTTCCTGCATCGACCGCATGACGTCGGCGCCGGTCTGGCGACGGCCGGCCTTCAGCGTGGCCCAGGTCAGCGGCTCCAGCTCGTCAGGCTCCGGCTCGCGGCCGACCTGGTCGATCAGCCGGGCCATGCCGGCGGCGAAATTGGCCGCCGCCGACGGTCCGCGCGCGGCGAACAGCGCGCGATAGTCGATGCCGAGGCCCTTTTCGATCACCTCGTGGCCGAGGCCCTTCAGCAGGGCGGCGGTGCGTTCCAGGGCCACCTGGATTTCCGGCTCGATGGGCCGCCCGGACGGGGTTTCCGACGACCAGGCGATCCTAAGCCTGCCGGGGCCGCGGGTGATTTCCTCGACATAGGGCCGGTCCTTGGGCGGCTGCGGGTAGGGCGCGCCGGGCTCGGCGTAGCCGGTGGCGTCCAGCATGGCGGCTGAATCGCGCACCGTGCGGGTGACCACATGGTCGACCACATTGCCCATGGCGTAGTCGAAGCCGTCGGGCAGGTTCGGGTTGCGGTCGCGCGTCACCTTCAGGCCGACGAGCCCGCAGCAGGCGGCCGGAATGCGGATCGAGCCCAGGCCGTCGGAGGCATGCGCCATGGGCACGATGCCCGCCGCCACCGCCGAGGCGGCGCCGCCGGACGAGCCGCCGGCGATGTGGCCGGGGTTCCAGGGGTTGCGACAGGGGCCCAGGTGGGCGCTCTCGGTGGTGCCGGTGATGCCGTACTCCGGCGTATTGGTCTTGCCGAGCGGGATGACGCCGGCCTGCCGATAGCGGCGGGTCAGGCCGCAGTCCTCGGTATCGACGATGCCCCGGGCGAACCTGCTCCCATGGCTGCGCGGCCAGCCAGCCACCGGCATGCCCAGGTCCTTGATCAGGAAGGGCACGCCCTTGAACGGCCCGTCGGGCAGGTCGCCCGCAGCCCACTTCCGAGCGTCGTCGTAACCCTTGTAGACCACGGCGTTGAGGGTCGGGTTGTGCCGTTCGATGCGTTCGATGGCGGCCTCGGTGAGTTCCAGCGCCGTCACCGCCTTCTTGGCGACCAGCTCGGCCAGGCCCAGGCCGTCGTAGTCGGAGTAGTCGGGCATTTCCATGGGATTACCTCGTGCCGCCGGTGGTCAGGAACGCCAGCTTGGGAACCGGCGAAAGGGTGGGGGCCTGGCGCTTCAGCGCCGCGAACGCGCCCTCGGCGGCGTCCAGCGCGGTCTCGATGTCGGCCTCCGTCATGGCCGCGCAGAGGAACATGTTGTGCCAGGGGTGGGTATAGACGCCGCGCTCCAGCATCTCGCTGGCGAAGCAGAAGCCGCGCCGCAGGTCCGGGTCCTCGTCGAACAGGAACAGCGGCATGGTCACTGGCCCGGTCTGGCGCAGCGAGAAGCCGGCGGCCGTCGCGCGTTCGCCCAGGCCGGCGCGCAGGCGCTCGCCCAGGGCGACGATCCGCTCCAGATAATCGGTGTCGCGCACCAGGCGCAGGGTCTCCAGCGCCGCGGCCATGGGCGCGGCCTGATACCAGAACGAGCCTGTGACATAGATCGTCGCGGCCGCCTTGCGGGCCTTGTCGTTGCCCAACAGCGCCGAAAGGCCGTGGCCGTTGGCGATGCACTTGCCCCAGGTCGAGAGGTCCGGCTGGACGCCGATCCTCGACCAGGAACAATCGCGGGCCAGCCTCAGGCCGGCGCGGACATCGTCCACCACCAGCAGGGCGCCGGTGGCGTCGCATAGCGCCCGCGCGCGGCGGGCATAGGCCGGATCCGGCTCGGCCTGGTCGATGAAGGCGTCGTGCTTGAACGGCGCGGCGAAGATGCAGGCCAGGTCGTCGCCGGCCTGGGCGACGGCGGCCTCCAGGCTGGCGACATCGTTGTAGTCACAGACGATCTGGTGGCTCCGGTCGCTGTCGAGGGTCCCGGCCGGGCGAGGCACGCACCAGGGCGCCGCGCCGTGATAGGCGCCCTTGGCCCGGATGACGATGCGCCGCCGAGTGTGGGCGCGCGCGGTGGTCAGCGCCATGGTGGTGGCGTCGGTGCCGTTCTTGCAGAACATCGCCCAGTCGGCGTGGCCGACCAGGGCCACGAAGGCCTCGGCCAGCTCGACGATCAGGGCGGTGGGGCCGGTCAGGGTGTCGCCAAGGCCCAGTTGCCGGACATAGGCCGCGTCGATCCCCGGGTTGGCATAGCCGAACAGGTTCGGGCCATAGGCGCACATCAGGTCGAGGTAGCGCCGTCCGTCGACATCCCAGATGTGGGCGCCGTCTCCGCGCGCGAAGAACTGCGGATAGTCGTCGGGCAACAGGCCGGTCGACTGGTGGCCGTACATGCCGCCGGGGATCACCGCGGCGGCGCGCGCGCGCAGTTCACGATCGCGGCTGTTGGCGCCTATCATCTCGGCCTCCCTGATCACTGATCGGACATTACGCGAGGCTGCGCCCGCGTCCATCGCGAGTCCGACTTGATCAACCGCGGAGATTGCGAAGATACGCGGAGGCTTCCGGTGTGACCCGGCCTATCCGCGTATCTCGGCGATCTCCGCGGTTTCATGACCCTCCGCCCACAGCGGAGGAGGACGCTCACCTCGAGCCGCGCCAGGCGGGGTCGTCGTACTCCCTGGGAGCGCTTGCCCAGCCGTTGGCGATATCGGAAGCCTCCGGATGCCCAAGCGCCAGACACCCGGTACGCACCCTTGGCGAAATTGATCGTCATGGCGGGACTGCCCGCGGCAGGGAAATCGAGCATCGCGCGCGAGTTGGCGGCGCGGCTTGAGGCTATGTGGCTTCGCGTCGACACAATGGACCAAGCCATCTGGGCCTCCGGCACAGCGCCGGCGGACCTCAAGGACTGGACCTATCGCGCCGCCCAGGCGGTGGCGGCGGATAACCTGGCCCTGGGACGTGACGTGATCGCCGACTGCGTGAACGATTGGCCATCCACGCGAGAGCGATGGCGCGAGGTCGCTCGACAAGTCGGCTCCAAGATTTTCTGGCTGGAAGTGGTTTGCAGCGATCCCGTGGAACACCGGCTGAGAGTTGAAACGAGGACGAGTGACATCCCTGGTATGCTCATGCCGGACTGGAATGCGGTGTTGGCCCGAGAGTACGCGCCTTGGGATCGCGACCACACCACGATCAAAACCGCGCATCGAACCCTCGCCGAGTGGGTGACGGTGGCGCTTTCCGCCTTGGCTTGAGGCGATGTCACGCCCGGGGCTTGCCCCCTCCACCACGCCCTCTGCGGGGCGCGGTCCCCCTCCCGCCGCTTTGCGGGGGAGGTAGGGCGACAGGCTTGTCGCGTTGCAGCGCCGCTGGGGTTCGCCGGATGGGCGGTGGTCTGGTTCTCCGGCGTCAGGAGGGCAGGCGGAGCAGGTCACGGGCGATTGAGCGGCGCCGGCGAAGGGCTGCTCCGGCCATTCCCAAACCGCCAGCCAACAACACCCAGGCCGCCGGCTCCGGCACGCCCGCCGCACCCGGTTCACGGTTGAGGACGCCCTCGCTGAGAACCAGAGAGATTTCCGGATGCAGCGCCGCGAAACCCGGGTCGATCGAGATGATGGGATCGACAAAGGCCATGGCCGAGCCAAAGGTGAAGGAGTCGCTGCTGATCGCCCGCGCAGCCATGTAGATTGAGTTTTCCGCGTAGCCCAGGGTGTAGAAGGCAAAGTGCCGGGTCACATCAAGGCTGTACACCCCGGTGGTGCCGCCAACCTGGGTGCTGTCATTGTAGATTGAACCGCGAAGGAACGGGGCGACGGGCCCGCGGAAGACCAGAAACTGTCCGTCCGCCACGCCGAAATCCTTGGCGGACAGGGTCATCTTGTAGGTGATCGAGAGCGGGATCACCTCGCTAGGGTCGCCGCCGACGAAGGCGAAGCTATAGCTGAGTGAGGCTCTGCCCTCGCCGCCGCCCGTACCGGGTCCGCAGAAGCAGGCCGGACCCTGGCCCGCCGCGCTGACGAACGGCGTGATGGTCGAAAGGTTGCCCGCAGAAGTCGATCCGAAGCCCTTGTAGTCGAGATGGTCGTCGTAGCCGCCGGTCCCCGTGTGGGACGAGCCCCCAACACCAAACCGTTGAGTGGCGCTCACCGTGCCCGTCGCAGTTGCGAGCGGAAAACCGCTCGCCAGCGCTGGTTGCGCCGCCGCTATCAACACCGCACCGAGACCAATACTCGCAAAGCGCATAGTCCACCTCCACGCCACGGACCTCGCTCCGAACTCCGGTCGCGGCCCGATCCTGGCGACAAGCTTAGGCGGCGAAGACCGCGGCCGCATGATCAAATCTGATCAAGCGGCTGGCGAAATTTGACCTTTGCCGACGCCCGGTCATGCTGGGCGACGCGCGGGTCGTCGTGTTGTGCTGCGATCCTCTGGTGCTGGGTGGCGGCGTGGATCAGCAGCTGATCGACCACATTTATGAATGCGCCTTCTTCCCCGGCGAATGGCCGAGCGTCCTGGATGCATTGTCGCAGATCGCCGATGCGCGTGGAGGCTGCCTGCTCACCGCTCACACCTCTGTGCTGAACTGGACCACGTCGGCCAGCATGATCGAGGTTTGGGACGCGCTGATCGAAAAGAACCTTCTGGCCTGTGGCGAGCGATTCCGTCGCCTGGTGGAACTGCAGCATGCCGGCTTCCTGACCGACCAGGACGGCTATGCCAACGAGGCGGAAATGGCCGCCGATCCGCTCTACCGCGATCTGCTATGGCCAATGGGCTTGGGCTGGGCGACCGCCACCGCCGTCCCATTGCCGACCGGCGACACGATTGTCCTGACCCTTGAGCGATTCCGGTCGCGGGGGCCGGTCGAGCCCGATGTGGTTGAGCAGCTGGACGTCCTGCGGCCCCACCTAGCCCGCAGCGCCCTGCTCTCGGCCCGGCTGCAGCTTGAGCGGGCCAGGGCCGCCAGTGAGACCTTGGCCCTGCTCGGCCTTCCGGCGCTGGTGTTCGATTCCGTGGGTCGAGTGGTGGCCGCCAACAGCCTCATCGAAGACCTCGGCCTTCAGGTGCACTGGCGTGCCGGCGACCGCATCGCCTTGGGCGATCCTGCCGCGGACGCCCAACTACAGGTGGTGGTCGCCGCCCTCGGTCAAGGGCGGCCAGGGGGCGCAGCCCGGTCCTTCGCCGTGCGCGGGGCGGACGCGCGCGCCTCGCTGGTGGCCCACGTCGTCCCGGTCCGCGGCCATGCGCGCGACATCTTCGTCCATGGCGCGGGCGTGCTCGTGCTCACGCCCGTGACCCTGCCTCAGGCATTGCCCGTGGAGTTGGTGCGTTCGTTGTTTGACCTGACGCCGGCCGAGGCTCGCGTTGCCCGTGGTCTGGGCGCCGGCCAATCGGTGGAGGAGATCGCCGAAGCCAGCGGCCTATCGGCGACGACGATCCGCAATCAACTGCGCGGCGTACTGGAGAAGACCGGCTGTCGTCGCCAAGCCGAGATGGTCGCCCTGCTCGGGGGCTTGGCCAGCGCCCGTTTCGGCGCCGGGGATGCGGGACCTTAGCCGATCGCGGCTTTCCAACTCGCGGCCTGTCTGAGTTTGGAGCTTCAAACTTCCCACCATCGCAATTTCCGCCCATGTCGGCCGACTTGCTACCTCGGAAGGGTGCGACTCGCGGGCCTCTCCCGTAGAACGCCCGGATGTCGCTCCCCCTGCGCCTTGGCCTCTTCTACGGGGCGATCTTCATTGGCACGGGGGTGGCGTCGCCCTATCTGCCGGTGTGGTTCGCCCATCATGGGCTGTCGGGCAGCCGGATCGGGTTGATCCTGTCCTTGCCAATGCTGGCGCGGGCGGTCACCGCGCCGTTGCTGGCGGTCTGGGCCGACAGTTTCACCTTGAGGCGCACGCCATTGATCCTGGTGGCCGCGGCGGTGACCGTCGCCTACGCCGCGATGGCGCTGCCGCTGGGGTTTGTCGGGTGGGCGGTGGTCTGGTTCGCCGCGTCGTCGATGTATTCGACCCTGTCGCCGCTCGCCGACGTGATCGCGCTGGCCCGCGCGCGTCGCGACGGGTTCAACTTCGGCTGGCCAAGGGGCATCGGCTCGGCCGCCTTCATCGTCGGCAACCTGGGCATGGGCGCGATCCTCAGCCGCGGATCGCCGGAGTTCGTGCTGGTCTGGATGGTGGCCGCGGTGGCCGCCACCGGGCTGGCCGCCCGGCTGCTGTTGCCGCCCGACCCGGTGCAGGCGCAGGGCCATGCCGCCCAGCCGTTGGCCGCCCAGCCGTTGGCCGAGCGGATGGCGGGCCTGGGCGGATTGCTGCGCGACCCGGTGTTCATGACCGTGGCGGTCTCCGCCGGCCTGATCCAGTCGGCCCACGCTTTCTACTATGGATTCTCGACGCTGGCCTGGAAGCGGCAGGGGATCGGGGAGGGCATGACCGGCGTACTCTGGGCGGTCGGCGTGGCGACCGAGATCGGCTTCATGTGGTTCCTGGAGCCCTGGCGGCGGCGGATCGGGCCGCGCAACCTGCTGGTGCTGGGCGGGGTCGCGGCGATCGTGCGGTGGAGCGCGCTGGCGCTCTCGCCGCCGCTGTGGCTGCTGTTTCCGCTGCAGATGCTGCATGCGCTCAGCTACGCGGCGACCTTCTTTGCCTCCCTATTGCTGGTGGAGCGCCTGTCGACGCCCGCCAACGCCTCGGCGGCGCAGTCGCTGAACTCGGCGCTGTCGGGCGGGGTGTTCGCCGGGATCGCCACCCTGATCTCGGGCTGGCTGTTCGACCGCGCCGGCGCCCACGGCTACCTGCTGATGGCGGCGATGTCGGCGGCGGGCCTGGCCGGAGCGCTCAGGCTCTATGGGATGCAGCGGCTGGACGACTGAAGCGCCCTGACGCCAGGGCGCCCTTGCCCAGGGCCGCCCGGGCGCGCCAATGATGCCACCAAAGCCATTGGAGATCAGGACATGCGCGCGCTCAGCGTCTCGGAGCCCTGGGGGATCGACCAGATCGCGGTGATCGAGGCGCCGGACCCGGCGCCCGGTCCCGGCGAAGTGCTGGTGCGCATGCGGGCGGTGTCGCTGAACTATCGCGACCTCCTGATGGTCCAGGGAATGTATGCGCGCGGCCCGGCCATGGGCGGGCCGATCACCCCCTTCTCGGACGGCTGCGGCGTCGTCGAGGCGGTGGGCGAGGGTGTCACGCGGGTGACGGTGGGCGACCGGGTGGCGACGCTGTTCTTCCAGCGCTGGATCTCCGGGCCGCCGACGCTCGCGGGACTGGTCTCGGCGCTGGGATTTCCGATTCCCGGGGCGGGGTCGGAGTTGCAGACCTTCAGCGAGCAGGGCGTCTCCAAGGTTCCGGCGTTCCTCAGCGACCAGCAGGTGGCGACCCTGCCCTGCGCGGCGCTGACGGCGTGGCGGGGGCTGTTCGAGGACGCCCGGCTGCAGCCGGGCGATACGGTGGTGTTGCAGGGCACCGGCGGGGTCTCGATCTTCGGCCTGCAGTTCGCCCATGCGGCGGGATTCAGGACAGTGGTCACCTCGTCGTCGGACGACAAGCTGGCGCGGGCCAAGGCGCTGGGGGCCGATCATCTGGTGAACTATAGGACCACGCCGGCCTGGTCCGGACCGGTGCGCGAGGCCACCGGCGGCGTGGGCGCGGACTTCATCATGGAGGTCGGCGGGGGCGGGACCATCCAGGAGAGCATGAAGGCCGTGCGGATCGGCGGTCACATCGCCATCATCGGGGTGGTCGCCGGCGCCGGCGAGGCGTTCAACCCGGCCAGCCTGATCGGCAATTCGGCGAAGCTGCAGGGCCTGTCGGTGGGTTCGCGCGACATGTTCGAGGCCATGTGCCGGGCCATCGAGCTGCACAGGATTGGCCCGGTGGTCGATAAGGTCTATCCGTTCACGCAGGCGAAGGCAGCGTTCGCGGCGATGGCCGGCGGCGAGCATTTCGGCAAGATCGTTCTGGAATTCTGAGGGTGAACCCCATGCAGACCAAGGGCATCAACCATCTCGCGCTGGTCTGTCGCGACATGGCCGAGACGGTCAAGTTCTATACCGAGGCGCTGGGCATGCCGCTGGTCAAGACCGTGGGTCTGCCGGACGGCGGGCAGCACTTCTTCTTCGATTGCGGCGGCGAGTCGCTGCTGGCGTTCTTCTGGTGGCCCGATACGCCGCCGCAGGCGCCGGGCGTGGCCTCGGTGAAGCATTTCCCCAGCGAGCCCAAGACCGCGGTGGGCTCAATGAACCACGTCGCCTTCCACCTGGACGAAGGCGAGCTGGAAGCCTCGGTCGCACGGCTGCAGGCGGCCGGCGTCGAGGTCTCGGTGCCGATGGTGGTCAATCACGACGACAGCCCGATGGGCGTGGCGGCGGCGGTGCACGAGGGCGTCTGGGTGCGCTCGGTCTATTTCCGCGACCCCAACGGGATCATGCTGGAGTTCGCCGCCGTGCTGCGCGACTTCACCGCCGCCGACGTCGCCCACGCGCCGGCGCGCGCTGTCGGGGCCGCTATGGGGGCCAGGGTGACGACCACGGGATAGTGATCCGATCCCAGGCGCGGCCCGCGCCGGACGCTCACCGTCGCCCAGCCGGCGCCGGCATAGACGTGGTCGATCGGCAGGAACGGGAAGGGGGCCGCGACGCCCCGGACCCCGACTCCATCGGCGGGCCAGGAGGCCAGCGCGCGGTCGCGCCGCAGCAGTCCGAAGGCCCGGTCGTCGGCCCGGCGGGTGAAGGACCAGGGCGTCGAGTTGAAGTCTCCGGCCAGGATGGTCCGGTCGCGGGGGAGTTCGGCCAGCACCCGGCGCATGTCCAGGCTCTGGCCGCGATGGATGGCCCGCGTGGGCCAGGTGAAGTGGGTGACCACCGCCTCGAAGGGTCCGCTGGCGCTCGCATAGGTGGCGTTGACCCAGACCAGCTTCGAGCCCGGCCCGACCGTGGGGCGGCGCATGACCAGGTAGGGAGCCGGGGTGAAGATCATCGCGGTCGTGGCGGCGCCGGCCACATGCCAGCCGGTCCGGGCGAGGATGGCGTCACGTAAGGCCGGGGTGGCTTCCTCGATCATCACGACATCGGGCCGTTCGGCGACCAGCCAGTCGACGATCCCGGCCCGTCGCGGATTGTCGCGCGAGGCGTTGAACTGGATGATCTTCAGCTGTCCGGGCGCTGCGGGCGGCGCCACGGGACCGGTCGATCGCAGGAATTCCGGGGCGATCAACAGCGCGCCCGCGGCCAGGGCGATGGTGGCCAGGAGGGTCGCGTGCACGAGGTTGGACCGTCTGCCCCTGGCCGCCAGGGCGACGCCGACGACCGCACCGAGACCCCAAAGCGGCGCCAGGTGGGTCAGCACGTCAAGCCGGGCGCTGAAGGCGCCGCCCAATGACAGCAGGCCAAGGCCCGCGCAGATCGCGCCCAGCGCCAGGCCGGCCGCGGCGATCCAGGGCGCCGGGGACTTCACCTTGGCGTGGCGCCGCGGCATTGCGCTAAGGCCAAGCTTGCGCGCCCCAGGAGGCCGCTAGGCGCCCGTTTGCGTATCAGATAGAGTGCAACTGGCCTCCTTTGGGAGGCAGATCGGCTCACGTGAATTAAAATTTCGCCTCCTGCGTGCACTCGTTTGACTCGTTGAATGCGAAATTGGATAACACAAACTTACTAAGGCTGATCGTGATCTGGACAGGGTTGAGGAGTGAACACCGTATGAAACTTAAGACAATTTCGGCCATTGCGGCCGTGATGGCGGTGAGCAGCAGCGCCCATGCCGCTGTCAACCTTGTCGTGAATGGCGGGTTCGAAACCAGCTCGCAGAAGTTCGCGCACGAATTCGGGGCTTCCTGGGTCTACGGTCAGACCCTGCTCGGCTGGACCTCGCCGTCCGTGAAGGCCTTCAACGTGTGGGAGCCCAACGGGACGGTGGCGACGACCATCAATGCCCGCGACCGCTTCAATCCAACCGGCAGCACCGTAACCGGAGCTCAGGGCCAGTATCTCTGGAAGCTTCCGCCGGTTCCCGATCCCGACGGCGGCGCCTTTGTGGTGCTGGATGGCGACACCAGCGCCAACGGTCCGCTTCAGCAGATGATCAACGGTCTGAAGATCGGCAAGGTCTACACGCTGTCGTTCGACTGGGCGGTCGCGCAATACAAGAGCCGTGTCGGCGCCACGACCGAGAAGCTGAAGGTCGATTTCGGCGCGGACACCTTCACCACCGCGATCGTCTCGAACCCCAGCAAGGATGCGCAGGGCTGGTTCACGGTGACCCACAGGTTCACCGCCACGAGCACCAGCCAGCTGCTGTCGTTCCTCTCGATCGGCACCCCGCTGGGCCTGCCCCCGGCGGCCCTGCTGGATGGCGTTTCGCTGACCACGGTGCCGGAGCCGACCTCCTGGGCGATGATGATCCTGGGCTTCTTCGGTCTGGGCGCGGTGCTTCGCCGCCGTCGGGTCGCCGTCACGGCCTGATCCAGGCCGAGCGTACAAGACAAGAGAGCCCCGGTTCGCGCCGGGGCTCTTTTTCTTTGCGCCGACGGCAGGGCGGCGCCCGTCAGATCACCGGATCGAACCCGCCGCCCTCCAGCCAGTCGAAAATCCGCTCGGCGGCCTGCTCGGGCGTGGCCCGGGTGGTGTCGATGCGGATCTCCGGCGCCTCCGGCGCCTCGTAGGGCGAATCCACGCCGGTGAAGTTCTTCAGCTCGCCGGCGCGGGCCTTGGCGTAGAGCCCCTTGACGTCGCGCCGTTCCGCCTCGGCGATCGGCGTGTCGATGAACACCTCGACGAACTCGCGGTCGCCCATCAGGTCGCGGGCCATCTGCCGCTCGGCGCGGAACGGCGAGATGAACGAGACCAGCACGATCAGGCCGGCGTCGACCATCAGCTTGGCGACCTCGGCGACGCGCCGGATGTTCTCGACCCGGTCGGCCTCGGTGAAGCCCAGGTCCTTGTTGAGGCCGTGACGGACATTGTCGCCGTCGAGCAGGTAGGTGTGGCGGCCTTCGGCGGCCAGGCGCTTTTCCACCAGGTTGGCGATGGTCGACTTGCCCGCGCCGGACAGGCCGGTCAGCCAGACGACGCGCGCCTTTTGCCCCTTGCCCGCGGCGCGCGCGGTCTTGTCCACGTCCATCGCCTGCCAGTGGATGTTCTGGCTGCGGCGCAGCGCGAAGTGCAGCATTCCGGCCGCCACCGTGCGGTTGGAAATCCGGTCGATCAGGATGAAGCCGCCCAGGTCGTGACTGCGCGCATAGGGGTCGAAGGCGATGGGGGCGTCGAGCGACAGGTTGCAGACGCCGATCTCGTTCAGCTCGAGGCGGCGCGCGGCCAGGTGCTCCAGGGTGTTGACGTTGACCTTGAACTTGGGTTCGGAGACCTGGGCCGCGACGGTGCGCGCGCCCAGCTTCATCAGATAGGGCCGGCCCGGCAGCATGGCCTCTTCGTCAAACCACACCAGCGTCGCCTCGAACTGGTCGGCGACGGCCGGCGGACTGGCGGCGGCGGCCAGCACGTCGCCGCGGCTGATGTCGATCTCGTCGGCCAGGGTCAGGGTGACGGACTGGCCGGCCACGGCCTGCGGCAGGTCGCCGGTCAGGGTGACGATGCGGTCGACCGTGCTCTCCCGGCCCGAGGGCAGGGCCTTGATCCTGTCGCCGGGGCGGATGACGCCCGACGCGATCATCCCGGAAAAGCCGCGGAAATCGAGGTTGGGCCGATTGACCCACTGGACCGGCAGGCGGAACGGCGCGCCGCGCAGGTCGTCCTCCACCGGCGCGGCCTCCAGCCAGCGCAGCAGGGGCGGGCCGGCATACCAGGGCGCAAGCGCGCTGGGCTCGGTGATGTTCTCGCCGCGCAGGGCCGACATCGGGATGGCGGTGAATTCGCGCACGCCGATCTGGTCGGCGAAGGCGCGGTATTGGTTGACGATTTCGTCGAAGCGGGCCTGGCTCCAATCCACCAGGTCCATCTTGTTGACCGCCAGCACGATGTGGCGGATGCCCAGCAGGTTCACCAGGTAGCTGTGCCTACGGGTCTGGGTCAGCACGCCCTTGCGCGCGTCGATCAGGATCACCGCGGCGTCGGCGGTCGAGGCGCCGGTGACCATGTTGCGAGTGTATTGTTCATGGCCCGGGGTGTCGGCGACAATGAACTTGCGCTTGTCGGTGGAGAAGAAGCGGTAGGCGACGTCGATGGTGATGCCCTGCTCACGCTCGGCGGCCAGCCCGTCCACCAGCAGGGCGAAGTCGATCTCGCCGCCCTGGGTGCCGACCTTGCGGGAATCCGCCTCCAGCGCCGCCAGCTGGTCCTCGAAGATCATCTTGGAGTCGTAGAGCAGGCGGCCGATCAGCGTCGACTTGCCGTCGTCCACCGAGCCGCAGGTGAGGAACCGCAGCAGCGACTTGTGCTGGTGGGCGTGGAGATAGGCCTCGATGTCCTCGGCGATGAGGTCGGAGACGTGGGCCATTCTACCTCCCCCGTCGCGGAGCGACGGCGCGAGGTAGACGGGGGGCGATGAGGGCCATCAGAAGTACCCCTCCTGCTTCTTCTTTTCCATCGAGGCGGCCTGGTCGTGGTCGATGACCCGGCCCTGGCGCTCCGAGGTGGTGGCCAGCAGCATCTCCTGGATGATCTCGGGAAGGGTGGCCGCCGTCGACTCGATGGCGCCGGTCAGCGGGAAGTCGCCCTGGGTGCGGAAGCGGATCGAGCGCATCTGCGGGACCTCGCCGGGCAGCAGCCGCATGCGCTCGTCATCGACCATGATCAGGTTGCCGTCGCGCTCCACCACCGGACGGACCCCGGCGAAATAGAGCGGCACGATGGGGATGTCCTCCAGGTAGATGTATTGCCAGATG
This sequence comes from Phenylobacterium sp., assembly GCF_031360265.1. Classification (GTDB taxonomy): domain Bacteria; phylum Pseudomonadota; class Alphaproteobacteria; order Caulobacterales; family Caulobacteraceae; genus Phenylobacterium. Next base: position 22,793 of record NZ_JANMBF010000085.1, read on the forward strand.
TCGAGCTCGGTCCAGTTGGAGATCGGGAAGGCCCGGAAGGTCTCTCCCGGACCCTTGCGGGTGTTGTAGAGCCGCCAGAGCTCCGGGCGTTGCAGCTTGGGATCCCAGCGGTGCTGGGCCGAGCGGAACGACAGGATGCGTTCCTTGGCCCGGGACTTCTCCTCGTCGCGCCGGCCGCCGCCGAAGGCCGCGTCGAAGCCGTGCTGTTCGATGGCCTGCTTCAGCCCCTCGGTCTTCCACATGTCGGTGTGCAGCGCGCCATGGTCGAAGGGGTTGATCCCCCGCGCCTGGGCTTCCGGGTTCTTGTGGACGATCAGGTCCATGCCGCTCTCGCGCGCCATACGTTCGCGCATGGCGTACATGGCGCGGAACTTCCAGGTGGTGTCGACGTGCAGCAGCGGGAACGGCGGCCTGGACGGATAGAAGGCCTTCTGGGCGAGGCGCAGCATCACCGCGGAATCCTTGCCGATGGAATAGAGCATCACCGGGTTCTCACACTCCGCCACGACTTCGCGGAAGATGTGGATGCTCTCGGCTTCCAGGCGTTGCAGGTGGGTAAGCATGGGCGCGGGCTTCGTGGCTGCGGGGTCGGGCGCGACGCGGGCGTCCATCAGCGGACCTTATAGCAAAGTTCGAAAAAGCAGCCCCTTGGGAAGGCTTGCAACAGCCGGGCAGGCCGAGGGGTGACTTAAAGACGACCGGCGACCCGGGCAAGGCGATGGCGCCCCAGGAATTCTGTGCGCGTCCACAGCGGATGTGGCGCGGCGGCGTTGGCGCCCCACCGTCAAGGCGACGCGTCACAGCTGCGCGCTTGGCGGGCGATGCGGGCGTGTGCAACATGCCAGCCAAGGGACGCGCATCGGACATCACAGCCAGAACGCTGGCGCGACGTCCAGGGACGGGGGGACATATGACCACGGCAACCAGAGTCGAGCCTGCGTCGGGCGCCGGCTACAGCTACTTCGTGGTCGGGTTCCTGGCGGTGGTCTACACGCTGAATTTCCTGGATCGCCAGATCATCTCGATTCTCGGCAAGCAGATCTCGGCGGAGCTGCACCTGACGAAGACCCAGTTCGGGCTGTTGGGAGGCACCTCGTTCGCCCTGCTCTACACCACCTGCGGGGTGGGCGTGGCCTACCTGGCCGACCGGGTGAGCCGAAAGTGGATCATCGCCCTGGCCTGCGCGATCTGGAGCCTGTTCACCGCGCTCTGCGGCACGGCCCAGGGCTTTGTGCAGATCCTGCTCTACCGGATGGGCGTGGGCTTCGGCGAGGCGGGCGGGTCGCCGCCGTCCTATTCCCTGATCTCAGACTATTTCCCCGCCCATCGCCGCGGGACGGCGCTGGCGCTCTATTCGCTGGGCGTGCCCATCGGCTCCATGCTGGGGGCGTTTCTGGGGGGCAAGCTGGCGCTCGCCTATGGCTGGCGGACAGCCTTCCTGATCGTTGGCGCGCCGGGCGTGATCCTGGCGGTGCTGATGCTGCTGCTGGTGCGAGAGCCCCGGCGCGGAGGGTTGGACCTGCTGCTCGACGGGGCGACGGAACACCCGCCGGCGCCGCCGATGCTCAGCGCCATTGCCGGGTTTTTCGCGAACCGCACCCTGGTTCTGACCGCCCTCTCCAGCGGGTTGTCGGCCTTCGTGGGCTATGCCGGGCTGATCTGGAACCCGCAGTTCCTGGAGGGCGTCAAGCATATGGCCGCCGCCGATGTGGCCACCTACTACGCCCTGGCGCTGGGCGCGACCGGGGTGATCGGCACCCTGGTTTCCGGCTGGCTGGTGGACCGGCTAGGCCGCAAGGACCGGCGGTGGTTCGCCTGGGTGCCGGCCATCGCCTTTGCGCTGTCGATCCCGTTCTGGCTTGGCCTGATCTGGGCGCCGACCTGGCAGCTGGCCATGCTGTTCCTGCTGGGTCCCCTGCTGATGAACCAGACCTATCTGGCCCCGGCGCTGACGGTGGCCCAGAACGCCGTCGCGCCGGCCCAGCGCACCATGACCGGCGCGATCCTGCTGTTCGTGCTAAACTTGGTCGGCCTGGGGGTGGGACCGGTCTATGTGGGCTGGATCGCCGACCGGATGGAGCCCGCCCACGGCGAACAGGCGCTGTCCTATGGCTTCGCCGCGGTCATCCCGTTTGTGGTGCTTACGGTGATCGCCCACCTGGCCGCCTCGATCTCCATCGCCCGCGACAAGCGCCTGGCGGCGGTGATCTGAAGCGCGCGACGACCCGGCGTCGCCGGCGCCGGTGTGGTCCCCTCGGGCGCGCAACGTCATAGAGAAGACGACATGGACGTCTGACACAGTGTTGTGCTCTATCGCACGCTAACGCCTTCGAAGTACTTCGAGGCTACGGTATAGGACCAAGCGGGCTGTGCAGTTTTCCATAAGGATCGGATGCGTTCGACCGGGTGCGATATTTCGATATTCCTGGGAAGGACACGACGCCTATTCTCGCCGAAATCGGGACCCCGGCGAATGGGAACCAACGACTTGGCCGCGCGTTTCTTCGGAATATAGAGAGATAGACCGATGGACGCGCGAAATTACGCTTATAGATCTGCGGAAGACTATGACTGTAATGCAGATCGTCTTCGGGTAGACAGTATTGTGCGGACGGTTGCCGTAAGTGAAGTCTCGCTGGCGTCCGTAAGGGCGGCGGACTGGGATGCGTTTGCCGCACGCTGCGGCTGTTCCGTCTATGCAACCCGCGCGCACCTGGTGGCCTGGACCCTCAAACATCGTCTGAAATACAGGCTTCGACTCTTCGAGCTGTACGGCCAGGTCGATGGCGCCGCCGTGAAGATCGGCCAATGCGCGGTCGGCGTCTCCCGGCGCGGCGCCAGCCAGTTCCTGGACCGCATCCAGCTGCTTCCTGAATTCGGCGATTGGCCCGAGGCCATGGCGGCCCTTCTCGCTGAACTGGGGCCCGGCGAGTTCACCTATGGCTGGGAGCTGAACCTTGAGCCGCCGCGTCATGAGGCGCTGTCGGCCCTGCCCGGCGTCACGATCAAGGAGACGACGCCTCTGGTCGTCAATGCGATCGACTTCAGCCGGTGGGACAGCTGGGAATCCTATTTCTACGGCATGCGGAAGGGGGCGCGGCAGAGCGCGCAGTTCGCCAGGCGCGACATTCCCGATCTGCGGTTCAAGACCTGGACCGGCCGCAGTTCGATGCGCGCGATCCCGGCGCTGCTTCGCCTGAGGTGGGGGCTTTCCCGCCGCAAGGGGCTGGGCCTGCGGGTCGTTGACCTCCTGGCCAGCTACATGGGTTGGATGGCCGTATCGCCCCACTATACCGTGACCCGCCTGGCGGTCGGCGCGGGGGCCACGCTGGCGGCCTATTACGGGGCGGATTTCGGCGCTAACACCTACTATCTGGAAGGCGCCTCGGAGCCGGGCAACCAGGGCGCGTCCTGGGCCCTCCTGGTCTCGATGATCCAACGCGCCTATGTGAGAAATCCCAAGGGAACGTTCATCATGGGTTATGTGAACTATGCGACCCATGATGAGGAGGTGAGCGGCGGATTGCTGCGGGCGCGGACCGCTTGCCGCGTGTCGGACTATCCGACCAGCGTCATAAGGTTCCACTATTCGGGGTAGCGGCCCGTCAATGGGTTGCAGGTGAGGCGGGGCCGGGTCGGCGCCGTCGTTGACTTGACGCTGGGGGCCGTAGCTCAGTGGCAGAGCGCCCCGCCTCGGCGGGGAGACGGATGGTTCGATCCCTCCCGAGCTCCACCAGCGTCGCCTTCCTCCCGCGGTGCTGACGCCGCCTTCGCAAGGCCCCGACGTAGGGCCGCGACTTGGCTTGGAACCTGGCTCACCTGGCTTGACCCCGCCGGCAGCCTTGCTGCCTAAAGGCGCGAGCGCCCTGGCGACACGGCGCTTTTTGCAATGCGTTCACGAAAGCGGTTCTACTAAGGGTCGAAATGAAGATACTCATCACCGGCGGGGCCGGCTTCATCGGATCGGCGGTGGTCCGCCGGGCCATCGCCGACGGCCACCAGGTGGTCAACGTCGATCTGCTGACCTATTCGGCCAACCTCGACAATGTGGCCGGCGTGGCCGGCAATCCGGGCTACGCCTTCGAACAGGCCGACATCTGCGACGAGGCCGCCGTGCGGGCGATCTTCGCGCGGCACAGGCCGGATGCGGTGATGCATCTGGCCGCCGAGAGCCACAACGACCGCGCCATCGAGGGGCCGCTGGACTTCGTGCGCACCAATGTCATGGGCACGGCCGTCCTGCTGGAGGCGGCGCGAACGCACTGGAACGCCCTGCCGGCGGACGAAAAGGCGGGCTTTCGCTTCCACCACGTCTCCACCGACGAGGTGTTCGGCGCGCTGGGCGAGGACGGCCAGTTCACCGAGGCGACACCCTACGACCCCAACTCGCCCTATTCCTCCAGCAAGGCCGGGGCCGATCACCTGGTGCGCGCCTGGGGACGCACCTATGGCCTGCCGGTGGTGCTGACCAACTGCGCCAACAACTACGGACCCTACCAGTTCCCGGAAAAGCTGATCCCGACGGTGATCACCCGCGCGCTCGAGGGCAAGACCATCCCGGTCTATGGCGACGGCCGCCAGGTGCGCGACTGGCTGCACGTCGACGACCACGCCGAGGCCCTGCTGCTGGTGCTGGGCAAGGGCCGTCCGGGCGAGACCTATTGCATCGGCGGCGACAGCACCAAGCGCAACATCGAGGTGATCGAGATCCTCTGCGCGCACCTGGACGCCATGGCCCCGGCCAACACCGCCCACGCCGAAAAAATCAGGTTCGTCGCCGACCGCCCGGGCCACGACTTCCGCTATTCCATCGATGCGTCGAAGCTGAGGGCCGAGCTCGGCTGGTCGCCGCGCATGGACCTCGCGGCCGGCATGGAAGACACCGTGCGCTGGTATGTGGAAAACCCTGGCTGGGTGGACGGCATCCGCCAGCGCGGCTTCCAGTCCGAGCGGCTGGGCCTGGTCAAGGCATGAGTTTGCGCGTCCTGCAGTTCGGGACGACCGGGCAACTCGCCCGCGAGCTCCTGGCGCAGGCCAGCGACTTCGACGTCGAGATCACCGCGCTGTCCCGCGCCGAGGCCGATTTCGCCGATCCGGCGGCGGTCGCCGCGCGCCTGGCCGGGACGCGGGCGGACCTGGTGGTGATCGCCGCGGCCTATACCGCCGTCGATCTGGCCGAGACCGAGCCGGAGCTCGCCCACTGCATCAACGGCGAAACGCCCGCCGCCATCGCCGCCGCCCTGGGAGCCGATGGGCCGGCCCTCGTCGCCATCTCCACCGACTACGTGTTCGACGGGCGCAAGGGGTCAGCCTATGTGGAGACCGACGCGCCGCACCCCTTGAACGTCTATGGCGCCTCGAAACTGGCGGGCGAACAGGCCGTGCTGGCGGCCTGTCCGCGGGCCCTGGTGCTGCGCACCTCGTGGGTGGTCTCCAGCCACGGCAGGAATTTCGTCAAGACCATGCTGCGGCTGGCCGGCGACGGGCGGGCGATCAAGGTCGTCGACGACCAGCTCGGCCGGCCGACCTCGGCCCATGACCTGGCCCGTTTCATCCTGTCGCAGGCAGGCCGGCTGGCGGCCGCGCCGGCGGGGGACCCGGTGTTTGGCGTCTGTCACTTCGCCAACAGCGGCGAGGTGAGCTGGAAGGGCCTGGCGGAGGGCGTGTTCGACCTCGCCCTGGGCGCCGAGGCGCCGAAGGTCGCGGCCAGCACCACCGCCGAGTTCGCCGCGCCCGCCGCCCGGCCGGCCCGCGGAACGCTGGATACCGGCAGGCTGCAGCGGGTCTTTGGCGTCACGCCCCGGCCCTGGCGCGAGGCCCTGGCCGACATCGTGGTTGAACTTCAGGCAGTTGAGAGGTCGGCGGCATGAGGCGTGGCATCATCCTGGCCGGCGGCTCCGGCAGCCGGCTGCACCCGCTGACCCTGGCGGTCTCCAAGCAGTTGCTGCCGGTCTATGACAAGCCGATGATCTATTATCCGCTGTCGGTGCTGCTGCTGGCCGACGTGCGCGAGATCCTGATCATCACCACGCCGGAAGACCAGGCGGGGTTCAAGCGACTGCTGGGCGATGGCTCGCAGCTGGGCGTCAGAATCGAATACGTCGTGCAGCCCAAGCCCGACGGTCTGGCCCAGGCCTATATCCTGGGCGAAGCGTTCGTCGCCGGCGAACCCAGCGACATGGTGCTGGGCGACAACATCTTCTTCGGCCAGAACTTCACCGGCTCGCTGCGTGCCGCCAGCGCCAGGACCACCGGCGCGACCGTCTTCGGCTATCTGGTGCAGGACCCCGAGCGCTATGGCGTGGTCGAGCTGGGAGCCGATGGAAAGGCCTTGGGCATCGAGGAAAAGCCCGCGGTCCCGAAGTCCAACTACGCGGTCACCGGGCTCTATTTCTATGACGGTCGGGCCAGCGCATTCGCCAGGACGCTGAAACCCTCACATCGGGGCGAGCTGGAGATCACCGCGCTGAACCAGGTCTATCTGGAGGCCGGCGAACTGCACGTCGAGCTCCTGGGGCGCGGCTTCGCCTGGCTGGACACCGGCACGCACGACAGCCTGATCCAGGCGGGCGAGTTCATCCGCGCCGTGGAACAGCGCCAGGGCCTGCGGATCGGCTGTCTCGAAGAGATCGCCTACCGTCGCGGCTGGATCGACGCCCAGCAGCTCGGCAAACTGGCCGACGGCCTGGCGAAGAGCGAATATGGGCAGTATCTGCGGCGCTTGGCGGAGCGCCCCCTGGACGAGGCCACGGAGCTGGGCTGAGGCGAGGGCGGGGGTTCAGACCTTCAGGGGCCTGAGCTAGAAGAACAGGGCGCGGACGCCCGCGGCCACCGCGAACCACAGGCCGCCGGAGGCGCAGGCCGCGATCGTCAATCCAATGCCCAGCGGAAATCGGCGGCCCGGCGCGGCCTCGACAGGCGCACTGCGCGGGCTGACGTGTTGGAATGAGACGTCTGCTGGCATCGCTCTTGCTCCACGCCCGGTGTTCGGATCGCGTGTCCCATTAGCGACGACTTGGCTTAAGGGTTCGTGCGCCGAGATGGAAAATGGCCGGTTAAGCGTGCTTCCGGGGGTCCGCGGACGAGGCGAGGCCGGCAAAGTGACGGACGACCAGGATCTGAATGTCGTGAGTGTAGCAAACCGGGACAGCGCGATGGAGCGGCGGCGGCGCGCCGACCTGGCCGAGGGCGGCGCCGGCATCGCGGTGGCGACGAGCGGCTCGAAGCGGGCGCTGGACGTGCTGATCGCGGGTTTCGCGCTGCTTTTGTTCCTGCCGCTGCTGGCGATGGTGACGATGCTGATCCGCCTGGAGTCGCCGGGGGAGGCGATCTTCCGCCAGCGGC